>CAZKZS010000533.1:0-2516 GCA_964557285.1 uncultured Anaerolineae bacterium | reverse complement strand
CATGGAAAATTCAAAAGGGCGTGACCAAAAGCCTGTTCCGAAAAGCCATGTCGCCTTTTTTGCCGCCGGAAATTTTGCACGCGCCCAAATTAGGTTTAAACCTGCCGATTTCATTGTGGTTTCAGCAGGAACTACGGGGATGGGTTGAAGATATCCTCTCCCCTACTCGTATTCAGCAGCGCGGCTACTTCCAGCCGGAAGCGGTTCGCGCCCTGATGCAGGGCAAACGGGATTATTCGCTGCTGCTGTGGGCGTTGATTGTGTTTGAACTGTGGCATCAAAATTATTTAGATTAAGAGGTTTAAAAATGGCCGGAAAATATTTTGAAGAATTAGAAGTGGGGATGTCCCTGCGCCATTCGGTAGGCCGCACCATTACCGAAATGGATAATGTCCTGTTTTCAACCCTGACTATGAACCCCCAACCCCTGCACCTGAACGAAGATTTTGCCAGCAAAACCCAGTTCGGGCAGCGCATTGTTAACGGGATTTTTACGCTGGGGCTGGTGATTGGGCTGACGGTTTCCGAACTGACTGAAGGAACTATTGTAGCGAATTTAGGGTATGAAAAAGTCAAACATCCCAAACCCGTTTTTCATGGGGATACAATTTATGTGGAAACCGAAGTGTTAAGCAAACGTGATTCTCAATCCCATGCCGATAGGGGTATCATTCATTTGCGGCATCTGGGTAAAAACCAGCATGGTGAAGTCGTGTGTGAAGTGGAACGCAGCGTATTATTCCTGAAACGAGGGGACCAAACAGCATGAGTGACGAAAGAGTCCGACGCGCCCTGTTATTTATGCCAGGGGATGACCTGCACAAAATTAACAAAGGGACAACGCTGGGTGTTGATTCGGTGATTATGGATTTAGAGGATGGGGTCGCGCTGAGCCGGAAAATTGAGGCGCGGCAGATTGTATTTCAAGCCCTGACCACACTCAATTTTGGCCGCACTGAACGCCTGGTACGCATTAATTCGGTGCAAAGTGGACTGGCTGCCGATGATATTGCAGAAACCATTAAAGGCCGCCCGGATGGGTATGTTGTGCCAAAAATTGAGACCGAAGATGACTTACGGTATGTCATTCAGTCGGTGATGGATTCTGAGCAGACGCTGGGATATACCATCGGCGGCACTAAAATTCTGGCTATTATTGAATCGGCACGCGGCATTATCAATCTGCCCGAAATTGCCAATGAAGGCAGCCCTCTGGTCGCGCTGATTTTTGGGGCGGAAGACCTGGCCGGAGATATAGGGGCGGTTCGCACCCGTGAAGGCAAGGAAGTGGCCTATGCCCGCAGCGCGGTGGTGCTGCACGCCGCCGCTTACGGTCTGGAAGCGATTGATACCCCGTTTGTTAACCTGACGGACTTAGAGGTCCTGAAATCCGAAACCCTGGATGCGCTGCGAATGGGGTACACGGGCAAACTGGCGATTCATCCGAATCAAATTCAGCCGATTGTGGAGATATTCACCCCCGCGCCGGAAGAAATCCGCGCCGCGCAGCAGTTAATTGCCGCTTATGAAGTGCATCAGGCGGGCGGGACAGGAGTCTTTGCCTATGAGGGGCGTATGGTGGACGCGCCCATGATTCGGGCGGCTCAACGGGTGCTGGCGCGGGCGAAGGCATCCGGCAAAATCTGAGGAGAGTCGGCGGCCTGCCGCGCCGCCCGTTCCCAGATTTGGGTAGGCTGGAACGTGTACAATACCCGTTTGGGGGCGTTCAGGTGAGCCAATTTTTCCTTCAGCGTGTGCAGCAGCAGCACGGCATCTTCCTGTTTTTGATGGACTTGATTCTGCGGCAGCCACATTTTAAGTACCTCCCCATCAGGGAGATTTTGCTGTGCCGCGATTTTTAAAAGGGCAGGATAGGTACGTTCAGGATAAAACAGGTCTTTGGCGATTTTTTCCAGCGCGGAGCGGGAAGTGAGAAGCCCCTGCTGTTCGGCTTTTTTCAGGGTGGCACGCATATCGACCATAGCGGTTGACAGCGCCAGATAACCTTCTTCGGCGGGAGCATGGGCAACAGCCACTTCATCATCATCTTCAATTTCACCGGAAGCATAAGCTTCATAAATTTTGCCGATGCCTACCATGCCAAAGGCAGCCAGTTCCGCCGCCCGCAGCGCCCCCATACTGGATGCCCCAAAAACATGAATCCCCTGCTTCATAGCCCATAAAATTTCTTTGTGCCAGACCGACGGCACATGCTCAAAATAACCGTCAATGATACCCATCACATGCGGGCGGTGCAGCACGGCTTTCAGAATATCTCCCTGGGATACAGGCGGCAGATAAGTGGCCTCCGGTAGAATCCTTTGGGCTTCCTGAATCGGAAGAGTCGGACCAAGAAATATAACTATCATATCTGGATTGCCAATCGTGCAAATGAGGTAAAGAGAATCATGCTTACCCCCTCTCCACAAAGTAGTTCAAGGAATGTAGGGGCGGCACGCCCAATTCCCGCCCGAAGAAGGGCAGGAACAAGCGAACGCAGTGAGCGATGCCTGCCC
>CAZKZS010000532.1:0-2528 GCA_964557285.1 uncultured Anaerolineae bacterium | reverse complement strand
GATCGAAGGCGGCCCCGAGACGGCCGCCGGCGACGGCGCGAATGGGCCGGCCGCCCTCGACAGGCGCCCCCCTTGACAGGCCCCCCGCGGTCCGTTACATTCACAGCGTGATCCTCAGGCAACGCGACGCCAACTCGGGCTGGACCAGCGCCGCCGACGGCACCATGGAAGAGCGGCGCAACTACTGTCAGAACTGGCGGAGCGACGTCAGCGTCATCCTCACCAGCGCCGGCGCCATGGTCGAGTGGGTCAAGTTCTCCGCCTATGGGATTCCCATCGGACTGCCCGCGGGGGACATCGACTCCGACTTCGTGACCGACACCGGCGACGTGGACGCGATCAAGGCCTGGGCGACTGCGTACGACGTGCGCGCCGACCTCGATCTCGACGGCGACATCGACGCGACCGACGGCACCCTCGCCGAAGGCTACGAGGGCACCACCCTCGGCTGGACCGTCCTCAGCGCCGCCAGCGTCGCCAACCGCCTCGGCTACGCCGGCTACCACAAGGACATCAACCTCGACATCAGCCACGTCCGCAACCGCGTCCTCGAACCTCACCTGGGACGATGGACGAGACGCGATCCCCTCGGGTATGTCGATGGGATGAGTCTGTATGAGTATGTGAGTTCGCGGTCCATCGGCAGCCACGACCCGCTAGGCTTAGCTTGGCAGCGTGGTGGCAGCACGCAGCCAGCGCAGGTGCTCCCTCCTGATGGCGACGAGTGTGTAAGACAATCGCGAACATTACAGCAGTGCATCGACTGCTGCACGGTAGATGGCCGGACATGGTTCGACTGTGTAGACGCCTGTTTTTCGCATACATGGGATCCAAGAAACGATCCAGACCGAAATCCTTCCGACTTCGAATGGAACAATCCTGATTGCCGAGGTAATTGTTGGCGGTATGCCACATGCTCACCCAGTCGGAAGACTCCGATACCAACTGTCGATCCGGGCGTGCTTCGCCTGCCCAACTGTCCGACCTGTGATGAGCTCAAGACAGGGATGAGGCGCGACGGCGCCGTTGATCCAGACCCAAACACCGGAGAATGTCCGCCTAACAGCTACGCAATCGCAGTGATGCTCCAGACTCCCAACAAGACGAATAACGGGTGGTGTGATTACCACTTCTTCAGACAGAATCCGGACAAAAGGTGGACGGACAAGCCCGGATGTCAAGAAGTCTCGCCACCATTCGACGATCCAAAGAAGGAGTGGGAGCGCAGGCGTCGCAATGACCCGAACTACTACAGCAACTGGTGTGGGTATATGTGTTGGCCTTATAACAAGACGCTGCCATACTAACAGCCAGCAACAATTTCAGGGGGTATCATCATGCCAAGCGCCCATGTATTGCTCGGAACAATGTTCGCCTTTGGGGTACTTGTATTGGTCGGTTGCGCGGCGCCAACCGCCACAAACATGACCCCGGCGCAGAGTGGAGACTGTATGACGGCTTCACGAGATTGGTGCATTCTGAAATTCACCAAGGAATCCGGGCTCTCCCCGGCTGGACTGATTCTACCGCGTTCAGATGGAGATGGGGATCTCGGAGAAGTACTCTTTTTTCGGAGCGACGGTGAACTTGTCACGAGAATCGCCCAAATCACCGACAAGGGAGGGCGAATTGTTGGCGCGAGTGCCTCCGAAGCGGGCGTGGAATGGCTCATGCCACTTTCGTCGGTCGTCCGAGAGGGGAGTCATGCCGATCCTGATGTGATGGATCACAGCGAAGTCGCAAGCAAAGGATGGATTCTCTACAGATTCCAACGCTTGGGTGCTGCCGAACCGATGCTTGCAGTTCCCGAGCTGAATCGTGCAGCGCCTCTTCATGTCCTTGTAGCGCGCTCGGTGTTTGTTTCTGACGCGACGAATGTTGCGCGCGTCCTCAGAACCTCGGATCATGCTGGAATACGTTACGCAAATGGGCAGGACATGCAACGATGGAGGACTATTGGGGGTGGAGACATCTTTGAAGTCGACTAAGGTGCGCCGTCGAGCGCATCAGCACCGTCTACGACTCCAGCGGCCGGGTGAGCACGATCACCCAGTATGACGATCCGGCCGTGGGCAGCGGCAACGTCGTGGACCAGGTGCAGTACACCTGGGACGGCTGGAGCAACCTCACCCAGTTCGCCATGGACCGCAACTCGGCCATCTCCGGGGGCACGGACGCCTCGGACGGCTACTACGACGTGGACTACACTTATGCGAAGGCCGTCGCGGGTCGCAACACGATCCGCAAGGCGACGATGACCTATCCGCAGGGCTCGGTCGTGACCTACGAGTACCTCTCGACGAGCAGCCTCCACGACGCGGACGCGAGCCGCGTCACCGTGGTGGACGTGGCGGGCGTGGACGTGGCCCGCTACGCCTACAACGGCGTGGGGCAGCTCGTCGGCACGACGCTGCCCCAGCCGGACGTCTTCATGACCCTGTACGATCCCGCCGACCTCGACGACTACGACCGACTCGACAACTTCGGCCGCGTCACGCAGTGCAAGTGGACGAAGGACCTCGGCACTG
>CAZKZS010000531.1:0-2553 GCA_964557285.1 uncultured Anaerolineae bacterium | reverse complement strand
ACACGCGGAGCTCGTAGGTGCCGGGCTGGAGCTGCTGGGTGATGCTCGCCTGCTGCTCGGTGAAGCCCTGGTCGTCGCTGGCCACCACGCTGCCGTTGAGGATCAGCTGCATCTGCGCGCGGCGATCGTTGTTGATGGTCGCCGTGCAGGTGTACTGGCCGGCCGCCGCGACCTGCAGCGTCACGGCGCGCGAGGCGTCGCGGTCGTTCTCCGGGCGGTTCATGAAGCCGAACTCGGGGAACTGCACGACGAGGGGCTGGCCCAGCGTGAGCGCGCCGACGGGGGTCGGCGGCTGGAGCTGCTGCGCCTGCGCCTGCGCCGTCATCGGGCGCGCGCGGTACTCGGTGACGCGGAGCGAGTAGGTGCCCGGGGTCAGGAAGCGCACGATGCGGGAGTTGTTGCCCTCGCCGCCGTCGTCGTCGTCCTCCACCAGCGTCTCGCCCTGGTACATGAAGAGGCGCGGATCGCCGCCCGTCGCCGTCACGTCGATCTGGTACTCGGCGGGCGCGGTGATCTCCAGGTTGAAGCTCGGCGGGATCGGCACGTTCAGCGAGGCGGGGGGCTGCCCGAGCGCGAGCGCCTGCGGGGCTCCGCCCGCCGCGCCCGGCTGCGCCGCCGCCACTCCCTGCGCGGTCGTCGGATCGGCCGCGGTCGTGGTCGTGCTGCTCGAGTCGTCGTCGCCGCCGCCACACGCGATGATCGCGCCGAGGATCGCGAACGCACCGAGGATGCGCATCGCCTTCTTGTACTTGGTCGTCATGAGCTCGTCTCTCCTACGTTGAGTGCCGGGGGGGCCGACCGGCAGGGGGTGGGGTGCCGTTCGGCGCGAGCCCCCGGGTTCGATTCGCGGGGCGCGAGACTAGCAGGTCGGTCCGCCTCGTCTACAGCCCCGTTGACCTGGCCCGGTCTGCAGCGCCGGTGCCAGCCGCACGGCCCCGGCAGATCCCGAGAGATCCCGCGCGAGCGAACGCACAGTCTCACCCCGCGCGGGCCGAGGTCGCGCTCGCGAGGGGCCCGCGTCACGCTCCTCCGGCCTCGTCCGAGTTGGGGCATACTCCGCGCGTGCTCGACGCCGACGCCATGCGAGCGTGCGCGCTCGCGGCCTGCGTGCTCGCCTGCGCGCCCTGCGCGCGGGCGCAGGACGTCGACGCCGCGGCGGCCGCGCTGGCCGAGGGTGAGAGCGCGGAGCTCCGCGGTGAGCCGGCGCGCGCGGCCGTGCTCTTCGAGGTGGCCGATCAGGCCGCGCCGAGCCCCGAGGCGCTCCGCGGCGCCATCCGCAACCACGGCGCGGCGGGGCACTTCGCGCGCGCCGCGACGCTGAGCGTCGCCGCGCTCGAGCGCTACCCGGACGACGCGGAGGCGCGCGCGCTCGCCGAGCGGACGCTGTCCGAGGTGCGCGAGCGGATCGGCGCGCTCCACGTGACCTGCCCGGAGGCGTGCGCCGTCACGCTGGACGCACGGCCCGTGGGCCGGGGGACGGCCGTCCACCTCTTCGTGGAGCCCGGCGAGCATCGGGTGGTCGCGTCGTTCGCCGACGGAGGGGAGGCGGCGCGGGCGGTCGAGATCGAGGCGGGGACGTCCACCGACCTCCACCTGGCGCTCGCCGCGCCCGAGCCTCCCGCGCCCGCGCCGGCGCCGGTCGCTCCGCCCGCGCCGCCCGCCGCGCCCCGGCGTGGCATCGGGCCCGAGCTCTTCGGCGTGGGGCTCGCGCTCACCGGCTTCGGCCTCGCGCTCACCACGTGGTCGGGCGTCGAGACCCTCGCGGCGCGCGACGTGTACGTGATGGCGCCGACCCGCGCGCGCTACGAGAACGGCGTGATGCTCGAGTGGCGGACCAACGGCTTGCTGATCGGGGCGCTGGCCTTCGGGGCGGCGACCGCGATCATCGCGCTGTTCACCGACTTCGGGGGAGGCGCGCTCGTCGCGCTCGCCCCCACGCCGGGGGGCTTCCTCGCGGTGCTCGGCGGCGCCTTCGGCGAGGCGACGCCATGACGACCGGGCGCCTCTGGCTCGTGGCCCTCTGCCTCGCCTGCCCGGGCTGCTTCGTCTTCGATCCTTCCCTCTACATGAACGTCGACGCCGGACCGGACGGCGCCATCCCGCCGCTGGCCGGAGAGCTGGCGGAGGTCTGCGGCGATCAGGCGCCGCTCCTCACGCTCGGCGGCGAGGTCCGCAGCCACTCGTTCGCCATCGACACGCGAGGGCGCACCGACGACGCGCGCGAGGTGAGCGGCTGCACCGGCCGCGCCGAGGGTGGGCCCGATCTCTTCCTCGCCATCGAGGCCGACGGAACGGACCGCTGGCACTTCCACGCGCGGGTGGATCCGGAGGCGGGTGGCGCGAACCCGGCCATCTACGTGCTGCGCGGCTGCGACGCCGCCGCGTGCGCGGACGGGCTCGACCTCTGCGGCGCCGGAGCGGACGAGCACCTCACCTTCGTGCCGGGCGCGAGCGATACCTACCTGGTGGGCTTCGACTCGCCCGACGCGGAGGGCTTCGCGGGGACCGTGGAGGCCTACCGCACGGTGTGCGGCGACGGCGTGGAGGAGCACG
>CAZKZS010000530.1:0-2556 GCA_964557285.1 uncultured Anaerolineae bacterium | reverse complement strand
TGCCGATGCTGAATCTTCTCAGCTTCAGCGCGTGCAGCAGGAACATTTTGACCGTTATTCCGGTGACGGCCACATCGAATATTTGAGTGATTTTGAGGTCAAACCGTTCTGGGTGGCGGCGGACAAAATTGCCAATGACCCCTGGCGAGAGCAGATTCAGGCGGGCGCGTGGCTGCTGGATGTGGGGAGCGCCAACGGACGCAGCACCTTCAAAATGGCCGATCTGGACATTAACATAGTAGCATTTGATGTTTCCAAACACATGATTCGGCAGGCCATTCGCCGCTACCGTGCCGGAAATTATCGCGCCCGCGCCTCTTTTCTGGCCGCCGATGGGATGCAGTTTCCCTTGCGGGATGCCTCCTTTGATTACGTGCTGATTTACGGTGTTCTCCATCACATGCCCGACCCAAAGGCGATTTGCAAACATGTGGGGCGGGTGCTGAAGCCGGACGGCCTCTATTTTGGTCATGAGAACAATCAGACCCTTTTCCGACCCATTTTTGAACTGCTGCAAAAAATTTATCTGCTCTGGCACGAAGAAGCCGGCCCCGAAGCGCTGATTTCTCAGGCGCGGCTGCGGGAATGGTTCGCCGGAACGGGGATAACGCTGAACATGAAAACGACGGTATTTGTGCCGCCGCATCTGATTAACCTGACCAACCACAGCATCGGCTACCGGATTTTAAAAATCACCGATACGATTGCCCAGCACATGCCCATCATCAAGGATAATGGGGGAATCATCCTGATACAGGGCAAAAAATCGGTGTAGAATCAGGATATGAAGGTTGCACATCAACAGCCCACCGATTTAGTGCTTGGCCTGGTTCGTACCGACTTTTCCCTCACGGTGATTCAGCAGGCGCGGGTAAACGTGGGAGTGTGGGGATTTATTTTTCAGATTATCGGGGAAAGCCATGCCGTCCGTATTGAACGGAACGGCCAGCTTCTTTTTACGGAAGTGCTGGCCTGCCTTGACCTGCCCGCCGACAGTCGTTTACATCATTTTGCTGACCTAACCGCCTATCATTACCAGACCGATTCTTATACCGTTTCAGTAAATTTTGAGTCGGTATCCGCAGTCCATTTGCCGCCGGAAACTTCTCCGAATAGGATTGAAGCAGCCTTTCCGCAGGTCTACGGTCAGACTCCCCTCACCCGCATTATCTGGCAGGTCACAGAGGGCGAAATCACCTGGCAAACCTGGCATACCTATCCCACGCAAAATTACGGAATCCGGGTAAAATCATTTTCAAGATTTAAAGGAGACTTTCCAGGTGGACTTAATATTTTAGGCTATTTTATGGACGCTGGTGGCAACGGTGATTGCCCAGCTAGTGACCATTATGCTGCTGTGGATGCTGGGTTTAAAACCGCAGCGCCTAGCCCATGAAATTGAAGATGTTCAAAATGCAGCCGTTGGCGCGGCTTTTTTTATCGTATCATTTATTGCTTCTATTTTTGTGAGTGTGCTGGCGTCCAATGGCTTTACGGCTGCAGAATACACGGCCGCAGAATCGGCGGCCTGGATTATCGGCGGCACGGTAGGGGCGAGTATCTACGCGCTGGCGCTGTTCTGGATTGCTTTCCGCGCTCTGCAACCTCTGGAAGGGGAAACCCTGTACAGCTATTTGCAGCGAGAACTGATTGCCGAACAAAATGCAGCGCTGGCGTTTTTCCTGGGTGGGCTGGCGGTTGCTCCGTATATGGCCGTGTTGTTTCAAATTATCTGACGACCTGTTCAGGCGATTCATCTCCCGAATCGCCTCCTGAACTGTCAGGAAGATTGTGATGATGCTTACCTTGCAGGCCGAAAAAGTTCCCATCAAAATCAATGCCGATGGAGTGGCGCTGGTCGGAGATACGCGAGTCAGGCTGGAAACTGTGATTGCAGCCTTCCGGCGCGGGGACTCACCGGAACAGATAGTTGATAGTTTTGATGTCCTATCACTAGCAGAAGTTTACAGCGTTATCGGATACTATCTCTATCATCGAGAAGAAGTAGAGACTTATATCCGACAGCAGGAGGCCGCCGCAGAAGCCGTCCACCGCGAGATTGAAGTCAATCGACCCGATATGTTCAGCCTTCGCGCCAAATTAATGACAAGAAAGCAGCCATTATAGGCGGTCTTGCTCCTCTGGCTCAACAGCAGGCACTTCCGCCATAGCTGCTTCAAATTTTTCCCTGCTGCCGCGTTTTGCTCTTTCCATCAAATATTTTTCTGTCATCAGGGCAGAAACTTTCTCCGCAACAGCCAGCGCGATAAACTGATTGATAGAAACATGATCCTGACTGGCAAGCTCTCGAACAGCCTCATGCAGCGAATCCGGTAAGCGAAGGCTGATGTTGCTCATGGCAATGCTCCAATTTTCTCCAGGAAAACTTTGGGCGTAATCGCACTCAGCCCGAAATCTTCTATACCTTGAAAATCTCTCAGATTATAAGTACCTTGATGGCTCGTCCCCACCCTAAACCCCTTCCCATGCAATGTTTCAAGGGCGGACAAGAAGATGAATGTAGGGGCGGGGACAAGGGCGGTACGCCCGATACCC
>CAZKZS010000529.1:0-2563 GCA_964557285.1 uncultured Anaerolineae bacterium | reverse complement strand
TGTGCCAGTTGAATCTGGACGCCTATCAGGTGGAAATGAACAAATATTTCCGCACCGATTACCGCGTCCCGATTGTGTATTTTACGCAGTTGATGGGACTGGCCTTCGGGATGGATGCGGACGTGCTGGGGCTTGGCAAAGAATTTGTAGACGCCCGCCCTGCCCTCAGAAAAATCGGTGTTGAAGCGCCGCCCGTGGAAACAGAAACCCCGCATAAACGCAAAAAAGGTGAAAAAGAGGGACTTCCCATGCCCCGAATGGCAGCCCGTGAGGAGGTGGAAGAATGACCTCCAAAAACCATAAACCCGTTCAGGAACGGATAGGAGTCTACGTTTGCCACTGCGGAACGAATATTGCTGGCACGATTGACGTGGAGGGTGTGGCAAAGTGGGCAGAAGAACACCTGAAACATCGTGGCGTTGTGATTGCCCGCGACTACAAATTTATGTGTTCGAGTCTGGGTCAGGAACTCATTGAAAAAGATATTCATGACTATCAACTGACTCGGATTGTGGTGGCGGCCTGTTCGCCCCATCTGCATGAGCAGACCTTCCGAATCGCCTGCCAGCGTGCGGGGTTAAATCCCTACCTCTGTGAACTGGTGTCGATTCGGGAACAGGCGTCCTGGGTGCATACCGATAAAATCAAAGCCACCGAAAAAGCCAAAGCCATTATTTCTGGCGGTGTGGAACGGGTGCTGCATCATGAGCCGCTTGAACCGCTTAAAGTTCCCATCCATCCAGCGACTCTGGTAGTGGGCGGCGGGATTGCAGGGATTCAGGCCGCGCTAGAAATTGCCGATGCGGGATTTCCGGTTTATCTGGTGGAACGCGAACCCTCCATTGGGGGGCATATGGCGCAGTTTGATAAGACCTTCCCGACCCTTGACTGTGCCGCCTGTATTTTAACCCCCCGCATGGTATCGGCAGGCACACACCCCAACATTACCCTGCTGACCTGGAGCGAAGTCACCAACGTGCAGGGATACGTGGGCAACTTTACGGTGACGGTGAATAAAAAAGCTCGTTATGTCAATACTGACCTGTGTACGGGCTGCGGCATCTGTCAGGATAAATGTCCTAAAAAGGTGCTGGATGAGGAATTTGAAGCCGGATTAGGCTACCGGAAGGCCGTTTACACCCCCTTCCCACAGGCCGTCCCGAAATATCCGGTGATTGACCGCCCGAACTGTACCTATTTCCTGAAAGGCACCTGCCGCGCCTGCGAAAAACTGTGTCCGACTCAGGCGATTGATTTTAACCAGCAGGACGAAACCCTGATTTTACAGGTGGGCAATATCATCCTGGCAACGGGGTTTGATGTGCTGGATGCGCGGCGAATTGCCCAGTACGGATATGGGCGGCTGGCGAACGTGTTTACCAGCCTGGAATTTGAACGTTTAAGCAACGCGGCAGGCCCTACCAACGGCGATATTGTGCTGCGGGATGGGGTAAAAACCCCTAAAACCGTCGGCATCATTCACTGCGCGGGCAGCCGGGACCGGAATTTTAACAACTACTGTTCCGCCATCTGCTGTATGCAGAGCCTTAAATTTGCCCATCTGGTTAAAGAGCGCACCGGAGCAACCGTCTACAACTTTTACATTGATATTCGCACCACCGCCAAAGCCTACGACGAGTTTTATCAGCGTGTGCTGGAAGAAGGCACGATTTTTGTGCGCGGGCGGGTCGCGGAAGTCACGGATGCTGCCCGTTTGTCCGGCGAAGAAGGCAAACTCATCATTCAGGTGGAGGATACACTGGCCGGAAGGCAGCGTCGTATTCCAGTGGATATGGTGATTTTGTCGGTGTCTCTGCAACCCCGACACGATGCAAAAGAGGTCGCCAAACTGTTTGGGATTTCTTGCAGCATGGACGGCTGGATTACCGAAAAACATCCCAAACTTGATCCGGTTGCGACCATGACCGAAGGCGTTTTTGTGGCCGGATGCGCCCAGGGGCCGAAGGATATTCCGACCAGTGTGGCGCAGGGCGCGGCAGCCGCCGCGCGGGTGCTGTCGCGTATCCAGCAGCAGCAAATCGCGCTTGAGCCGGTGCGGGCAAGTGTGGATGCTGATAAATGTTCTGGCTGTCGCATCTGTAACGGGCTGTGTCCCTTCAACGCCATCTCCTTCCATGAGGACCGGATGGTAACAGAAATTAATCCGGCGCTGTGTCAGGGGTGTGGAACGTGTGTTGCCGCCTGCCCAGCCGGAGCAATCAGTGGCACGGGCTTCAGCGACGAGCAAATTCTCTCGCAGATTGAAGGTCTGCTGCTGCTGAATCTGGAAATGGCGTAGGGAGGCAACCATGACAACTCAATTTGAACCTGTAATTGTCGGTTTTACCTGTAACTGGTGTAGTTACCGTGCGGCGGACCTGGCGGGGACGGCCAGAGTGAAATACGCGCCCAACATTCGGCTGATCCGGCTGATGTGTTCCGGCCGGCTCGATCCTACGTTTGTGCTGAAGGCGCTGGCTTCCGGCGCGGACGGGGTGCTGATTACGGGCTGTCATCCGGGGGAATGTCACTATCTGGAACAGAATTACAAAGCGCTGCGGCG
>CAZKZS010000528.1:0-2584 GCA_964557285.1 uncultured Anaerolineae bacterium | reverse complement strand
CGTCATTACCATGTTCATCATGGCGTAGCTTGCGATCCCGCACACCACCGCCACAAAGAAGCGCGGCTGACGCAGGATCTCGATCAGGCCGCGCCCGCTTTCACCTTCGGCCAGTTTGGGCGTGCGCGGAATACGCAGAAATCCAAGCACGAGCGTGGCCACGACCGCGACCGCCGCCTGCGCCAGATAGCTCGCCGCGAACAGGAAGGGTTGCCACATGTCCTTGGTCAGAATAATGAGCTGCGGGCCCACCACCCCCGCGAACACCCCGCCGATCAGCACCCATGAGATCGCCTTCGGCCGGAATTTGTCGCTTGCGGTATCGGCGGCAGCGAAGCGATAGCCCTGATGGCCGGCGGCATAGAGGCCGCAGCAGAAGGCGCCAGTACAGAATACGCCAAACGACCCCAGCACCACACCGAGGCAGCACAGCAGGCCCGTGGCAACGCCGGCGATGGTCGCAAGCTGAAAGGCGGTCCGACGGCCGAACCTGCGAGCCAGCATGCCCATCGGCAGGGTGCCGAACCACATGCCGATCACATAGGTCGTCACCGGCAGCGTGGCGAGCGAGCGATCCGGCGCCAGCATGGCACCGACGATGCCGCCGGTCGCCAGCATGACCGCGGTGTTGGCACCCGCCAGCGCCTGCGTGACCGCGAGCACGAGCGCGTTGCGGCGCGCAAGGCGGTCGCCGGCCTCTTCGGTCAGGGGCAAAGCGCTGGATGACATCATGTCGGATGGTTTCCCGGCCGGCGTCTTGATAGCGCGGGACGAGACGTGCGGCCAGCCACAGCGCCACAGGGCAGGACTGCCGCAGACACAGAACGGGCCCGCACCGGGATCGTCAGAAATGGCTGAACGATCCGCGAACGAAAGCCATCGCTCGACCCTGCCCATCGATAAAACGCGGCTCCTCGTTGCCGGCAACGATCCGCCCGATCACGGTCGCCGGAATCCCGACGCGTTCGGCCTGCATACGAAACGAGTCCACCCGATCTGACGCCATGACGCAGATCAACTCATAATCGTCGCCGCCGGTCAGCGCGGTCGTCAGCATCCCGGCATCGGCTTCGACCGCCCGGCGGCCCGCCTCCGACAGCGGGATGCGCGCGACGTCGATATCGGCCGATACGCCTGACACCCGGCAGAGCTTGGCGAGATCGCCCACAAGACCGTCCGAGATATCCATCGCGGCGTGCGCATGCGCGCGCAGGATGTCGGCGAGCGAAACGCGCGGCTGCGGCAGGAGATAGCGGTCGAGCAGGAAGGCGCACTGCGCCTCGGTGAGCGCCCATTGCCGCGCCAGCCCTTCCTCCTTGCGAAGCACGAGGCCGAGCGCGGCGTCGCCGATCGTTCCGGTCACCAGCACCGCGTCGCCCGCGCGCGCGCCCGCGCGCTGCACCATCTCGCCGTGCGGCACCCAGCCGACCATGAAGACCGCGACCGTCGCCGGCCCCGGGGTGCGGTCGGTGTCGCCGCCCATCAGCGCGCACCCGAACGCTTCCGCATCCGCCCGCAGCCCGTCGGTGAAGCTTTGCAGCCACGCCTCGTCGATATCGCCGGGAAAGGCCGCGGAGACGAGGAAGGCGGCGGGTTTCGCGCCCTTGGCGGCGAGATCCGACAGGTTCACCCGCAGCGCCCGGCGCGCGAGCGCCGATGGCGGATCGTCGGGGAATGTGTGGATGCCTGCCACCACCGCATCGGTCTTGAGAACGAGATCGTGCCCGGCAGGCGGAACGAGGAAGGCCGCGTCGTCGCGCAGACCGAGCGCGCCCGGATGCGTCGCGAGCGGCCGGAAGAAACGCGCGATCAGTCTGTCCTCTGCGCTTTCCATCCCGCTATCCGGCCGGGCGCGCGAATTCCTCGGCCCGCAATTTGCGGGCGAGCGCATCCAGCACGCCGTTGACGAGCCCGGTTTCGTCCTTGTCGACGAAGGCGTGCGCGATATCGACATATTCGGAGACCACGACGCGCGCGGGAATGTCGCGCTTGCGGTCGAGTTCGAAGGCGCCGGCGCGCAGGATGGCGCGCAGCAGGGCCTCGATGCGCTTGAGCGGCCAGCCTTCACTCAGCGCCTGATCGATCATCGGATCGAGCCGGCGCTGGTCAGCGAGCACGCCGCGCACGACGTCGCGGAAGAACGCGGATTCGGCCGGCAGATATTTCGAACCTTCGATCTCCCCGCCGAGCCAGTGCGCATCGAACTGGGCGAGTATCTCGTTGAGCGTCGTGCCGGCAATGTCCATCTGGTAGAGCGCCTGCACGGCGGCGAGCCGGGCCGCCCCGCGCCGGGTCGCCTTGCGTTCGGGTGATTGTGCTCCCGCGCTCATGCCCGCTCCGCGGCCAGGCGGCGCTTGAACCGCAGCATGACGAGCGCCGCGCGCACAGCCTCTCCACCCTTGTCGCCCTCGTCGGCCCTGGCACGCCCCCAGGCTTGCGACTCGGTGTCGACGGTGAGGATGCCGTTGCCGAGCGGCAGCGCGTGGTGGACCGCGATATCCATGAGCCCGCGCGCGGACTGTTCCGACACGATTTCGAAATGGAGCGTGTCGCCGCGGATGACGCACCCCAGCGCGACGACGCC
>CAZKZS010000527.1:0-2587 GCA_964557285.1 uncultured Anaerolineae bacterium | reverse complement strand
GTATATCAAGCCGATTGGCCTGTTCTTTAATACGCTGGATTAAGTAGACAGGTAGCCGAGTAGAGATGGGGCGGGTTGTTGGTTTGAGGTTGGGAAAGGACACAGGTTCAAAGTCAGTCTCATCAAAATATTCATCCAAATCAAACCTCGCCCAATATTCGTGTTCTTCATCTTCACTCTTGAAATGGGGTAGGTTAAGCGGCTTTTTCATTGGTCTGGATAAAAGTTGATAATGTTACTTTATGCTGCCCTGTCTATTTGACGGCGGATTGCCTCTAACGCCTGTTTGGGGGTAACGATGTGTAAGCCTGATTGCTGGCTCACCAGTTTTTGGTTAAGCAGATGCTTCTTATCCAACGTCACCAGATAATCGGCGTGGGCTTTTATTGCGGCTGCGACGACTGGTGCATCTTTGGGTTCAGTATAACGGCTGGTTTCTAAAACTTCCTGTTCATCAACGGCAATCACGTTAACAGGCGGGATGGTGTCTACAAACATTGCATAGAGGGATAATACCTGTGGAAATTTTTGCTCAAAGTTGGTTTTAGTTTCCAGCAGTACGTAGAAACTTACAATCAGTTCAATCTCACTGTCATCAGCCAGACGAATTAACGCGGCTGATGCGCCTGTGTCTGAATACATCCCTGAGATAAGCACCGAGCTATCGAGGAATAATCTCACCGTCCTCCGAAATACCGTACATTTCTTGAAGCAATTGGCCTCTAATCTTCCGTCCGTTGGCGATTAGCTCTGCCTGCGTTATCCCTGCTGCTTTAAGTTCGCGCCCGATGGCCTGTAGATGTTCTAGCAGTTTAGAAGTTCGGGGACGTACCAGTAGCCCGTTGTCGGTGTCCTGAATAATCACTTCATCCCCCCTTCTCAGACCATATTTGCGCCTTAAGGTCGCTGGTAGCGTGATTTGTCCATTTTCTTGAATGGTGGATTTGATGGCCTGTTTCATAAAAGAGGGGAGTTGAAAATTATTAATTTATGAATATCATAACATGAAGGTCAAATAATTGGAAGCTGCGTTGAAAGCATTGCTTTGTACTACATATAAAAACGGTAAGATGGATTTGGAGTGACATTCGTTTCTGAGGTTAAATCCATAAAATGGCTTATTATACTTCCTACTTCTTTGGCAAAGTGAATGGGGATTGGAGTGCTAGTAAAATCTCTAGCTGTATTCCAATTAAGTTTTGTTAGTCCCATGATTTCCGAACATATCTTTATGGGGTCTGAACTACCTAAAATATTTATCTCATACGGTACAGGAATGTGCGCCCCCATATACGTTCCCCAATTTGCAAAATAGCCATTGGTAAATAGGTTGAACGTTGTATCGTTTACAATAGCGATTGTTCCGCGTGAGGGGGGATATACGCCTCGTCTTACCAATCTGAACTCAGAAGGACGTAGATTAACAAGTTCAACAAGTGCTGTTGAGGATAGGGCATCTCTAAATCCCTGCTCTTCATCGGGATTGAATTTTGAAGTTTTATAAATCACCATACGAAGGGGATTTGAACCCACCCTATTTCGATATTCCTCCACAACTTTTTTAGCTAGGTCAGATGCTTGACTGGCTTTTAAGTGAGGTATACGCTCGTCGCTATTGGGGTCAAGAGATACAATATCACCTCGCATGACGAACCCTTCACCTGTCGCTGGAAAGGCTTGGGCAAGGCTAGGAAAAACACTGCTCCTCTGTTTTGACTGATACCGATGAAAGCTAATACCTACATAGCATGTGTCAGGAGATAAGGTTTTTAATCTCCAAGGTAGACCACCTGCTTTATAAAAAAGTGCTAAACATACATTCCATGCTCTTGATGCAGGATTTTCATTATTTAGCCTGTCTAAAAAGAGATTATCAGTACCTAGTTGTATTGGTATACCTATAAGCATTGCACGCGCTTTAAGAGCGCGTCTAAAGTTTTGATGTAAAAGCCTATCTTCAACTTTAACAAGGTCTTCAAGTCCTGGAAGCGGTACATTCCCATCTTTCTGCTTTTGAAAGTTGCGTTGCTCACTTGAGCTAGCTTTGGGTATATCTATAGTTCGACATTTAGCAATAATCTCTTCGGAGATACACACTACAACTACATCAGGTTCAGTATGCTGCTCCTTAGCTAAATAGTGAATACCTCTTGTGTATAACTCTAAGACTTGAGCAAATCTCTCTTGCGGTTTTCCACTGAGAGCATTTTCCAATTCGTCTGTTTTAATTTCCCATTCCCATAAATTTGACAAATTAAATTGAGAACGGAACGCCGCTTCAAAGCCAGGAAAATCTGGATGTAATTTTTTATTCTCTAAACCAGATGATATGTAATTCTGACAACGCTCAAACCATCTCTTGGCATTTGATAGGCTAATTTCCGGTCCTACCAACCCTACTCGTATGTTTTCCTTATGAGCAACCCCAAACTGAAGACTAAGAGGGCCAAACGCAGTTAAACCTAACGTCGGACTGAAATGATGACTTTGACCAAATTCTAATAAGGGTTCTTCCAAAGTAACAATATCAAGCGTCAGTGGCATTGTAATCGTCTTCGTCTAAGGTTTCATCCCAAAGCGCGTCACC
>CAZKZS010000526.1:0-2592 GCA_964557285.1 uncultured Anaerolineae bacterium | reverse complement strand
GGTCAATCGTTGGCACGGTTGGCGGCGGGCAAATGGAATCGCGGGTGATTCAGGATGGGATTCGAGCGATTCAGACAGGCAGCCCGACCATTGTCGAATATGCCCTGAACGATATTGGCGCGGGCGACCCCGGTGTGTGCGGCGGGACCCTTCAGCTTTTTATAGAACCTCTCATCACTGCGCCGACGCTGCTGGTGATTGGCGGCGGGCATGTGGGGAAGGCGCTGGCTGAGGTGGCAAAATGGGCGGGATTTCGGGTGATTCTCAGTGATGACCGCCCGGAATTTTGTAATGAACAGGTCGTGCCGGGTTTAAATGGCTATCTGAATGTGCCGCCTAGCGAAGTTGCCAATCATATGACCATCCATCCCAATACCTATATCGCGGCGGTCACACGGGGGCTGCCGATAGATGAAAAACTCATTCCCGCCCTACTTGAAACCGATGCCGCCTATATTGGGGTCATCGGGTCGCGGCGGCGCTGGGCGCTAACGGTCAAAGCATTAGAAGAAAAAGGCATTCCCCGCGAAGCCATTAGCCGGATTCACGCGCCGCTGGGTCTGGAACTGAATGCCGAAACCCCACAGGAAATCGCCATCAGCATCCTGGCCGAAATTATCATGATTTACCGGGGCGGGGATGGCAAGCCCATGAAATGGATGGAATAGGGGCGTTATAATAGCCGCACAAAAAATGTACGCTCTTTTGATAAAAACACATGAAAATTCTGGCAATCAGTGACCAGCGCTTGCCTGAGATGCTCAGGCAGGATTATCTTAGAAACAGCTACAGTGATGTTTCACTCATTGTAAGCTGTGGAGACATGGAACCCAGTTATCTGGAATTTGTGTCCTCTGCGCTGAACCGCCCCCTGTTTTTTGTACGCGGCAATCATGATGACCATTACGAGCCGGGCCGCCCGGGGGGAGAAAGTTTGCATTTGAAATACGTGATTTATCAGGGGCTGGCGCTGGTTGGATTGGAAGGCTGTATTCACTACAACGGCAGAAATGTGCAGTACACCGAAGCAGAAATGTCTGTTTTTGGGCTGCGTCTGCTGCCGCGTATGATGATTCATCAGCGCACACACGGGTATGGGGCGGATTATTTAGTTACCCATTCCCCGCCGCGTGGGATTCATGACCGCGACGACCCACCACACCAGGGATTTAAATCCCTGCTCTGGCTGCTGCGCTTGGGCAAACCCCGCTACATGATTCACGGGCATATTGACATCTGGGACAGGCGCGAAAATACTGAAACGCAATATTATGACACCCGCATTATTAATATTAATCCCAAACGACTTTTAATTCCTGACCAGGATTATTTAAAACCAGCCGTCATCTACAATAAATAACCCTGTTTTAAACAGGAGGATACTGTGGACACCGATTTTAGTTCTGTCCAGTCCCAAGCCGAAGTTGACTTTCAGCGTGCGCGGACGCGGGCTTTTTGGAGTGACCTGATTGACCGTTTACGGGGCAAAAATGTCGATTTACTGAACTTTGATGAGGTCAAGCAAAAACTTCGCCTGCGGGATGACCGCTATTTAGGATTGCAGGATGTTCCTCTGGATAAAATCGTGGGCAGTGTAGGCCGCCATAACGACTTTAACCGCCGTTTTTTACCCCGTAAATCTATTAGCAAAGAGCGCTGGAAGGCGGTAGATGCCTTAGCATTAGGGCTAACCGGTTTCCCGCCTATAGAAGTTTACAAAGTAGGAGATGCCTATTTTGTCGTAGATGGGAATCATCGGGTATCGGTAGCGCGTGCCAATGATATGGAAACCATAGAAGCGTATGTGACCGAATTTAGAACCGATGTACCACTGGATGAAAATACGACACCGGAAGATTTGTTTCGTAAAGCGGCGTATGCTAATTTCCTGGCGCAAACCAGCCTCAAAAAGTTGCGGCCTGATAGTGAGGTTATCCTGACCGAACCCGCCCGCTACACGCAAATTCTTCAGCATATTGAAGTGCATCATTATTTTCTAGGGCTGGACTGCGATTGTGAACCCACCTGGGAAGAAGCGGTTGCCAGTTGGTATGACAATGTATATATGCCGATGGTCAGAGCCATTCGCCGCCATAACATGCTTCAGGATTTTCCAGACCGCACCGAAGCCGATCTTTACGTCTGGCTGATTAAACATCAGGGAGTGATGCATAATCTGTATGGGGGCGATCCGATGTCGCCGGAAGAAACCGTGGATGACTTTTTGGAGAAACTGCGCGGCTAAAGGTGTTATCGAAAAAGCGCCGTAAACCCCCACCCTTCAGGTTTGGGAATAGAAGGCGCAGTTGCGATAGAGATGGAGTTTGGGTATCCTGTTTGTATGACCAAACCGCGACGACGCAGACAAGCACGTCTTGTTGTGAAAAATGGTTGGCCGACCCTGTGGATACCCTCGTGTTTCATCCCTACAGGAGGTGGAGCGCTGCTGACAATCATTCAAGGGAACCAGAAGGGGATATAATGGAGGTGCGCCGTACCTACAAATATCGTTTGTATCGGTGCGACAAGCGCGATAAACACCTGCATCAGCAGATCAACATCGCGGGGACGGTGTGGAATCACGCGCTGGCC
>CAZKZS010000525.1:0-2607 GCA_964557285.1 uncultured Anaerolineae bacterium | reverse complement strand
AAACAACTATATTCCGCGCTTTAGGGGCAGCATCCTTTTTGATGAAAAAATCGGCGGTACGGTGAATATGGCCGTAGGACGCGGCTACAGTGAAACCGGAAGCAAAAACGACTCGCTGGTTCACTGGGACATGATTTGTGATATGCGCGACGGGGGTGAAATCCTGGTGGACGGCGACCTGTTTTATAAAAACGGCGAGTTTCAGGTGTAAGTTGCATCTTGGCAGCCAGACACATTTTTGCTATCATGTAAAGCAATGCGGGCATGGTGTAGTGGTAACACGGCAGCCTTCCAAGCTTCAATCACGGGTTCGAGTCCCGTTGCCCGCTAAAAAAGCAGGGGTTTTCAAAAGCCCCTGCTTTTTATTTCCACACCAGAATCGGGTTAAGCAGGTCGTTGTTATCCAGCACTATATCGGCTTTAGCGGCTGGCTGGCAGCTTTCCAGGTATAGTTTTTGCCCCGGCAGGTAGCGCTGCTGGTAGCGTTTGATGACCTCCTCAGTTGAGCCGAATAACTCTACATCCCTTTGCAGCGCCCGTTTTAACGCAGTTTCAAAACGAATGTCGATAAAAATTTTCACATCCCAGAAGTCAATCAGTTCCGGCCGTAGCAGGAACACCCCATCAAATACCAGGATAGCGGCAGGGTCAGCCGTTTGAAACGGAATCAGCACCTGCGATTTGAGCGCCTCATAGTTAAAGGAATCGTAAAAATACCCTTCTGGCGATAAATTACCGCGCTGGTAGCGAATTTCCGGCGGATTGTGAAAGGAATCTATCGAAGCACGACTCACGGAACGTCCCCGTTCTCGAAGGCGGACAGCCAGCGCATCGGCAAAGGTGGTTTTGCCTGCCGCATCAATACCATCTATCGCCACAGACATTGGATGGGGACGTTCGACGGAAAAAATAATTTTAGTCAGGTCTGCTAAAATATCAGTCATTTTTAGGGCGTTTAAAAATAGCTTCTCCTTCTTCTGCGTCAAAAGTAACCAGTTCCCACCCTAATCCGCCATAGGTGTTAAACACGTCATGCAGGGCGGTGTTTTTCCAATCCTTTTGATACTGCCCGTTCAGCGCAAAAATGCGTCGGTTTTGTTCATCATAATGCCAGGAAATTTGTAAGTATTCCCATTTTTGCATGATTATGTCTCCCTTGATCTCATCTTTTGCTCATTTGCTGCTTACGGAATTTTTAGTGCTAACCCATATGGGCTTAATGAAACTACCCTATCTTAACTGTATCAGCAAAATTCTTGAGGAGTTTGAACATCATGTTAAGTTGGGCTTTGTTTTTCCTGGTCATTGCGTTAATCGCCGGTGTTCTGGGTTTCGGCGTCATCGCGGGAACGGCGGCCAGTATCGCTAAACTGCTGTTCTTTGTGTTCCTCGTCCTGTTTGTGGTTGCCCTGATTACTGGCCGCAGCCCGGCTGAACTTACGTAGGTGAGAAGCGCTTTGACCTTGTTGGCAGGGTTACATACCCTGCCTTTTTGCTTTAAACCCCAACAATTTGCCCTGCCTTCACCTGCCAGAGCGTGGCTTTTTCCCGAAATGTGTTCGTAAAAATAGTCGGTTCTGTGGTGGTGAGCAGCGCCTGAGGCGCTTTTTGTACCTGTTCCAGCAAATACGCCCGTCGCAGTTCATCCAGTTCGCTGATCACTTCATCTAGCAGCAGCACCGGCCACTCTCCAATTTTTTCTCGCATCCAGTTCAGTTCTGCCAGTTTAATAGCCATGACTGCGGTACGTGCCTGCCCGCGTGACCCGTACAGGTTTAAATCGCGCCCATTCACCAGAAAACGGAGTTCATCGCGCTGCGGGCCGCTAAGCGTCATCCCCCGTTTAATTTCTTCCTCGCGCGCCGCCAGCAGCGCCTCCATGTACTGCGGGGTAATCTGGTCAGCGTTAATCTGGCGGTGTAAATCCAGGCCGGGGATGGCAAACGAAAGCTGTCCGTTGCCTTCGGCGGTAGGCTCAAAACTGGGAACATACGCCAGTTTTAAATCCTCACGCCCACCCGTCAGGTCAAGATAAATCGTCGCGGCCTCATTTTCAATTTCACGCAAAAAACGCTGCCTTCCGGCAATAATAACCCCTGCGGCTCGGGTGAGTTGGGCATCCCAGTATTCAAGCTCCCCCACCCGATTTTTGTTTTCCCCAATCTGACGCAGCAGGGCGTTACGGCTGATCAGGACTTTTTCAAACTGCGCCAGCGAGTCGGCATAATCGTTATCGACCTGAGAAAGAGTCGCGTTCATGTAGGCGCGGCGGCTGGATGGCGACCCTTCGATGAGCGATAAATCCTGTGGCAGAAACATCACCACCGCAATTAAGCCCAGTACATCACCACGCCGTTTGGATACTCCATTTAATCGAATTTCTTTTTTAAAACGTTCGCTTAAGGTATTCGGGTTTTCGCGTACCAGTGTAATTTCCAGCCGATTTAAAGTGTGGCTGGCTGAAAGAATTTCTAACCCGACCTGAGCAAAGGGCATGGGGTCGCCTTCGGTGCGCCAGTTAATCAACTGCTTATCAGAAGTGGCATAGGGGGAAGTGGAGGTTGCGGCGTAATACACCGCCTCTAACAGGCTGGTTTTACCCTGTGC
>CAZKZS010000524.1:0-2627 GCA_964557285.1 uncultured Anaerolineae bacterium | reverse complement strand
ACCTATTAGGCAGACGAGAACCCCTGCGTAACCTGGGTTGCCAGGCAATGCGTATGGAATTCAGGTAAGGCGCAATTTGAGGCTGCCAATCTGTGTTGGGTGGCCTCAAATCGCGTCAGCAGGCAGGCGTTCCACGACGCCTGCTTGCACGCTAGCTAGCAGAACATTTAGTGGAGATGTCAATGCCAACTATTAATCAGTTAATCCGTAAAGGGCGCACTCCCAAGAAAAAGAAGAGCAAAGCTCCTGCGCTCCAGTATACGTTTAACGCTTTTAACCAGCGCCGCACTCGCCGGAGCAAAGGCGCTCCGCAGAAACGCGGGGTTTGCACGCTGGTGCGTACCATGACGCCGAAAAAACCCAATTCGGCGCTGCGGAAAGTTGCCCGTGTGCGTCTGAGCAATCAGATTGAAGTCACCGCCTATATTCCCGGTGAAGGCCACAACTTGCAGGAACATAGTGTTGTGATGATTCGCGGCGGACGTGTGAAAGACCTGCCCGGTGTTCGTTACCATATTGTGCGCGGCACGCTGGATACGGATGGGGTGCAGAACCGCAAGCAGGGTCGTAGTAAATACGGCGCCAAGAGACCAAAGAGCTAGAGGTAAGAAGCGATGTCACGCCGAAATAAACCCGAAAAACGGAAAATTACGCCCGACCCCCGCTATAACAGCTTGCAGGTTACGATGTTTGTCAACCGCATGATGCGCGGCGGCAAAAAGAGCGTTGCCCAGCGTGTTTTTTATGATGCGATGGCGTTAATCGAATCGCGTGAAAAAACGGACCCCATAGAAGTTTTTGAACGCGCGTTAAAAAATGTTACCCCGTCGGTAGAAGTCAAACCGCGTCGCGTAGGGGGGTCAACGTACCAGGTGCCTGTCGAAGTTCCGCCTGACCGCGCTATGAGTCTGTCCATGCGCTGGATTTTGGCCGCTTCGCAGGGACGGAATGGTAAAAGTATGTCGGAAAAACTTGCGAACGAAGTGATTGACGCTTCTAAAAATCAGGGGTCAGCGATTAAAAAACGCGAAGATACCCACAAGATGGCCGAAGCCAACCGCGCGTTTGCCCATTATCGCTGGTAGTCAACAAAGGTAGAGAATGACGAAGAAGGCTAACGGAAGATTAGACCTCGCCAATGTTCGGAACATCGGGGTGATCGCTCACATTGACGCGGGCAAAACCACCACGACGGAACGAATTTTGTACTACACCGGTATGGTTCATAAAATCGGTGAAGTTCACTATGGCGCGGCAACAACCGACTGGATGCCCCAGGAAAAAGAACGCGGCATCACCATTACCGCCGCCGCAATTACGGCGCAGTGGACTCATTCGCTGCGTCCCGAAGAATCCGTGCAAATTAACCTGATTGACACCCCCGGCCACGTCGATTTTACGGCGGAAGTACAGCGCAGTTTGCGTGTACTGGATGGTGGAGTCGTGGTATTTGACGGCGTGGCGGGGGTCGAACCTCAATCCGAAACCGTCTGGCGTCAGGCCAACCAGTACCGTGTCCCGCGTATTTGTTTTATCAACAAGATGGATCGTGTGGGCGCGAGTTTCCAGCGCGGGGTGGATTCCATTGTCAAACGTCTGGGAGCGAATCCAATTCCGCTTCAAATCCCATATGGGGAAGGGGATGACTTCAGGGGCATTATTGACCTGATGAACATGCAGCTTATCACCTATGGAGATGATCTCGGCACCAAAATCGAACGGGTCCCGATTCCGACGGAACTGATGGATGAAGCCGTTGCTGCCCGTGAACGCATGGTCGAAAAAATCATCGAAAGTGATGACTTTCTGACCGAAAAATTCCTCATGGAAGAAGAAATTACGGATGAGGATTTGCGGGCGGGACTGCGGGCAGCCACCATCGCTAACCGGGCGCAGCCGCTTTTGCTGGGTTCTTCACTCAAGAATAAAGGCGTTCAACTCCTACTGGATGCGGTGATTGACTATTTGCCCTCCCCTCTGGATATTCCGGCTGTGAGTGGCACTAATCCCGATAACGATGAACCGCAAACCCGTCAGGCGAGTGATGATGAGCCTCTGGCGGCACTGGTCTTTAAAATTGCGACCGACCCGTATGTCGGGCGTCTGGCCTTCTTTCGGGTGTATTCCGGTGTACTGCGTTCGGGGACGAGCGTAGAAAACACCACCAAAGGCAAAAAGGAACGCATCGGGCGGCTGGTACGCATGTTTGCGGATCGCCGGGATGATATTGAAGAAGTCCATGCAGGTGATATTGCAGCCGCACTTGGGCTGAAAGATACTTTCACAGGCGAAACCTTATCCGACCCGGATCATCCGATTACCCTGGAAAAGATTTCCTTCCCTGCGCCGGTCATTGAAGTCGCTATTGAACCAAAAACCCGTGCTGACCAGGACAAAATGGGTGAAGCGCTGCGTAAACTGGCGGAAGAAGACCCCACGTTTGTGGTCAGTGTGGATGAACAGACCAACCAGACCCTTATCAAAGGGATGGGTGAGCTTCATCTGGAAGTGCTGGTTGACCGGATGCTGCGCGAATTTAAAGTGGATGCGCGTGTGGGTCGCCCGCGTGTGTCCTACCGCGAAGCCATCACGCAGCCCGTGCGTATTGATACCACTTTCCGGCGGCA
>CAZKZS010000523.1:0-2629 GCA_964557285.1 uncultured Anaerolineae bacterium | reverse complement strand
CCAGCCAATTTTTGCGTGTGCCGCACATTACGTTTGATGACACCGAAGATTCAGTCGGGCAGGCGTGGCTTTACCGTCCGTTCACAAAAATTATCTGCGTGCCGGACTGTTTTGGGCAAAATTTCGGCAAAAAAATGATACGTTACGCGGGCTACCACGAACTGGCCTATTTACACCCCAACCGCTTTACCCCCGACGCCTCAAAAATCGCCCCGCTTCAACCGGATGAAACATTTTTCGTGGTGCGCTTCATTCATTTTGACGCCGCCCATGACGTAGGTGAACATGGACTGTCTCAGACAGGCAGGGAAAAACTGCTGACTCTGCTGCTGGCACATGGCCGCGTGGTGCTGTCACTGGAAAAAAATCCGCCTGTGCTGCTTTCTCAGCCTTTCTCCCTTGATGGGGTGCAGCGGCTGACGGTAGGGGCAGGGACAAGCGAACGCAGTGAGCGATACCTGCCCGAAAAAGGGCGGGAATCGGGCATAAATGCCCTTGTCCCCGCCCCTACACTTGTCTCCCTGTTCGACTCTCAACTTGATGGGGGAGGAGTTGAAAAGGGGGAAACTTTAGATGCCGATGCTATGCACCATTTTCTTGCCTTTGCTACCCTGTATGTAGGCGAAGGGGTCACGGCGGCATCGGAAGCGGCGGTTTTAGGCACACCCAGCCTCCTGATCAACACCCGCAAAATGGGCTATATCCTTGAACAACAGAATCAATACGGCCTGGGCTATCTTTTTGAGGATGAGCAGGCCGCGCTGGATAAAGTTGAAAAAATGCTCCAGCAGGACGATTTAAAGCAGGTCTGGCAATGCCGCCAGAAGGTGCTGCTGCGGGACAAAATCGACGTGACCGCGTGGATGGTCGAGTTAGTAGATAACGAGAGAAAAAGATGAAAATTCTGGGCATACACGACGGACATACCGCCAGCGCCGCGCTGGTCGTGGATGGCAAAGTCGTCGCAGCACTACAGGAAGAACGCCTCCGCATGGAAAAAAACTGGAATGGCTTTCCGATCCAGTCCATTGAGGCGATTTTTAAAATGGCGGGGGTCAGGGCGCAGGACATCGACTATCTGGCCTACAACGGCTATCACATTCCGCCGGGAGTCAGCCGCGACGAAAGTCTGGAAGCCCGCCGCCGCAACACAGGCTGGTATGGCAAAATGCTGCAACTCACCCGTCAGACTCCCATCATGACCTTTTACAAAAATCACCGCCGCGAGAAACGGCTGGAAAATGCCGCACAAATCGGCTTTCCAGAGCAAAAAGTCGTGTTTGTGGAGCATCACATGGCACACGCCGCCGCCGCCTATTACGGCTGGGGCAAATACGATGAGCCGATTCTGGTGCTGACCGCCGACGGCGCGGGGGATGAATTGTGTGCATCGGTCAGCATCGGGCGGGATGGCAAACTGGAACGTATCGCCAGCGTTGGTCGTTCGGAATCGCTGGGCAGCATTTACAGCACCATCACGTTTTATCTGGGCATGGTGCCGCTGGAACACGAATACAAATTGATGGGTTTAGCACCCTATGCCGATGAAAAACGTGGCAAAGCCGTTGCGGACATTCTGTTTGAGTACATGCCCCTGCCTGCCGACGGCAGCCTGACCTGGCAGCGTCGTTCCGGCACGCCCCCTGCCCCCATCTGCTACCCCTACCTCCGCAAACGCCTTGAGTTTCACCGTTTTGATTCGATTGCGGCAGGGGTGCAGATGTACACCGAACAAATGCTGGTACAGTGGGTGCGAAATGCCATCCAGCACACCGGAATCCGCAAACTGGCTTTAAGCGGCGGCGTGTTTATGAACGTCAAAGCCAACAAGCTCATCATGGAAATGCTAGAGGTGGAGGATTTATTTGTGTATCCTTCCTGCGGGGACGAAACCAACGCGATGGGCGCGGCCTACTGGGTCGAAGCTGAATGTGGCGGAACGCGCTATATCCCTCCGGTGGAGGAATTTTATTATGGGCCGGCTTTTGACCCTCAGGAAACCCGCCAAACCATAGAAAAACGGGCAGCAGGTAAATCGTGGACGGTGCAGCAGAGGGAAGATATTGACCTGTATACGGCAGATTTACTGGTACAGGGAGAAATTGTCGCACGGGCGCGGGGGCCAATGGAATTTGGCGCACGGGCGCTTGGCAACCGTTCGATTCTGGCCGACCCAACCGTGCCACGCGTGGTAGAAACCATTAATTACATGGTCAAGCAGCGCGATTTCTGGATGCCCTTTGCACCGATGATTCTGGATACCCGCGCCCAGGATTATCTGGTGAATCCTAAAAATATCCGCGCCCCGTATATGATTCTGTCCTTTGATACCCCGCCGGAAGTGCGCGACCAGATGACCGCCGCCATTCATCCTTATGACCGCAGCGCTCGCCCGCAGGTTTTGGAAGAAAAACACAATCCCGATATGTACCGTCTGCTGAAGCGCTTTGAGGAAAAAACCGGACGCGGCGTGATTTTAAACACGTCATTTAACCTGCATGGATTCCCGATTGTTGGCACACCAGACGCCGCCATTGATGTGTTTGAGCAGTCCGGCCTGCCTCATCTTGCCCTGGGGGACTATCTGCTGAGCAAAAACGAGCAGCCCTGACCGCCGCTACTCCCCATC
>CAZKZS010000522.1:0-2664 GCA_964557285.1 uncultured Anaerolineae bacterium | reverse complement strand
GGGGTCTGAAACTTTCACGATTATCTCCTTCGTGACTATGTGGCTAATCGTTGGGGGGCATCTATTTCCCGTAAGGGGTCTGAAACTTATATCTCCTATATCATGCCTTGCGGCGCTAATCAGAGTTGGGGGGCATCTATTTCCCGTAAGGGGTCTGAAACGCTGCCAGTCCATTCCCAGACGTGATTTCCATGCTGAAGTTGGGGGGCATCTATTTCCCGTAAGGGGTCTGAAACTCTTCAAGGGGGTCCCTTCGTACACGAAGCCAATGGAAGTTGGGGGGCATCTATTTCCCGTAAGGGGTCAAAAAGCAGATAGCAGTTAGCCGCTTAACAGGGCAAGGGGTTTATCCCTGCCCTTTTTTGATTCGGCTCATTTCCTGTGCAAATGCACACAACAACAGCCGCCCATCATCAGGCATAATAAGAAGCAAGCAGAATGTGGATAGCCGCTATGTTGTTTCAATGCCTGAGTATCAGTCATGCCCCGCTTGCCCTGCGCGAACGCTTGAGTCTGACCGCCGACCAGAAAACCGCCTGGTTAAAACAGGTCGCTGGCGTAGAAGCTGCCGTGCTGTCCACCTGTAACCGTCTGGAACTGTATGCTTATACGGCGTCAGAAATGGACGGGCTGTGGGAGCGTTTGCTGGCGCAAAAACACATTCGCCCGTCGGAAGTTTCCCGATTCACGACCCATTTTCAGCAACATGAGGCGGCCAGTCACCTGTTTCAGGTCAGCGCCAGTTTACACGCGATGGTACTGGGAGAAGCGCAAATTCTGGGACAGGTGACTCAGGCATTTGAGCAGGCGCGGCAGGTGGGCGCTGCCCGTCATCATCTATCGCTGCTGTTCCGGTCGGCCATTCATGCAGCCAAACGGGTGCATACAGAAACGGCTATCGGCGCGGGACAGGTATCGGTCAGTTCGCTGGCCGTCCAACAGGTAAACTCGCTGCTGCGCTCGAATCCCCCGATTCTGGTGATTGGTGCGGGGGAAATGGGACAGGCCGTTTTAAAAAATCTTCGCCACTGTACCAATATAACGCTGGTCAGCCGGACATATGAAACCGCCCGCCAGACAGCCGCCCTGTATGGGGTAAAAGTCAGCCCGATAACCCACCTCCCCGACCTGCTGATTCAGGCACGGGTGATTTTTACCGCGTCCAACGCCCCCGCTTATATTTTGAGTCCGGCCGACCTGAGTCCGGTATTGCAAGGCGAGTTAACGCTGGTGGATATTGCTATGCCGCGTAATGTTGACCCGCAGGTGAGGCTGCTGCCGGGGGTGACTCTTTTTGACCTGGATGACTTGCAGAAAAATATCGAAAAAAACAAATCTGAACGGCAGAAAGCGGCGGCTCAGGCACGGCATATTTTAGAGGAAGAATTAACGCGATTCTGGGCAGAATACGAAGGCCGCGCCGCCGCACCTACGATTCATCAGATTCGGCAGCAGGTCGAGCAGATTCGCCAGCAGGAACTCACCCGCATTTTGAACCGCCTGCCCAATAATCAGCAGCAGGAGCTACGGCTGTTATTTGAGGAATTTAGTCACCGTTTGCTGAACAAGGTGCTGCACCAGCCAACCCTCAGCCTGAAAACCAGCGGCGCGCTGTTTCATGCCGTCGCCCGTGATTTGTTTGGGTTAAAGGATGAAATCTGATGCGAATTGGCACACGGCGCAGCCTCTTAGCACGCTGGCAGGCCGACCATGTGCGGGAGCTTTTGCTGGCACAGAATCAGACGGCGGAACTGGTTTTTTTCACCACGCAGGGCGACCAGATTCTGGATAAACCCCTGACGGAAATCGGCGGCAAGGGGCTGTTCACGCTGGAACTGGAACACGCCCTGCGTGAAGGCCAGATTGATATGGCGGTTCACAGCCTCAAAGATTTGCCCACCGATACACCGTTTATGCTGGGCGCGATTCTCCGGCGGGCATCGCCGTTTGATGCGCTGGTCAGCCGCACCGGACAGCCCCTTGATTCGCTGCCTTCGGGCGCAGTGATTGGGACAAGCAGCCTCCGCCGCAGCGCCCAACTCAAAGCCTATCGCCCCGACCTGCAAATCCGTTCGATACGCGGCAACGTGGATACCCGCCTGAGGAAAATTTTTGAGGGGGAGTATGACGCGGGGGTGCTGGCAGTGGCCGGATTGGACAGACTCGGTAAATCCGACGTGATTAGTGAAATTTTCTCACCGGAAGTTATGTTGCCCGCGCCAGGGCAGGGTGCGATTGCCGTGCAGTGCCGCGCCGATAATTCCGCGCTGCTGAAACTGCTGGCCGCGCTGGATGATGCCGACACCCGCGCCTGTGTCACGGCGGAACGTGCTTTTTTACACGCGCTGGACTCCGGCTGCCGTTTGCCCGTAGCCGCCTACGCGACTCTAAACGCGGGAGGGCTGGAACTCACCGGACGAGTCAGCGCGGCAGATGGTACAAAAACGATTACGGTGAAAGGGCAGGCCGCCGTGCAAGAAAACGTTGCACTTGGCATCCGGCTGGCGGAGGAAATTTTAGCGCGGGGGGAACTGTGATCACCGGAAAACGGATTTTGATTACCCGCCCACCGCATCAGGCACAGGACTTCGCTGAACGGCTGCGGGAACTGGACGCAGAACCGATTCTGCTGCCGCTGATTTCTATTGAATCCGCGGCCCCCTT
>CAZKZS010000521.1:0-2675 GCA_964557285.1 uncultured Anaerolineae bacterium | reverse complement strand
AAACTCAAAACTATCTTCCATTTAATGGAGCTTCACCGCGATTTGCCCTTTGTGTTAATTGGGGATAGTGGCGAACACGACCCTGAGATTTACGCCCATGTGGGGGAAAAATTTCCGCAGCGCGTTCGGGCAATTTATATCCGGGATGTGACTCAAAATGAAGAAAAAGAACGGGAGATTTTACGCACGGCAGACCGGATGAAAGCGCTTGGCGTGGATATGCTGCTGGTTAAAGATACCGTCGCGGCGGCGGAACATGCCGTGCTGGAAGGGCTTATCCCCGAATCGGCGCTAATGGACATTCGCATCGAGCGCACGGAGGACAAAAAAGAACCCGAACCATTAGAAAATTTGATTACCGCCGAAACCGCCGCCGAAGTGCAGGCTGCCAGCGAAGAAAAAACGCTGAAAAAAACGCTGGACGACTAGCGACTGCCAGCAAAAAAATCCCCGCCAGCAGCACCGGAAGCGGGTGAAAATGGCGCGGTTGGGGAGTCAGAAGGGTGGTCAGGAAATGACGTTTGCCAGAGGTGCGAATCAGTTCGCGTACCTGGCTGCCGTCGTACCGCATTTCATACAGCGCGACATCCTCACTGAGCCACGCCCCTAAGATAATGTGCTGGCTGTCGGCTGCCCACACATGCGTATTCACATGCAGAGGACTGAGCAGCACCCTTTCGCCCGATTCAAGATGGACGCGCCACACCCCTTCCAGCGTCTGATAGGTTGCCCAACGATTGTCCGGCGAAAATTGCAAACAGCAGTACCCTGCTGGAAGCGTCGTAATGGTCAATGCTTCGCCCGTTAAAATGTGGAGGCGAGCAAGCGAGTGGCTGCCCATAACTGAATTAATAAAATAAAGCCATTTTCCATCCTGTGACCAGTTTTGCAGTTCTACCCATTCCGCCCCTCCCACTTCCAGATGATGTTTTTCGCTGCCGTCGCGCCGCACCCGATAAATTTCCGGCGGCTGGCGGGTCGTTTCAACGGCTATCCACTGGCTGTCCGGCGACCAGCGCAGCGAGGTACTTTGAATATCCAGATGGTCAAGCAGGGGCAGCCCGTGTTTTCCCTTATAAGTCACGACTGTCAGGGCATCGTAAATTTCATCATCCTCAGCCATGGTTGTTAAAACAGCCATCCACTTGCCGTCCGGCGACAGAAACCCCAGGGGGTTAAAACTGCCAGGCGCGACCTCCTGCTGCAAAATGAGTTCTTCCCTGCCGGACTGCAAATTGAGCCGTGATACCACCGACGGATACGAACTGACCAGCCATTCCCCATTGGCAGGCACGGACATGACTCGCAGCCCGTCAAAAGACAGGGTATTCACCGGAATCGATTTCAGGACTCGTCCGGTCAGGCTGATCATATCCAGCGACTGCGTGCTGTAATTTAGAAACAGCAGGCGTTCATCCCCTACCGTATCAATGAACCGCATGTAGCGACCTGGGCGGGTCACAGGGCGGATATAAGTGTTCTCCGCCACAAAAAACTGCCCTGCGCCATATGCGCCAGTGGCAGGAGATACCGATTGCTCATATAAAATAAGATTGAGGTTGTCACGGGGGCGGAAAAAAACAAACAGGCACACCATTATCAGTAACAATGTGCCTGAGAGAAGCAGAATCCATTTCCAAAACATTCACACCAGCCGATGTTCCTGTTAGGAAATTATACCCCTATCATTATAAAAATGCCTCCGCAGGGACACGGCAGTGCCGTGTCTCTACAGTTATTAGGGGACAAACAATTCGTCTACGCCTGCCCGCAGGGTAATTTCATCGCCGGATACGACGGCAATCTGGTCGGGGAAAATGTATGGGTCGCGTGCCATTGCTCGGTCAACCACCACAAAGCCTTCCCGCCGCAGACGGTTTTCCAGCGATTCCGGCAGGTCTTTCTGCACATCAAACACACGGGCGAGTTCTTCTAATAGGGTGGGGTCATGGTCGGGTCTGCCGCCAAAAAAGACGGATTTTACCTTCCCCACTTCGTCGCCATTGGCATCGTAAACCGTCATGCCCTGACGGATTTGTTCAAGCAACCAGTTATCCATTGTGACCTCCTTTGCCGTCTATCTTGCCGGAACAACATGAGGTCAGCCTAAATTTTTCCTTAATTCCTGAATAGGGAGTCCTACGGTACAATGCAGCACGAAAGAAGTAGGGAAACCTTAAAGTATGAAAATTCCGGTTTCTGAACCCGTATTAGATGGGAACGAACGTTTATATGTGCTGGATGCGCTGGACACCAACTGGATTTCCTCCGCAGGAAAATATATTACCGGATTTGAGGAAACTTTTGCCCATTACTGCGGCGTAAAGTACGGTGTCGCGTGCAGCAACGGCACAACCGCGATTCATCTGGCGCTGGCCGCGTATGGAATCGGTTTTGGGGATGAGGTTATCATCCCGGATTTTACGCTAATTGCCTCCGCCAACATGGTGATTCTCGCGGGCGCAAAACCCGTGCTGGTGGATGTTGACCGTCAAACGATGTGCCTGGATGTGACTCAAATTGAGGCAAAAATTACCGAACGCACAAAGGCGATTATGCCCGTCCATATGTATGGGCATCCGTGTGACATGGACCCGATTATGGCGCTGGCGGAAAAATACGGCCTGTGGGTGATTGAGGACGGGGCTGAAGCACACGGCACGGAATACAATGGG
>CAZKZS010000520.1:303-2703 GCA_964557285.1 uncultured Anaerolineae bacterium | reverse complement strand
CTCTTGAGATGGGAGATTCTGTTCCAGGGGCGTAAATAACTCTGCCGGACGCCTGAGCAGCATATTCATCACCTCACGGCCCGATTCGGTAAGATGATACGCTTCATCTATCCGGTCAAACCATTTTTCGCTTGCCATGATGTCTAATAACGCCTGCACATAGCGCTCTGCCGCGTACACATCCCGCACGCGCAGTTTTTCCACCGTTAGGTGTTCGGGGTCAAATTCTGCCGCCTGAATCAAAAACCACGCGGGCGCTTCCGCCTGTCCCCGCCGGAATTTAATCAGCAGGGGCGGGTCAGCCAGTGGTTCATTGGAATTTTGCTGGCGATACGTCATCGCGGCGCTGCCCATTGCACCCAGTAATTCCTGTGACCTATTGTAAAAATCCAGTTCGACCAGATTCATAGTTTTTTTACGTCCTAAAACGCTTTTGGGTTCATTTTTGGCAAAAAATGAAAGAGGCTGCTTTATTTCAGGGCAGCCTCTTAAAAACTGACCCTGCTCCTTATTTAGGACGGGGAGACATGCACATTGACGACCACACCCGCCTGGGCTTCCAGATGTGAACCAACGGCTACCAGCGCTTTTCCTACTTTTGCCATGACCACTTTATGAGCAGGAAGGGTATTTTCCTGGGCTTCCAGCGCCAGCCGTTCCTGTTCGGCACGCCGCATGATTTCTTCATTCCGGGCTTTTACGACTGCAAAATCGTTTGAGTTCATCATGTTGTTTTGCCTTTCTTGTGTTCATTTCCCCAATAAAAAGACTTCCAGAGCGCGGAGCATATCGTTCGCCCGTTCGGTATTCAAACGGTAACATTTTGCCCCCTGTTTGGTGCGCTCAGTCAGGTAGCCCGTCGCGCTTAACTGGCGTAGATGCCGCGAAGCTGCCGACTGACTTAACTCCAGGGTGGTCATGATGTCCTGCGCGAATAATTCTTCGCCATGGGTAAGCAGTTCCAGAATCCGCAGCCGGGTATCGTCGGCCAGCGCATTTAGGCGAACCAGCAGTTCAGAACGGCTGAGTTCAGGCGAACGGCTTTTTGCCCCTTCCGGTACACGCGCCCCAAACAGCACCCAGACTTCATTTCCAAATCCAAAAGCACTCACGTAAGGCGCAATATAACTCAGGGGGACAAAATTCACACGGGCTGAGGCTTCAATCATGTCTACAAAGTAGGTCGAACTCAGGTCGCGTCCGGTAACTACCCGCGCCGCTTCCATACCGCTTAAACCGGTCAAATCCACATTTCTAAAGGCGTAGACACTTTCCTGAAGTAAGGGAAGGGTCTGCTGGACATTTTCCTGTAAAAGCTCATCCCACATCTGCCGCAAATGATTGATGACTATCGTTTTCATTGCCGGAGGGTCATTCAGCAGGGCATGAACTTCTTGCAGCATGACTAGGTTCAATTCATCGTTTTTGTCAAACTGCTTCAGGTAAGCCGCGTAGTGGTCAAAATCAGCCAGCAGCGCCGATGGGTCGGGCCGTTCAATCTCAATATTTTCTTCTTTTGCGTGTTTCATGGCATAATCGCACACGCTGTCTAGCGCCGCATCCCGCATTTCCACCGGATCTTGCTGATTCAGGTCATTCACAAAGGTTAGATAGTCGGGATAGTGTTTTTTGGGTTTGATAACCCCCCAGAAACCTTCAACCACTTTCCGATTCTGTTCCATCAGTTCCGGCGAGATGGACTCAGCCAGATGAATCAGCCGTTCATGGATACCTGAATATCTTTCGTAGTCGTGCAGCAAAAATATCAAATTCATGGCTTCCCAGAAGGGGCTTAACACGACTTCGTAAGTTTTGACCTGTGGTGCGAGAATAAAATCTTTGTCTGCCATTTCCATCTCACTTTACCCACTTTAGTGGGTAGCATGACTAAAATATATCACGAACGAAATTCAAAGTCAAGCGTCTTATTCACTTTAGCGGGTAAGACGCATAATGTGACGAAGAAGCATACTCATTTTACCCATTGGAGAAAAGATTAAAAATCCAGTGAGAGACACACATTTGTGCTAGAATACCCTCATCTTCGCAAATTAGAGCAATCCGGGTTTTACTGCATGTGTAATAAAGACTTTGTGCATCTTCATCTTCACACGGAATATTCTCTACTAGATGGATTTGCTCGCATCAACCGTGCCGTCGAGCGTACTAAAGCATTGGGAATGCCTGCGCTGGCAATCACGGATCATGGCACGATGTTCGGGGTGATTGATTTTTACCGCGCCTGTAAAGAAGCAGGGATTAAGCCAATTCTGGGGGTCGAAGCCTACCTTGCGCCCGGCAGTATGGAAGGCCGTGATCCCAATAAGGACAGCAAGCCCTACCATATGCTCCTGTTAGCAAAAAACAATACAGGATATAAAAACCTGCTGCGGTTAAGTT
>CAZKZS010000520.1:0-293 GCA_964557285.1 uncultured Anaerolineae bacterium | reverse complement strand
TAAGTTCTGAAGCCCAACTGCGCGGCTACTACTATCGTCCGCGTATTGATAAGGAACTCATGGCCGAATGTGCGGAAGGGCTGGTGGCGACCAGTGGCTGTCTGGCGGCGGAAATCCCGCGCATGATTGAAGAAGGCAAAGAAGAAAAGGCGCGTGACCTGATTGGCTGGTATCAGGATGTATTTGGCAAAGACAATTTTTTTCTGGAACTGCAAGCCCATGACATCCCGCAACTTGATGTGCTGAACAACTGGCTGATTAACAATTCAAAGTATGCCAATGTTCCCCTGGTG
>CAZKZS010000519.1:0-2706 GCA_964557285.1 uncultured Anaerolineae bacterium | reverse complement strand
GCAGATTGCTTCCGGTCGTTTTGGCGTCAACGCGGAATTTGCCAACTCCTGTGTCGTGCTGGAAATCAAAATCGGGCAGGGGGCAAAACCCGGCGAAGGTGGGATGCTGCCGGCCTCCAAAGTCACGCCACAGGTGGCCGCAGCCCGGCATACCAATCCCTGGGTGTCGCTCATTTCGCCTTCCAACAACCATGATATTTATTCGATTGAAGACCTGGCCCAGATTATCGAAGAACTCAAAACCGTGAATCCCTATGCCCGTATATCGGTCAAAATTCCGGTAGTGCCGGGGGTGGGGGTAATTGCGGTAGGGGTCGCCAAAGCGGGCGCAGACATCATTAACCTGACGGGGTACGACGGTGCAACAGGCGCGGCGCGGCGTCATGCCCTGCAATATGTGGGGCTGCCCGCCGAAATCGGCGTTGTGCAGGCGCACCGCGCTTTAATTGAATCCGGGCTGCGGCACAAGGTTGAACTGTGGTGCGACGGAGGCATGAAAACGGGGTCGGACGCCGTAAAAATGGTACTGCTTGGTGCGAATCGGGTTGGCTTTGCAACGATGGCAATGGTGGCTATCGGCTGTACCATCTGCCGCAAATGTCACGAGGGAACGTGTCATGTCGGAATCACTACCCACATCAAATCGGTAGAAGAAGCCGAACAGAAGGGCTTAAAAAGTTTTGTCCCGCGTGAGTATGACAGGGCGGTAGATGGCATGGTGCGGATTTTCCAGACTCTTGGGGAGGAGGTCCGGCGGCTGACCGCGCAGTTGGGCGCGACTCGCTTGCAGGATTTGGTAGGACGGGCGGATTTGCTGGAACAGCTTTACTGCCAGGATATGGTTGACCTATCCGCGATGCTGGTCGCTGCTCCCGCGCCGGAAGCCTACGTCCTTGAACCGGGAGTTGGCCGGATTATCACCCGCCCGCGTAACAACCTGACGACCATCATCACCGGACTGGTTTTAAACGCGGTGGCGGAGGGCGAACGGGAAGTAACCTATCAGGATGAAGTCATGGCACAGGATCGAGTGTTGGGGACACATCTGGCGGGCGAACTCAAACGCAACCAGGACTTGTACCACAATTTTGATGTCCTGCATCTGCACTTTACCCCTTCAGCCGTCGGCGGCAATGGGTTTGCCGCTTTTGCCACCGACAAAATGGAAATTTTAGTCGAAGGCGGCGCTCAGGATGGCGCGGCCAAGAGCCTGAGCAACGGCAAAGTAGCCGTGATGAAAGGGCTGAATCATAACGGCTTACGGCTGGATGGCAGCGTTGGCAAAAGTTTTGCTTACGGCGCTCAGGATGGGCTACTGATTGTGCAGGGCAATGCCGACTCGCGTGCCTGTATCCGGCTTTCCGGTGCAGATGTCATTTTTGGTGGGGAAATCACCCAGCCGATTGATGACTCGATGGGTGTGGCCGGAACAAATGCCAACCTGAAAGGGTTTGCCTGTGAATATATGACTGCTGGACGGGTGCTGGTGATGGGAGATATTGGCCCCTACGCCTGTGCCGGCATGACGGGCGGCGTGGTGTATCAGCACCTCAGCCCGGAAATGGGATACACCGTAGAGGCGGTAAAACGCCGCCTTGCTAAAGGCGCAAACGTGACCCTCAAACCGATTGATGATGACGACCTGCCGCAGATTCGAGAACTGCTGATGCATTACGTTCATGCGCTGGAACGAACCGATCAACATTTGGATGCGTCGCGCATCCGGGCGTTAACACAGGAGTCTGTCCTGAAACGTCGCTTTGTGAAGATTGTGCCAGTTTTGGCTTAGGAGTGAATAACAATGGTCGCTGCTGCTGCAACGCATCAACCGACGGTCAGTTTAAGAACCCTGATTAAACACGCGCTGCCTGTTGGAAGTTATCTGGTCAGTGGAAACCCGGAAGTTCAAATTTCGTGGGCAAGAATGCTCAAAAGCCAGGCGGTCACAACCTCCGGCCCGCAGCCGGGGGAACTGGCGCTTGTGCCATCCTCTACCATCAATCGGCTGCGGGACCCCGGCCGTGAACTGGCAAAAATGATTGGGGCGCTTGGACAAATTAAAACGCAGGCGGTAGGGATTCAGGGGATGGTGGATGTACAAACCCTGGAAGCGGCGGCAGAAAATAATATTACCGTCATCAGCCTGCCGCAGGATGTGGAAGCCTCTCAGGTGGAACGGGATATTGTCCGCCTGATTATGGATCGGCAGTCTCAGCTTGAACAGCGCGGCAATGAACTTCAGGAAGAACTCATGCGTTATGCCATGAGCAACCGGGGGCTGACGGCCATTATCAATACCCTGTCGCAAAAAGTGAATAAGTCCATCATCGTACAGGACAAAACGGGTCTGACCCTGGCACGCGGGATTCCTAAAAATGGCAATGCGCGAATCTGGGAGCGCCAGCTTGCCCTGCTGAGCAACAGTGAACTGGTACGCGAATTTGAGACCGCCTTTTATCATGCGGATTCGGGAAGTGTCTGCAAGCGGGACAGCATGATTACGGCGGTGCTGACCATTGATCGCCAGACAGCAGGCTATATCACGATGCTGCTGGATGACCATCATGAAGATGAATTTGACCGGATTGCCCTGCTGCGTGGGGCGGCGGTCTGCAATGTGGAACTTGCCAAACAGCGCGCGGTTGAGGTCGCTATGGAACGGGTGCGCGGCGACTGGATTCAGGTCTGGTTGAGCAGCGGCCCCAT
>CAZKZS010000518.1:0-2710 GCA_964557285.1 uncultured Anaerolineae bacterium | reverse complement strand
GATGAATGAACCCGTTTACGTGAATGACCCCCAGGCATGGATTCCGGTGCAAAATCAGCTTCTGGCCGCGATTCGAGAAAGTGCGCCGGAACATACCCTGATTGCGACAGGCGCAATGTGGTCAAACATCGACACGCTGGTGCAGCTTGAACCCCTTGACGATCCGAACATCATTTATAACTTTCATTTTTATGAGCCATTCTGGTTTACCCATCAGGGGGCAGATTGGGCAGGCGACGAAGTGGTGCGGCTGCGGGATATTCCTTACCCGTCCAGTCCGGAAGCGGTAGAAGCCATCCTGCCGCAAGTTCCCGGTTCACTGCAAAACATTGTGCGGCAGTATGGAAAAGAATCCTGGAATGGGGATAAAATTCTGGCACGGATTGGAGAGGCGGCAGCCTGGGCAGAACAGCATAACGTCCGCCTGATTTGTAACGAATTTGGCGCTTACAGCCTGTACGCCGCCCCCCAGGATCGCGTGCAGTGGATTCACGATACCCGTACCGCCTTTGAACACTACGGGATCGGCTGGTCGATGTGGGAATATCACGATACGTTTGGGCTGGTCGAACGGCCTTCCGGCAAAATTATCGTGGATTGGGAAGTGGCGGAAGCGTTGGGCTTAAAAACGCCATAATTTTGTCGTATGATTAGAGGACGAAACGGCGTCTGAAAGATGATAGCGATTAGCCTGACAACCAATCCCTGATTACTAATCGCTAACTGCTAATCGCTTAGTTAAGGAGTCTTGAATGGGGTCAGAGCATATCCTGGAAACCCGTGAACCCATCCTGCTGGTGCTGAATCATGGCGAATCACTTGCGGTAGAGGTCAACCGTCAATTGGAAGCGGCGGAACGTGCCGGACTTAAAGTGTATAAAATCAATGTGGATACTGAACCCGCCTTTGCGGAAAAATTTCAGGTGGGCAAACATGCCGTGCTGGTCGGCTGGCACAATGGGGAAGTGATTGCCCGCCGCAGCCGCCCCTGGGCAACCGACGCCAGTGAAATTGTCAAAAGTTTGCAGGCGCTTGCTCCCAACAATGGCGTTGTGAAGGACTCTGCCGAGGGCGACAGCAAACCTATCAAGGTGACGGACGCGGACTTTATGGAAAAAGTGATTCAGAGTCCGATTCCGGTGGTGGTCGATTTTTGGGCGGAATGGTGCGGGCCGTGTAAGATGATTGCGCCCGTGCTGGATAAACTGGCACTGGAATTTAGCGGTAAGGTGCGGGTCGCTAAGGTTAACGTGGATGAAAATCCGATGCTGTCCCAGCAGTTCCGCATTCAGAGCATCCCCATGCTGATGTTTATTAAAAACGGCAAGATAGTCGGACAGTCGCCGGGCGTGCCGCCGAACGCGGAAGCCGCCTTACGGGATGTGTTTAACCAGCTCGTCAATTTGAAAATATAGATACCCCGCACGTTTTCAGGGGCGGACAGTAGGGGCGATACCCGCCCCTACGAGAGTCCATATCGGGTTTTGAGCGCCATTTCTAACAGAGCATTGGCCTGTGGCGCAGTCATCACATACGTAAAAGCAAGTAAAAACTGGCGGGCGGTACGGCTCTGCGGGTGCAAGACAATCGCCTGCCGGAAGTGGTGGCGAGCTTCCTCACGCTGTTCATGCTCCCACAGCGCCATTGCCAGCGCATGATGCCGTCCGGCGATTTTTTCCGCTAAATCTACCTCTGGCGGCAGAGCGACCTCCCGCAGCGCTGCCATTGCATTCAGCCGCGCCCGTAAAAAGGGCAGTTCCCGGCTGGACAGGCTGCCCGGCGATTCCCGATACCAACACAATACCTCATCCACATAACCAAATTCTGCCCCCGCCGCCGCAATTTTAATCCAGAAATTCCAGTCCTCTACACTGTCACAGCCCAGGGTAAAGCCGCCCACTTTTTCCACATAGGCGCGGCGGGTCAGGGCGCAGTGGGGGGGAAAAAATGCTGCCGTTGACTCAATCAGCTTCCGCACCGGATTCCCCTGGGGGCGTTCCAGAGGGGCTTTTTCGTTGGGCAGCACGGTCTGGAGGTCGGTACTGCGTTTTTCATAATTGGTATACACCACCCCGAGCGCGGGTTTTTTTTCAAAAGCAGCCACACATCGGGTAATTTTTGCCGGCAGCAGCACGTCGTCTGCATCCAGAAACTGGAAAAAATCTCCGGCGGCGTGCGCGATTCCCGTATTACGTGCGGCTGCGACCCCTGCATTATCCTGATAAATGTACTTCACCTGAGGATAGCGGGCGGCCACTTCCCGCGTGTTGTCGGGTGAGCCGTCATCCACGACGATGATTTCAAGATGCGGGTAAGTCTGATTCAGGCAGCTTTCAATGGCTTCCCCAAGCAGATGAGCATACCGATAACACGGAATGATGATGCTGACTATCACCCACTGAACTCCATTTCCGACATGCTATCATCAGAGGATACGCCAGAACAAGGATAAATCTTGACGCCCGTGTGTAAAATAGAGGGCATGTTTGCAGGACAAAATGTACTTATTACGGGCGGGCTGGGCTTCATCGGCAGTAATCTTGCTATTCAGCTTGTTAACCTGGGCGCAAAAGTAACGCTGGTAGATGCCATGCTGCCGGAATATGGCGGCAACCTGTTTAATATCGCGCCCGTGCGCGATCGGGTAACGGTTAATTTTGGGGATATTTGCGACCAGCACGCTATGAACTGGCTGGTGCGAGAGATGGAT
>CAZKZS010000517.1:0-2722 GCA_964557285.1 uncultured Anaerolineae bacterium | reverse complement strand
TTGTGCTGTGGCGTCCCAATCTCATGATGCCGATTGTAGTGGTGTCTGCGCTGATTTACGGTGCAATTTTCATGCGTTAAACGCTAAAAGGCGCTGACGAGCCATCTGAATCCAGGTGCGCTGCATATTCAGTTCCATTAATGTTGCTTCCAGAATCAACTGCTGATGGGTTGACCATACGCCCGTTGCCAGAGGATTCCGGTTGACCTGAAGCAGGGTAATATAGTGGGCGGTAGCCTCCTCATACCCATCCAGCCAGGCAAGAATTTCTTCGCGGCTCAGGCGTTTTTCGGCGAACATAAATTTCATCATTAAGGTGGCGCGTTCCTCTGCGGCTTCATCTTTAGTGACGGGCGTCCGCAGCCACGCATCCAGCAGTTCTTCGCCCAACGGGGTCAGGGTATACATTTTGCGCGGGCGAGTTTCGTGAATCGTTTCCAGCTCTCCGTCGATGATACCCTGAGTTTCCAGCCGCTTCAGGATAGGATAAATGGAGCCGGGGCTGCTGCTGCCATGCCAGCGATACCAGTCCATTTCAAAGTAGGTTATGATGCTGTAGCCGGACTGCGGCTCAACACTAATCATCCCCAGCACGTAATATTCCAGTGTGGTTAAATCGCGCTGTCCGCCCATACCTTTCCTCTCCTATCACTCGCTTCGTAATATAACACATCTTAATACAAAGTGGCAAGAGAGGACAGGCATCCCTTACATTTTGTATCCGATTTTCCGCAAAAAGTCCTTCCGGTATTGAATATCCGCTTCGGCTTCAATGCCTTTGGATTTGAGTCCGTCAATAACCCCAAGAATCCCCCGCCCCTGTTCGGTTTCCGCAATGATGACTTCAGTAGGGTTGGCTGTTGCACAAAATATCCGGCAGACTTCCGGTACATTTTTGATCGTGTTCAACACATTAATCGGAAAGGCATTTTCCAGAAAAATGATAAAACTGTGACCCGCCGAAAGCGCCAGCGCGTTTTGTTTTGCCAGTTCGACCATGGCCTCCGATGTGCCGCTAAACCGCACCAGCGACGGGCCAGAGGCTTCACAAAATGCGACTCCAAACTGGATACCGGAGACGGCGTTCACCAGTGCTTCATGAATATCTTCTACCGTTTTTATAAAATGGGACTGTCCCAGAATGAAATTTAAATTTTCCGGTTTTTCGATTTTAACGATATGTAATTCCATCATAAACTCCTGAAATTGGTGAGAGATAACCCCCTTAAATATATCGCATGACACCCCCACAGGGGGAAACTCCGTGCTACAGTGTGGAATGGAGGAATTTCTATGGCAAAAGAACCCATTTACATTGTTTCTGGCGGACATGGCACCAGTGGCGAACGGGTGCTGCGAACCGCGCTGGCACAATTTGAAAACGAAGACGTGCCGATTTTTATCGTGCGGGATGTGTATGAGAAAGAGCAAATTGACCATGTAATCGAGCAGGCGCTGGAAAATAGCGGCAGCATTGTGCATACCCTGGTCAATGCGGAACTACGCGGCTACCTGACCAAACGCACCCAGCAAAAAAACATCCCATCGGCGGATTTGATGGGGCCCGTCTTGATGCTGCTCAAACGGATTACCCAGAAAGAACCGATTGGAAAACCCGGTCTGTATCGTGAACTGCATGAAGAATATTTCAAAAAAATCGAAGCCATTGAATACACGGTTGACCATGACGACGGGCGTAAGGTGGATGAACTGCAAAAAGCCGAAATTGTATTAACCGGAGTTTCCCGCGTTGGCAAAACCCCGTTGAGCATGTATCTTTCAACTCTGGGCTGGAAGGTCGCCAACGTTCCCCTGATGCAAAATGTCACTCCGCCGCAAAAGTTATTTGAAGTCGACTATCGCCGCGTCGTGGGTCTGACAATTGACCCCGGCCAACTGGTCGTTTACCGGACTCACCGCCAGCAAAATCTGGGGGCGGGCAGCGAATCGGCTTATACCAATCCTAAAGCGCTGTGGGAAGAATTGGAATATGCCAATCAGATTTTCCGTAAAGGTCGTTTCGCTGTGGTCAACACTACCGACAAGCCGATTGAAGAAAGCGCCAACGAAGTGCTAACTCATGTCATGCGTCGGATGATGCGTGAGTCATAAAATTCACACGATATTCACTCGCCAGAAAGTTATTTTTCGGTTAGATTGATGGTATAACCGAATGAGTGAATGAATCCATGACGCCTGTATATTATGTTGTAACTCCCTCACAGCGTTTGAAGGAACATCTTGCCTCTTATGCCCTGAATGATACCAGCCGCCAAATTTTGCTTGCTCCGGCACTTTTCATGCGGGAAATGCCGCGTAAAATCCCGCCCTTCTGGTCAAAAAAAGCCATTGCTGAAAGCAAGGACGTAAAACTAACCTTTCTGGCAATGGTGGTAGAACGGGTGACAAATGCGCCTGCGCTGCGTCATTTTATGGATAGCACCATTGGGCAACCCCCCTATTCCATTGAGACATTTGACCACTGGTGGGAACTGCATGAAATCAGTGGTGTAGTCGCCCTCTCTGAAGAATCACTTAACAAGGAGGTCAAAGCGGCCACCCTCAAATTATTTGATAAAACAGGCGACCCCGCTTTTGACAACTGGCTGGAGGACATCATCAAGGCCAAAGAGCTATAGAGATTTGAAACATCATTTTCACTCCTCTCCCGTGCAGCAGTGGGACGCGGGTGAGGGGCAATTTTTCCTACGCCTCAAAGCGG
>CAZKZS010000516.1:0-2750 GCA_964557285.1 uncultured Anaerolineae bacterium | reverse complement strand
ATATCAATAATCCAATCCGCCACTTTAATGATGTCAAGATTGTGTTCGATAATCAGCACCGTGTTGCCGTTATCGACCAGGGTTTGCAATACCTGAATCAGGCGGTCTACATCTGCCGCGTGCAGCCCTGTAGACGGTTCATCCAGCACATACAGCGTTTGACCTGTAGCACGTTTGCCAAGTTCGCGGCTCAATTTCACACGCTGCGCCTCCCCACCTGAAAGGGTGGTAGCGGGCTGCCCGATGCGAATATAACCCAGTCCTACAGCGTCAAGGGTTTCCAGTTTGCGGTACAGGCCGGGGAAGTTCTCGAAGAAGTGCAGCGCTTCCGTCACCGTCATATCCAGCACTTCCGCAATATTTTTGCCCTTATAGCGAACTTGCAGCGTTTCGCGGTTATAACGTGTCCCGTGACAGACATCACATTCAACGTAAATATCCGGTAGAAATTGCATTTCAACTTTCAGGTAGCCCTGCCCCTGACAATTCTCGCAGCGCCCGCCCTTCACATTAAAACTAAACCGTCCGGCGGTATACCCACGAATCTTACTTGCCGGCAGTTCCGCAAACAGCATCCGAATATCATCAAATACCTTAGTATAGGTGGCAGGGTTGGAACGAGGAGTGCGCCCAATTGGACTCTGGTCAATATTGATGATTTTATCAATCGCCTCCAGCCCTTCTATCCGGTCATGAGCGCCTGCTCGATCTCGCGCTCCGTTCATCACCCGTGCCAGTTCTTTGTACAGCACTTCTACCATGAGTGTACTTTTGCCACTGCCACTCACGCCCGTGATAACGATAAATTTCCCCAATGGAATCTGTACATCGACATTTTTAAGGTTGTTTTCTCTTGCCCCATAGATGGTGATATATTGCCCATTTCCGGGGCGACGAGTTTCGGGCAGGTGAATCTGCCGACGGCCACTCAAAAATGCACCTGTAATGCTGTCTAAATTTTCGCTGATTTCTTCGGGTGTGCCTTCCGCCACCACATAACCGCCGTGTTCGCCTGCCCCTGGCCCCATATCAATAATCCAGTTGGCGCGGCGCATCGTATCTTCATCGTGTTCGACCACCAGCAGCGTATTCCCCAGGTCGCGCAGCCCTTCCAGAGTCGCCAGCAGACGGTCATTATCACGCTGGTGCAGGCCAATACTGGGTTCATCCAGCACATACAGCACACCCGTCAGACGGCTGCCAATCTGAGTCGCCAGCCGGATACGCTGTGCTTCTCCACCAGAAAGCGTTCCTGCCGAACGGGACAGATTCAGGTAATCCAGCCCAACATCCTGCAAAAAGTACACGCGGCTTTCGATTTCTTTTAAAATCTGACGGGCAATCGTTTGTTCACGTTCGTTTAGCGCGGGCGCTTTGCCATTAATTCCCCGCAGCCCATTGACCCAATTGACCAGATGCTTCACCGGAAGGCGGGTCACATCATAAATCGACATATCATTAACAGTGACCGCCAGTGCATGAGGACGCAGCCGTTTACCCTCACAGGCCGGACAGGGACGCTCGCTCATCATTTCTTCAATTTTTGCCCGCATCCAGTCAGAGGTGGTTTCCATGTAGCGGCGTTGAAGATTGGTAATGACGCCCTCAAAGTGGGTGTCATAAGCGCGAAAGGCCCCGTCATGCCGTTCATACGATACCCGCACCCGCCGATTGCCTGTGCCATACAAAATAATATTCTGCTGCTCAGGAGTCAGGGTTTTCCAGGGCGCATGAAAATCAATGCCAAATGCCTTACACACACTTTCCAGGATTCGCATGGTATAGCTGTCCTGACCCTGCGGCCAGCCATTGGCCGCAATCGCACCATCGGCCAGACTCAAATTTTCATTGGGAACGACCAGTTCCGGGTCAAGTTCCAGTTTTGAGCCTAACCCCTGACATTCTTCACATGCGCCATAGGGATTATTAAAACTAAAGGTACGGGGTTCAAGTTCAGGGATACTGCCGTGTCCTAAGGGGCAGGCCAGCGCTTCACTGAACAGCTTATCTACTGGATTATCCCTGTCGGTGACATCATTCACAATCACCACACCTTCCCCGATTCGCAGCGCGGTTTCAATCGAATCAGTCAGGCGGGAACGGGCGCTGTTGGCTTCTTCACTTTCCGGGTCATCGTGATGACGAATCACCAGACGGTCAATCACAATTTCGATGGTGTGCATTTTATAGCGGTCGAGGTCGGGCGGGCTGTCCACTTCAATAATCTCACCATTCACCCGCGCCCGCACAAAGCCCTCATTACGGATTTCCTCAAAAATTTTCTCGTGGCGGCCTTTACGTTCCCGAATCCGGGGGGCAAGAATTTGAATCCGGGTGCCGTCCGGCATAGCTTCAATTTCTTCAACAATCTGCTGGGCGCTCTGAGCTTTCAGGGGTTCGCCGCATACCGGACAGTGAGGATGCCCAACCCGCGCATACAGCAAGCGCAGATAGTCGTAAATTTCGGTGACTGTCCCGACTGTGGAACGGGGATTGCTGCTGACTCCTTTCTGGTCAATGGATACGGCGGGCGACAGACCTTCAATCTGGTCAACATCGGGTTTTTCCATCTGCCCCAAAAACTGACGGGCATAGGCGCTCAGGCTTTCGACGTAACGACGCTGCCCTTCCGCGAAAATCGTATCAAAAGCCAGCGAACTTTTTCCGCTTCCTGACAGTCCGGTAATGACCACCAGCTTATCGCGGGGAATATCCACATCAATGTTTTTGAGATTGTGTTCCCGCGCACC
>CAZKZS010000515.1:0-2763 GCA_964557285.1 uncultured Anaerolineae bacterium | reverse complement strand
TCGCATGTCATGAGTCTGCAAGACCCCTTCCCGGATATTGAATTTAATATCAAGGGAACGACGGTGCTGATGGAAGCCCTCAAAAATACCAACCGCAGCGCCCGCCTCATTTATACCGGAACACGCGGCCAGTATGGGTCTGCCGTTAAACTACCTGTGGATGAAGAAGCCCCGACCAACCCCAAAGGGCTGTACGAAATCTCCAACCTGACCGCCGAAAAAATCATCAAGTTTTATAACGATGTTCATGGCATCCGTTCGGTGATGCTGCGCCTGACGAATATTTACGGCCCACGCGCCCAGATGAAACATTCCCGCTATGGGGTGGTTAACTGGTTTACGCGGCTGGCAATTGACGACCAGACCATCCCCATTTTTGGCGACGGTCAAACGCTGCGCGATTACCTGTATGTGGATGACTGCGTGGAAGGGCTGCTCATGGCGGCAGGCTGTGATGCGGCCACAGGAGAAATTTTTAACCTGGGAATCGACGTGCCAACCACGCTGGTGGAACTGGCACAAAAAATTATCGCGGTGGCGGGAACAGGCCGATGGGAATTTGCGCCCTATACCCCCGAACGAAAAGCCCAGGAGCCGGGTGATTTTTATTCCGACATCCGTAAAATTCGGCGGGTGATTGGCTGGTCGCCGCATACCTCGTTGGAAGAAGGGCTGCGAAAAACCGTTGATTTTTATCGACAATACAAGGAGCATTACTGGTGAATCGGCATCCGACGGTGGTTTTTCACTATGATGATGCTGGCCGGGCTTTCCCTGCGGCGGGTTCAGGCAGTTTTAAAATCGGGAAACATGTGCATTTAGGCAACCGGATTACGATATTTCCCGGGGTGAACATCGGTGAAAATGCGGTTATTATGGATGGCGCGGTCTTGGGTCGTGTTCCGATTCCCAATCAGACTTCAACGCTTCCCGTCGAATCCAGGTTTTCGGACCTGCTGATTGGTGCAGGCACGGTCATCGGGGCAAACAGCGTCTTATACACCGGATGTCAAATCGGAAAGGATGTGCTGATTAGCGACCTGTCCTCCCTGCGTGAATTTTGCACAGTAGGCGAGCATACCATTATCGGGCGCGGGGTGATGGCACTCACTCACTGCACCATCGGAAACTCCTGCCGTATTCAGGATCAGGTACATCTGGCGGGCAAAATCATCATTGAAGATCACGTATTTATGGGTATGGGTGTCACTACCGCCAATGATAATGATGTTTATTTATCCCGTTTTGGTTTATCTGACCTTCATTTACAAGCGCCGATTATTCGCACTGGAGCAGTAATTGGTACAGGGGCAACTATTTTACCCGGGGTTGAAATTGGGGTAGGCGCGATGGTTGCGGCGGGGGCGGTTGTGACAAAAGATGTGCCTGCATGGACGCTAGTGGCAGGCGTGCCTGCTGTTCATGTAAAAGCGATTCCTGCCGAATGGCGCAGCCAGGTTGAGCAAAAAATATGAGCCACATTTCAATTGTTGTTCCCGTTTATTGGAATGAACAAAGCCTGGTGCTGCTCAAGCAGGCGTTTGAACAGGTGGCGAGTCAATTTCCCCAGGATGATTTTGAATTTGTCTTTACTGATGACGGTTCAGGTGATAACTCATTTGCCGTGCTGACCACGCTGGCACAGCAGGATAAACGGGTGCGTGTGGTCAAACTGTCACGGAATTTTGGTTCTAACGCGGCAATTTTAGCTGGCCTGACTCACTGCACCGGAGAGAGTGCGGTCATCATTTCTGCCGATTTGCAAGACCCGCCCGAACTTATTCCTGAAATGATTACCCACTGGAAAAACGGAAAAGAGGTGGTACTGGCCGCCCGCCTGACCCGCGACGACCCCATCCCCGGCAGATGGTTTGCTGAACTTTTTAACCGCCTGTTTAAACGGTTTGTGTTCCCAGATTTCCCCGACAGGGGGTTTGATTTTATGCTGATTGATCGGTGCGTCATTGATATTCTAGTCGGGCTGAACGAAAAAAATTCCTACATTTTTGGGCAGGTCATGTGGGCAGGGTTTAACCGCGCCATTGTATATTATGACCGCCGCGCCCGCCGCCAGGGACAATCGCGCTGGACGTTCACCAAAAAAGTAAAATATTTTATTGATGCCTTTTCTGCCTTTTCCTACCTTCCCTTGCGGCTGGCAACCGTGATTGGGTTTGGGATGGGATTTTTAGGATTTTTGTATACGCTGGTGGTGATTGCGCTTAACCTGTTTAATTCTGTGCCGATTCAGGGCTGGTCGTCGCTGATTGTGGTGGTGCTGGTAGCTTCCGGCACGCAGTTAATTTTGATTGGGATTCTGGGGGAATATTTGTGGCGAGTGCTGGATGAAACCCGTAAACGCCCCCTGTTTATCGTGCATAAGAGGGTAAATATTACGCCTCCCCCACCCCGCACAGTAGGGGTAGCTCAGGAGTAAAACGATGTACCCGGAAGTGATTTCGCGCCTGCGCTGCGCCCACTGTTGTTCGGAAAACCTGACTCTGGAAATCTTCGGCGCAGCCGCCGATGGGGATGTCCGCGAAGGGGTGGTCTGGTGTGCCGACTGCCGGACCTGGTATCCGATTGAGGATGGCCTGCTGGACATGCTGTTAGGTGGGCTGGCTTACCGTGATGACCGCGCCCGATTCTGGCACACCTACGACTCCCGACTCGCCGCGCTTGGCCTTACGCCGGATGAACCCCCTGCTGATTCTGCGACATATCAGCTTCAACGGGTGCAGCAGGAGCATTTTGACCGTTATT
>CAZKZS010000514.1:0-2764 GCA_964557285.1 uncultured Anaerolineae bacterium | reverse complement strand
CCTGCGGTTAGCGGCGGCAGCGAACAGCCCTGGCTGCCGACTCTGCGCTGGATAGAGGAAGGGGTACGTTTTGCCGTGCCGGATGCTGATTTAATTTATAGTACAAATACGCTGCCGCCTACCCTACTGATGGAACTGACTCCGGCAGGGGTGAAGGCACTGGGGGAAATTCAGGTCGATTTTCCGGCCGTAGTGCTGTGGTCGCCGGATGGAAGTCAGGCGGCCTACACCCGCAGAAAAGCCCCTGACGCGCTGGAAACAACCAGCCTTGTCTGGAACATCTCATCGGCGCAGGAAACTGAAATTTTCGCGGCTCAGGCTTTTGTCAGTCTGGTTGCCTGGAATGATTCTCTGATATTTTACCTGCCCGAAAGCGGCGAACTGGTATTCTGGTCGGGTGAACTCAAAGTCTTTGAGAATGTACTCGATTTTGTCAGCCTGGGCGGGAATACCGGTCTGCTGGTGCAGGGCAATTATGAACAGGCGCAGGTGATGTATCTGGAAAATGGGACACTGACGCCGATAGCTGAGGTGGCCGGACTCATGACGCTTGCCCGTTAAAAAGGAACGTGGATGCAGGAACAATTTGTGATTGAAGGCGGAGTCCGCCTGGAAGGGGAAGTCACAGTCAGCGGCAATAAAAACGCGGCCTTAAAAATGCTGCCCGCCTGTCTCCTGACCAGCGAACCCGTCATTTTAAAAAATATACCCAGTATTCGGGATGTGCGGAATATGTGCGCCCTGCTAGAAGGACTTGGCGCACGCATTGAATGGCTGGATGAACAAACCGTGCGGGTTGAGGTGAAGGAAATTACAAATCATGTCGCCGACCCCCACTATGCCCGTCAAATTCGCCCCGGTATTGTGCTGGCCGGCCCGATGCTGGCGCGGTGCGGACGGTTTGAACTGCCTCTCCCCGGTGGGGATGTGATTGGGCGGCGGCGGCTGGATACCCATCTGCTAGCGCTAGAAGCGTTAGGCGCAAAAATTGAATTTGATGGCAAATTTATCATGTCTGCCGACAGGCTGCGGGGCGCGGCGATTTTGCTGGATGAGGCCAGCGTGACCGCTACCGAAAATACCATCATGGCGGCGGTGCTGGCAAAAGGCACAACCCGTATCCGCAACGCGGCTTCCGAACCGCATATTCAGGATTTATGCCATATGCTCAACAGCATGGGCGCAAAAATCAGCGGCATCGGCTCAAACCAGCTCATGATAGAAGGGGTGGAGCAGTTAGGCGGCTGTACCGCACGGGTCGGCGCGGATTATATGGAAGTGGGGAGTTATATTGGTGCGGCGGCAGTCACAGGCGGGGAAGTTCGCATTCGGGAAGCCGACCCGCATTACCTCGATATGATTGCCCTGGTGTTCCGCAAACTGGGTGTGGAATGGGAAACGGAAGGGAATGATATTCTGGTGCGGCGCGGGCAAACCCTGACCGTTCGACGTGATTTAGGGAATGTGATACCGGAAATTAAATGCCAGCCCTGGCCTGCTTTCCCAACAGATATGATGAGCATTGCCCTGACGGTAGCGACTCAGTGTGCCGGAACCGTGTTGTTCCACGACTGGATGTTTGATGGGCGGCTGTTTTTTACGGATAGGCTGGTCAGCATGGGGGCGCGAATCGTGCTGTGCGATCCACACCGGGCGATGGTACAGGGGCCAACGCCGCTTAAAGGGGATTTAATCATTTCCAGTCCGGATATTCGTGCTGGCATGGCGCTGGTGATCGCATCGCTGGCGGCCAAAGGAACAACCACCATTCGGAATATCCAGCAGATTGACCGGGGGTATGTGAACGTGGAAGGCAAGTTACAATCGCTTGGCGCTAAAATCCGACGTGAGGCCATTACCTCTTGAGTGACAAATCTCGTGTTTTTCGTCCGCTTGGTTTAACCCTGGCTATCCTGACAGGTATTCTAGCCTTTGGCATTTATCCTATTCTCAAAGCCTATTTTGCCTGGCGGCTGAATACCTGTACTACTGTCGATGGGTTTTCGTGCGGCTCAACCACCTTCCCTTTTGATGCCCTGACTCAGTTTATTGCCGGACTGGGGATTCTGGTTATTATCACCGCGATTTTCGCGTGGCGGGGCAGGCCGCCGCAGATTCGTTTCATTTTTCAGGGCGCAATCCTGTTCACTGCCTTTATGCTGGTTCTGGAAACGATTATTCGCATCCGGGGGGACAAACCCACCATCTGGGAAGGCGGCCTTGATTCGACGGTACAGCTTTTTGAAGCTGTGTTAAAAGGTCAGATTCCTATCCTGATACTGGTCGCGCTGTATATCATCTGGTATTGTAATCGCGCCCCTGCACGGGCGTTCTATCGGCAAGAAGCCATGAAAACGCTGCGGGAGATTATGGAGGAGAATAAAGAGTGAGTAGAGTGGTCAATCCTGACAACCCAGGAAAAAAACGTAACCAGAATCGGCGATCCTGTGCGGAGATCCTGCGCCACCTCAGCCAGAAATCGTCGATGGACGATGAATCCCGCGATATGCTGGCGACGCTGGTCTTCCTGCTGCGCGATATTCATGAAGGGCTGGAGGATTCCGCCGCTGCCTGGGAAAAGCGCGATTATTGGATTAAAGCGGAGCAGTTCCGGCAGCGCTGGGCATGGGTGCAGTTGGCGGAACACCGCCTGGAAATGCTCATCCGAGGCGAAGACTGGGATAAGGTTCCGCAGGAGATCGTCAAACTGATCCCCAATTTCGCGGATATTAATATCACAAAATTCACCCGCGATTCGGAGTTG
>CAZKZS010000513.1:0-2789 GCA_964557285.1 uncultured Anaerolineae bacterium | reverse complement strand
CCGGCGGTCGCGGCGCTCGAGGTCGTACAACCCCTCGAACGTGTCGTCGAGGTCGGAGGCGCCGGCAAGCAGCGGGGTGTCGAGGTCGCTGTCGAGGTCGGTGTCGAGGTCGGTGTCGAAGCGCGGCGACCCCGGGTCGCGGGCGGCGATGTCGGTGTCGGCGTCGCCGGCGGTCCCGAACGATGCGTCGCCGCCGCCGATGGGAAGGTGAACGTTCATGGAGGCTATCGATCCTTGCGATCCTGTGCGCGGTAGAAAGCAGAAAGGCCACAAGACGTTGGTCCTGTGGCCTCACAGAGGGTGCGCGTCGCCGGGCGACGACGGTCGCCGGGCAACAAAAAACCACAGGCCGGGCGGGCCTGTGGCCGATGGGATCGCTGAGATCGGGCTCGGGATCAGCAGGCGCGCCCGCGCAACGCGGGGACATCGCGGACGATGACGGCACTATGCATATCGGGCACGCCTCCTTTCACGAAGATGATGGGGCCAAGATACCACAGGCGGGGGCGGGTTGTCAAGAGGCGCGCGCGATGCCGGCGCCTCGCACAGGCAAGCCGCCTCTCGTGGGGCGTGACGCGCTCCACGGCGCCGTCGGCGGGGGTGGCATGCTGCGGGCGGGGCGGTCAGGCGCGGCGCTGGGGGGCGGGGCAGCCGAGAGGTTGACGCAGGGGCGGGTCGCGCATAGACTGGTCGACTGACCCTGCGCCGCGATCAACCCTCGGAGCGGTGCGCTCCTGCGTCGGCACCGGTGCAACCCGGCCCGCAGGCGGCCATCCTGGCGTCGTCGTACCAGGGTCCGTCCGGAATCACGACAGTGGAGGCACGACATGGTCGGTAGGAAGCAGGTGCTCGGCATCGTGGCGGTGTTGCTCGCCACGTCGTTCGCGACGGCCCTGATGGTAAGGGCGGGGAACCCGGCGGGGCCGGGCACACCCCCGAACGCCACGAGCTCCTACACGCTGGAGGATATCCACGACCGGCTGGAGTCGGGGGCGGCGGGCGCGCAGAGCACGTTCACCGAGCCGGCGGCGGGCCCGGGAACGGGAACGATGCACACGCTGAACGAGATCATGGCCAAGGCCCCGGCGGCGGACAACGCGAACGGCGCGAAGACGGAGGACGTGCTGGAGGGCATGACGTTCTGGGGGTTGAACGCGGCCTCGGGTCAGTGGGGGTTGAAGATGGGGACATTGCCACGGACGACGGCGGGCAACGCGGAACCGGCGTGTTGGGACAACGAGAACCGGTACGTGAACTGCGAGAACGGCCGGGTCACCGATACGGTCACGAACCTGGTGTGGCTGACGAACGCCGACTGCTTTGGGAAGCTGGACTACGCGGCGGCGAACGAAGCGGTGGCTCGGCTGGCAAGCGGAACGTGCGGCCTGCAAGATGGATCGTCGGTGGGGGACTGGCGGTTGCCGACGAAGGCGGAATGGGAGGCGACGATTGCGCGGGCGGCGGCGCTGGGGTGCAGCAACCCGTCGCTCACCAACACCGCTGGCTCGGGGTGCTTCAACGACGGCCCGCAGCCGTTCACAAACGTCAAGTCGGACTTCTACTGGTCCTCCACTGCCAGTGCGGACATCCCGAGCGACGCATGGGGCGTGGACCTGCCCTCGGGCAAGGTCATCAATGGCGGTACCAAGTCGAACGAGCGGCACGTGTGGCCCGTCCGCACAGGACAGTGAGCCTCAGGTTGCCCGGTGCCCTGCGCGCCGTGACCGGAGGCACGAGGGACCATCCCGTGCGGTCTGCAGCCATCTGAGCCGGAAGGACACCCCATGACTGACATGCTGCCCCGCAGACTGCCGGCCGCCGTCGTGGCATGGCTGGCGCTTGTGCTGCTGTCCACCTCCGTTGCCGTGGGCGGTCTCGCCATCGCCGATGCCTGGGGCTGGGGCACCAACATCGGCTGGATCAGCTTGGGCGCCGCGCCCGAGGGTGTGAAGGTCTGCACCGACCACTTGGAGGGCTACGCCTGGGGCGAGAACGTCGGGTGGATTCGCATGGGCACGGCCACCGGCTGCGCGCCTCACACCTACGGCAACACGTCGGATGCCGACTACGGCGTGAACATCGCCGACTCCGGCAACCTGGAGGGCTATGCCTGGGGCACGAACGTGGGATGGATCAAGTTCGGCCCGTCGAACGGCAACGTCCGCCTGGACCCGTCCACCGGCAAGCTGTCCGGCCACGCATGGAGCGAGAACGCGGGTTGGATTCGCTTCGACGCCCAGTACGGCGCAGGTATCGCACCAACGGCGACGGTCTCCCCACCGACGACAGCCACGAGCACCGCGACCGGCACCCCGCCGCCGACGGCCACGCACACGGTGTCTCCTCCTACCCCGACGCGCACCCCGCCGGCGACGGCGACGGGCGCGTCACCGGCTCCGGCCGCGAAGGTGTACCTGCCGGCGCTCGTGCGCAATGCTCCGAGCGGCGGCACGGGCTGAGGTCACAACTTCGACCGACGTACAGAGAACAGGGTGCGTGGGACTCGAACCCACACGGGATCACCCCAGCGGAGGTTAGGAGTCGTCAAGAAACAACCCACCCTGGGAGCGCCGCCTTCCAGGCGGCATCGGACGACGCAGGCCGGCAAGATGCCGGCGTTCCCAGCAGTGGCCTTCTTGTTTGACGAGTCCTTAGCGCGTCAGGGCGCGGATGTCGGCCGAGGTCGAAGGGCAAGGTGGGTTCGAGTCGGCCCGCCAGGCAACGTCAGTCGGCACACCTGAGGGCGTGACAGAACGTTTGATCGAAGGGCTTCCTGGGAGCGCCGGCAT
>CAZKZS010000512.1:0-2811 GCA_964557285.1 uncultured Anaerolineae bacterium | reverse complement strand
CCTGCACATCATATCCCTGCCCCGTAAAATAAATCCGCAGCATATTGGAGATGTCATAATCATCTTCGACGACCAGAATACGGCCTTTGCTCATGCTATCCTCCCACTCAGGGGTTTACATACGTGAAAAACCTCAGCCAGTATCTCAATGATACATTAGGTCACACTTAACACCAAATCAATATCAAAACGAGAAACCAACCTTTTTTATGCTGCTGGCGGCATCCTATTGTAGTCGTAACACAGTCTGACAGAGAAAACAATTCTCCCAACCTAATCCCACCGGAATTCAAACAAAGGAATCACCATTCTTCAAGCATTTCCTCCTCCCCCATATAGGCACGGCGCGAGTACAAACGACTGTGCAGGGCGGCCACCTTTTCCTCCAGCGTGAGATGGTCGCTCATATCATAGGTAATGCCTTTACCAATTACCCGTCGGTCAGCCGAAGCAATCAAAATCACATCCGACTCAATGGTACGTCCGGGGAAAACAACCATGCCCGCCCCAACCCGCACATTATGCCCGACACAGCCTCCCAGTACGGGCTGCCCCACTTCGGACATTTCCCCGTAAGCGTCCATCGCTTTAATGGAGGAAGGCAGCAGATTAAAATCGGTAAAGGTCGTTCCCGCGCCGACAAAACTGTTCCGACCAATGGCACACATCTGCAAGCAGGTATTTTGTGCCACAATCGTAAAGTCCATGATGACCGTCATGAATAGAGCTGCCCGGAAAGGCAAAAAGCAGTTCGCGCCGACTACACTCAGCATGAGATGGCAGTTGTTAGCGATGGTGGTATTGTCACCAATCACACAGTTGTCAATCACAACCCCCGCCCCAATTTTGCAGTTATCGCCGATGGTGGTGGGCCCCAGGATAATGGCAGAAGGGTCTATATCACAGTTTTTGCCTACTTTTACCAGTTCCGAACAGGAGACAATCTGACGCTGTTCCAGCACCGCCCGCCATAGGATTTTGAGAGTCAGCAGGTTGCTGCGGGCGATCTTTTCTTCAAACCGAAACCCGCGTGAGAACACCCCCAGAGGCACATTCGCGTTAAAAATATGTACCCAACTCTGGATGGGGACACAACTTCGCCAGCTTAAAAAGTGGGTTAAATCCTGGTCACGTCGAATCAGGCTATCCCCACCTTCCAATTCCTGAAGTTTCAGGTTGCTCATGCTGTCGGGAACGTTATAGTAGCCGCGTTCCTCTGCTTCGGAGGGAATACGGATGACCTGCCATTCCGAAGGGTCAGCCCACCCGCACGGAAAATAGTATAAATCAAGGCGGTAAAAGTCACCGTTGCTGTCGCTGCCCCGATAATCCTTCAAGTTGCTCAGGGGGATGCTGTAACGCTGCCAGGCTTTATCTTCGGCAGGCAGCACCGCCTGACACGGTTTGCCACTGGCACGGGCTTTTTCCCAAAAATACACAAAAAATTCACGATCAAAATATAAATTGTCTCGATAAACGACAATCTCATCATCCGGTTTTAATCCATATCGAGGGCGTTCCAATTCTTCTCTGAGCTGCATCACCCCCCCTTTTTCGTTAGTCAGGCTGACCTCAAGGGAGGTTTTCCCGATGGTGCTTTCGACCACGCCCTCCTGATGAAGGCTAAGGGGAACAGGTTTGCCGTTCTGGTCAAAAACACTGAGTTCACGGGCGGGTTCATTGAAGGGATGAATCAGAACTTCTTCGGCAATAACAAATTTCCGCATAACCAGGCTTCCTAATATGTTTCCATTTTAGTGGAAAATGGCGAGAAACGCAGCGTTAGCGGGCGTCGAGGAAGGCCAGCAGTTCGTTGACAAAGCGTTCCGGGTCATCTGCCATCGGAAAATGCCCGGCATTACCATACAGGGAAAGCTGAGCATTTTCGATTCGCTCCACCAGTTCATGCTGGTTGAAGTTGACAATGATGTCTTTTTTGCCATACATGCCCAGTACGGGCTGCTGGATGCGATGAAGCTGGTTGGTTAAGTCGGTGCGGTGCAGCGTGCCGATGCTCTGAAAGAAGGATTGCAGCGTAACCTGGGAGAGGTCTTTGAGCATCATCTTACGGATGGCCGCCCCATCATTGGCAGAAAAATACAAATACGTCCCGACGATAGCGCGTAAAATAGGATAAAACGTGAAGCCCAAACCTGCCATGATGGGGTTTCCCCCAATTTTAAGCCCCGGATACAATGACTCCCCATTCACGGGCGACCCAATCACCGCCACTTTTACGACCCGTTCGGGATATTCAAGCGCACACTTTAGCGCCACCGTCCCGCCCATGCTGTGACCGACCAGCGCTGCTTTAGGGATGCCGAGTCTATCCATAAACTGCCCGACCATATCCACATAAGCATCAACGGAAAATTCCTGGACGGCTTCTTCGCTGGTGCCTGCTCTGCGGCTTTCCCCAAATCCCCAGAAATCCAGCGAGTAAGTGCGGTACTGCTCCCCTACCAGTTCAATCGTTGGACGCCACAACTGCCACGACCCCAGCCAGCCATGCAAAAACAGTACCGGACGGCCTTTGCCGTACACTTCATAGTGAATGATGCTGCGGTGTGGAGGGTCGGTAGTTAATAACGGCACTGTTGCATCCCAAAAAAGTGCAAGCACCCGGTACTTGCAAAAAATGAAGCTGCGGGGTTCGCAGCTTAAGATTCCATTTCTTCCAGGATTGAGTACAACAGTTCGAGCAGAACGACCTTCACTGATTCCTTGTCTTTAGCGACACAGGGCAGCAATTTCACGTTATCTTCAATCCGAAGGGCAATCCGTAAATCGTCAGGCGACCACGCATCAGGG
>CAZKZS010000511.1:0-2865 GCA_964557285.1 uncultured Anaerolineae bacterium | reverse complement strand
TATCTACATCCCACTGCTGCCAGACCGATTCCTCATGCCCTTCAAGACTCACAGCCAGCGTAACTACCGATTGTCCGTCCGGACTGAAGGCCGCCTGCACTGCCCCACAGTGGTCTGAATCAGAAGGGCAGGACGGAAATTCCAGATGATGAATCAATGTGCCGGTGGCTGCCTCCCATAGTTTGGCTTCCTGATACCCCGTCGAAAGTAGATATGTTCCGTCCGGGCTAAAAATCACCTGGTCAGCGTTAGCGTCCAGCGTTTTATCTAATTGATTCGCCGTTATATCCCATAGCAAAATCTGACCCGTGTCATCGGTGAAAGCCAGCAGACGATCATCCAGGCTGAAGGTCACGTTCACCGCCGTTAGCTCTGGAAGCAATATCCGTTCCAGCGTTTCAGCATCAAATAAACGTACCCCTGTCGCGCTGACCACTGCAATGTTTTTCCCATCATGTGACCAGGCTACCCGTTGATAAGGGGTCTGCTGATAGGGCTGACGTGCAGCGCTAAAATTCATAGACGCTGTAAAAACCAACACAAATAGAAGTAAAAACCGTCTGGCTTTCATCAGGATTCCTCAATTAGGGGCAGGCTTTAGCGATATGCTCATCAAAGGTAACGGAAAATTGGTGCGCTCCCGACCCATCACAGGCGGCACGGAAATAAAAATAGGGACTATCCGCCGGATAAATCACCCCGCGAATTGACGAAATGCTGGGACTAGCAATCGGGCCGGGCGGCAGACCAGGATAAACATAGGTGTTGTACAGGTTATCCAGTTGGTAGTCCTGAACCGTAATCTGCGGCCACCAGTTGCCATTACGGGAATTGCCAATCGCGTACTGCGTGGTCGGGTCGGCATCCAGTTTTTGTCCCACTTCCAGCCGATTTAAATACACACTGGCAATCGTTGGGCGTTCGCTGGGCAAAACCGCTTCCCGTTCCACAATGGAGGCCAGTGTTACGACCTGATACATGGTGAATCCGGCGGACGCGGCATCTCGAATCATGGTATCCGGCACATTGTTGGCAAACGCCTGTAACATCTGGTCGCGCAGCTCCGCCGCCGTTGAATCAAGAGGGATTTCATACGTGGCAGGGAACAAAAATCCTTCTAAGGACACGCCTGCCGGAATCCCATACCGCGATTGAACCTCCGGCGGTAGCGGCGCTCCTGCCCCCACCACTGCCAGAAAATCCGCCCCCGTAAATTCAATATAGGGAAGTTCATCAATGGCGTCGGCGATTTGTTCCATACGCCAGCCTTCAATCACGGTCAACCGAACCACCGTCGGCGTAGGGTCGGTTAACGCATCCACAATTTCGGGGATGGTCATGGTTTCGCTGAGGAAAAATGTCCCTTCCCGTAAATCCTTGTCCCGCCCCTCAAACTGCACATAGCGCTGAAACAGCGTACCGTTGTTAATTAAGCCCTGAGTCACGAGCTTGACCCCAATCGAACGGGCGTTGTCATTAGAAGCCACTACAAATCGGCGGGGTTCGGGGTTTGTGCCTTTAGGCGTATTCAGCGCATCGTTATTGCTCAAAAGATACACCCGCAGCACCACCGCATCCACCGGATTCAGATGGTCGGGGGTGAACAAAAACACCAGCGCCGCCAGAATAATACAAATCAGCACGAGTCCCAGAATCAGGGGAATAAGCAGCGCCCGCATCAGGGCAAAGGGATCGTCAACACGCATCCGGCAACCTCAGCATAAAGTAAACACGCTTAAGATACCACAATATAGGAATGGGCGGGATGAGTCGGTTTTAAAAATGAGGACAGATGGAAATTATTCGGGGAGAGTCCCCGCAGGGACACGGCGTGCCGTGTCCCTACTTTTGAAGCGTGAAGTCAGGGGTAGGCAACGGGTATCGCCCATCACCTACCCCATCTCTACGGGCAGGGCAAACCTCCCAGACTGGCCGTACCAATCACAGCCCCAAAACTATCCCGCGCTACAAGGTAGCCTGTCACCAGAATGGCCGGGCCGGTGGTTGGCTGTCCGGTATCATGGGTACTCGTACCTGAAGCCGGGCCAGAACTCGTCCCATAATTGGTCACTAAATCCACCGTCACCGCGCCGGGGGGTGCGGAATAAGTGGCAAACACAATCCAGGTGGTGCTTCCCATACATCCCGACCAAACACCGGGGAATGGATTGGTCGTGGTCGAAGTATCATCCGGCGGCGGGGGCAGCGGAGTCGGGCTGGGCGGCAGCACACTTACACAATCGGCTGGCACAAGGGAGGGGTTATTGGTTCGCTCAAATTCGGCCATAAAATAGCCACAGCGCCAAAACCAGTCTTTTTGTTCCTGTGACCCACTTTCACAGCGCCCATCCCCCCATTTGGCCGGATCGTAACACCAGTTATTGCTGGTAGGAATAGTCGTCGCGGTGGGGGTCGCCGTTGGACGGGTCGTGGTGGTTTGCTGCGTGCCTGTTCCACTGGAGGATTGTTCATCTTCTGGCACAGGCGGCGCATCGACTTCGACGACGCGGCTGCAATCCACTGAATCCAGCGCGGAAACAAGCTCAATAGAAATCATCGGAATCCAACTGCCACCCGTTTCGCTGTTGGGGTCAACAATCAGATAAAAATCGCCGTTTGTCCCTACAATTTCGATGTCCTGTCCGGCCGGAAATAAACTGGCAGGTGGATAATCTTCCGCGTCCGGGCCCGTATAGGACTGCACGGTTTCTCTGATTTGTGCCTGGCAGTTGGGGCGCACGACTTCTTCTACCGGCCCCCCTTCTTCAATTTGCACGCCAAAGGTGATGGGGTTGCCAGTTTGATGCCAGGGCGAAAGATACCCTTTAATGTAAGCTACTGGATCGGGCAGCGCACGCACATTGA
>CAZKZS010000510.1:0-2892 GCA_964557285.1 uncultured Anaerolineae bacterium | reverse complement strand
CCTCGCGCACGCCGCGGAAGCGGGCGACGCCTTCGCGGCGCAGGTCCTCGCGCGCCTGCGCCTCGATCCGGTGGGCGCCGTGAGCGCCGCCGCCGCGCGCGCCCTCACCCGCCGCTACGGCGGCAGCGCGAAGGTCAGCCTGCTCGCCGCGCACCTCGTGAACCGCTCGGTCCCGAGGGGCGCCGCCAGCGCGGCCGTGCACGTCGCCATCGGCCTCCGCGTCGCGCTCGCGCGCCGCGCGGGGGGGTCCTGATCACGCGCGTCAGAACGGGATGTTGATGGCCTCGAGGTCCAGGCCGCCCGGGTACACGTAGCTCGTGTACGTGCCGAAGCCGTAGACCACGATGCCGAAGGGCTGATCGCTCGAGATGGAGTGCTGGCCCGAGGGGATGGAGACCTGCGCCACGCTCATCCCCGTGCCGCCGAGCGGCGCGAAGCCCGTGACCTGCGTTCCGTCGAGCGTCACGGTCGCGCCGCTCGGCGCCGTCACGTTCACGAAGTTCGTCGGGTAGCTCGAGGGAGCGAGGAACGTGTAGGACGTGCGGAACTGCTCCGACGGGATGCCGAGCGACATCGCCGGATCGCCCTGGCCCATGTCGCCGCTCGCCCTGTAGCCCGCGTAGTCCTGCCCGACGATGAACTGACCCACCATCAGCGCTTCGCTGCCCGTCACGCGGAAGCTCTGCGTGGCCTCGAACTCCATGAACTCGCCGCGGTTCAGCGTCCTGCCGGTGGCCACGCTCGGCGGGTCGAAGGTGATGGCGTTGCCGTCGCGTCCCGACACGATCCGCACGATGTTCGGCTCCGTGCGGCCCATCGGCGCCTGCGTCTTCGAGATGATCGACTCCGTGCCCCACGCCTCCAGCGGAAAGAGCGCCTCCTCCAGGTGATCGCAGGCCCAGCGGTTGTAGGGGACGAAGGCACAGTTGTGGCCCGCGATGACCTGCACTGGTCCCGTCGCGCGGATCTCCGTCCCGGTGAGATCGTACTCGCTGCCGACGGTGCAGTAGTCGACGGTGGTCGAGCCGCCGAAGATCCCGCCCGGGATCGTGTCGGTGTACCCCGGTGTGCAGCTCGTCGGGAGCTGGCCCACGATCTGGAGCACGTCGCCTTGGTTCAGCGTGAAGCTACCGGACTCGCCGGCGTTGAACGCGCGGATTGCACCGCCGGCGGCCACTCGCCCGCGGAACTGGATGTCGACGGTGACCGGGGTGGGGCTAACGCCGACGATCGTGAAGAACCCGGGGCTGCCGAAGGTCTGCGAGCCGAGCCCGTCAGTCACTCGGGTGAGCATCGAGGGCCTCGACATGACCATGTAGTTTCCGGTGAGGACGTGAGTCGGGAGCAGCAACGAGGCGTCGTTCGTGTACGAGAAGCACTGTCCGTCCGGCAGGTCCGTCTCTCCCGCGCAGTCCCGCGAGATGCGGTACTCGAGCGCGTTGAACTGATAGACGGTGACCGGGAGGTTCGAAACGACGCGGTACGCGCCTCCGGCCACCTGCGCGGAGACCTCCATACCGGTCGTGCCCTTCAAAGCCGCGACCCACGGGAGCTCCACGGTCTGCGTGGCCCCGGGCGAGATGGAGATGCTCTGCGAGAAGCCGCCGGGCCCCGTGATCGTCACGTTGACCTGCGCCGACTGCGGGTTGGCGATCACGACCGCCGGGAGGAACTCCGGCTCCACCTGCGAGTTGATCGTCGTGACGGGCCAGTACTCGCAGCCGATGTAGCTGTTCGTCGCGGCCGCGTCGTCGCACGCGCTCGTGCACGCGCCGATCACGGAGTTGCACATCCGGCCGGCGCCGGCGTCGCAGGTCATGTGCGGCTCGTAGCCGGTGCCGCTGTCGTTGCAGCGCTCCACGTCGTTGCCGTTGCAGCGGAAGCTGCTCGGCCGGCACATCCGGCAGCCGAGGCCGTCCACGCACACCTGGCTGGTGGCGCTGCAGTCGGAGCGCGACGCCACGGTCCCGTCGGCGTTGCACTCGATGGCCTCGCTCCCTTCGCACCGGAAGCCCGCCGTGCCGGCGATGCAGCTCGTCGGCGGCGTGTCGGCGTCGCCGCCGCCGTCCCGCGCGGTCACCGGAGGCCGCGCGTCGCAGCCCACGGCCGAGAGGAACAAGACCCCGCCGACGACCGGCGGAACAAGGAAGCGCAGCGCTGCACGCGTCATGACCGTCTCCTCGCGCTCACCGGCTCGCCCGGGCGCGCATCCGGGAAGTTGTGCCGCATCCCCGAGCGCGTGTCGAGGGCGCCCGGCGTCGCGAGCACGGCGCTGCGATGCTACGATCCGGCCGTGATGGCGCAGGCGGCGCGCACGCTCGTCTCCTACGAGGAGTACCTGGCCCTCGCGGCCGGCAGCGAGGAGGCGCTCGAGTACCACGACGGAGTGGTCGTCGCGATGGGCGCGCCCACGCCGGCGCACGCGCGCCTGTGCGGACGGCTGGTGAGCCTGCTCTCGGCGCACCTCGCCGGGGGCCCCTGCGGCGCTCTCCCGGCGGGCCTCAAGGTCCGCGTCGAAGCCACCAACCGCACGCTCCTCCCCGACGTGACCGTGGTGTGCGGGGACCTCGAGCGCTCGCCGCGGGACCCCGACGCGATCGTGAACCCGCGGGTCGTCATGGAGGTGCTCTCGCCGAGCACCGAGGACTACGACCTCGGGAGCAAGTTCCACCACTACCGGCGCATCGCGGGGCTCGAGGAGATCGTCTTCGTCGCCCAGGCTCGGAGGCACGTGCGCGTGGCGCGCCGCGCGGGAGATCTCTGGGCCTTCGACGACGTCGAGGGTATGGGGACGCTGTCGCTGCGCTCCCTTCGCGTGGAGCTCGCCCTGGTCGAGCTCTACGAGGACGCCTTCGGCATCATCGCGCCCGAGTAGCGGCGCGGCTGAGCGGC
>CAZKZS010000509.1:0-2911 GCA_964557285.1 uncultured Anaerolineae bacterium | reverse complement strand
TTCCGTAGGGGGCGGGTATCGGGCGTACCGCCCTTGTCCCCGCCCCTACATTCATTTCCCTGTCCGTCCCCCTCCCTTTATCGCCTATGCGGAGGGGTCTGGGGAGAGGGGGTATCCCCCTCAGAAAAAACTATTTATCCATTTGGACCTGGCTGAGCGCAAAAATCGAGCCGGTGGGGTTAGGAACGTAACCCGTGACGTAATTCTGCTGTCCGGTGTAGAGATAACCCGTGTACAGCCAGACCCAGGGCGCCATTTCCGTGATGTGCTGCTGGAACTGGTTAAAAATCTCAAGACGGGCGGCAGGGTCCGTTTCGACCTGTCCCTGTTTCATCAGCGAGTCAAGCGTGTCATCAATGTAGCCTGCGGTGTTGGCAAACTGAGCATCTTTAATCCAGTAGCGGGCATACATGGTGTACGGGTCAGGACGGCCACCGTTCAGCGCGACTGCCGCCATAAAATCTCCTGCCAGCCAGCGATCAACGTACACACTCAGTTCGAGCGCTTCAATTTCAACATCAATGTTGATTTCAGCCAGTTGTTCCTGGATGCTCTGGGCTTCCGACAGTGCGGTAGGCGGTTCAGCGTTTGCCACGATGACATTCAGGGTAAAGCCATCTTCTTCTCCAGCCTGCGCCATCAATTCTTTTGCCCGTTCGATGTCTTTTTCGTAGCAGAACAGTTCGCTTGTATCCATCTGGTACAACGGAATGGTCAGCGGGCCCGTCACCTGACCTTCACCGTTGGCGGCTGTATCAATCACTTCCTGACGGTCAATCGCACAGGAAATGGCCTGACGGACTTCCAGTTTATCCAGAGGCGGCTCGCTTGCCCGCAGTTGCAGCACATGGTAGGCCAGATCGGGGGCGCGGTTGATGGTCGCATCGGCATCGCCTAAGGGTAGGGTGGCAATCAGGGGGTCGTTAAACATGGCAAAGTCAATTTCGCCCGCCCGCAGCGCCGCCATAATGGTGGCTTCATCCGGGATAATACGAATTTCAATGCCATCCACAAACGGCCCTTCGCCCCAGTAATCTTCAAAGGCAGAGAGCAGGGTTCTTTCTTCCGGCGTCCACTCATCGAGTTTGAACGGGCCCGTACCGATAACGGTCGTGGTAGGGTCGCCGCCTTCAATCAATTCGGAGGGCAGAATCGCGGTGTTGGTGCTTGCCAGCGCTGCCACCAGTGGCACATCCGGCAGACTCAGAGTCAGCACCACCGTGTAATCATCGGGCGCTTCCATAGAAGTAATACTCAGCAGGTTAGAACGGGTCGCCGAACCGGTGGCCTCATCCAGAATCCGGCTCAGGGAAGCAACCACATCTGCCGAGGTAAAATCAGAACCGTCATGGAATTTGACGCCCTGACGCAGGGTGAAGGTAAGTTGAGAACCATCTTCGGAAAATGCCCAGCTTTCGGCCAGCGCCGGCACAAGTTCCAGATTTTCATTGGTGCGAACGAGAGGTTCATACACCAGTTCCAGAAGGCGCAGCGAGGCAAACGCGGTCTGGGTGTGCGGGTCGAGTCCGGTGGAATCTACAGCCCGCGCCATAATCAAAACATTATCGCCCTGGGCGATGACGGGTGAGGCCAGGCCGAGGGTCATTAACAAAACTGCAAAAAGTACAAGTGTGCGTTTCATTAATCAATCTCTCCTTAAAATTTACGAAATGGGGTATCAACGTGACCAGCGCTTCCAGTACAGAAGTTCAGTCACCTCCGGGAGAACGTAACCGGGAATCGCGCCGATTTGCTGGTAGCCCTGACGCTGGTAAAAACGCTGGGCATCGTGGTTGAAATCGGAAACGAGTAAAAAGAGCGTATGAGCCTCCAACTGCTGCTCCAGATGCAGCAGCAGCGCCGCGCCGAGTCCTTTCTGCTGGACGCTGACACCAAGCAGCCGTAAATAGGGGCTGCGTCCGAACGCCCCTTCCAACAGACACCACGCCAGCCCTACCGCCGTCCCCTCCTCTGTGTCAGCCACGATCAGCCTCTCTCCCCGTGCCAGCGCGTTATTGAGGCTTTCTTGAAGGCGCGGGGGGGTGAGTTGATAGCGCTGCCACAACGGAATCTGGGCAATCCAGTGTGCCAGGATAGGAATATCTGTGTGCCGCATCGGGCGAAAGGCCGGGTTCACCATCGCCCCTGATTGTACAGACCTTGCCCCGAAAATGCACATTTTCATCGAACCAACCGCGTGAATTTTTGTTAAACAGAGAGGCCCGACCCTGTACGCCGCGCTTAAGCCCGCGCCCCTACACACAGAGGCGAACTTGGAGGTAGGGGCAGGAACAAGCGAACCCCGGGAGCGATGCCTGCCCTTTCCGTAGGAGGCGGGAATCGTCCCCACCCCTACATTCACCTCTGAAGGGCTGAAGCCCAACGTTTTAAGCATGACAACAGACCGTTGGGCATTATAATAAGGAAAGCAAAAGGGAAATATATGCGAATTTTAAAGCACCTGTTTGAGAACAACCGTCAGTGGGCAGCACGGATGACCGCCCAGAACCCGGATTTTTTCCGCAATCTGGCCGCCCAGCAGACCCCTGAATATCTCTGGATTGGCTGTTCGGACAGCCGCGTGCCAGCCAATGAAATTATTGGTCTGCTGCCGGGTGAAGTATTTGTGCATCGGAATATTGCTAATGTAGTCGTGCATACGGATTTAAACTGCCTGTCGGTGATTCAGTTTGCGGTGGATGTGCTGCAAGTGAAACACATCATCGTCTGCGGGCATTACGGCTGCGGCGGCGTGCGAACTTCCATGTTAAACCGCGAACTGGGACTGATTGATAACTGGCTGCGGCATCTGAAAGATATTTACCAGAAACATGCCGCCCTGCTGGAGTCGATTGCCGATGAGCAGCAGCGCACCGATAAATTTTGCGAACTGAACGTGATTGAACAGGTG
>CAZKZS010000508.1:0-2929 GCA_964557285.1 uncultured Anaerolineae bacterium | reverse complement strand
CAGGTGAACGTGTTCCGCCATTTTTGCGACGTATCATAGGGATTGGGCAGGCAGTCGTCATTACTCGGATTCAAGTAATAAAAATCATTCAGCCCGTCAATAAAAACAGCCGCGTCCGGCACGTAACCATCCTGAAGAAGGCTTTCAAAACGCATCCGTTCCTGACTGCTGACAAATGCCGGATTCGCAAAGTTATATACATATAGTTTTTGCGTGGGATAGGCCGCCTGAATCTGCTGCTGCATATAAAATGGAATCGTGTGGTCGTCCGCGACGCCTGTCCCAAAGGTGGTTGAGCCGCCAAACACAAAAATGTTGTAGGCGGAGTCATCGGGCGGCCAGGGAGCGTTGTTAGAAGAAAGGCGGTAGCCCATCGGGTCGATATTCAGATAGCGCCCCTTAAACGGCACAGATCGGAAAAGAGTATCATCGTCACAGTATTGGGTGCGGTTTTCGTGTTCCAGCACCAGCCACAGCATATCCTTTTCGTTTTCCAGATAATAATAGACCTGACGATAGGCGGGCAGATTATCCAGAACGGCGTACAGGGAATGATCGTAAATTGCCAGGGGACTCGAACTTGGAACGGCGGGGGTGGGCAGTTGCAGGGTATTTTCCCTGAGCAGTCCATACCCCGCCACCGCCAGATTCAGCCCCGCAAAACACAGCAGGGTATTCAAAAACAGCACGGCTATCGTGGTGTAAATGCGGGCGGCTTTTTGCATCTCAGAAAATCGGCTGAATTGGGCTGCCTTCCAGCGCATCCAGAATATTGACTCCATCCAGCGCCCGCGCCAGATATTCCAGCGCCTCACGGTAGACTTGCAGGGTGTAGTCTATATCTTCGTCGGTGTGGGAATAAGTCATCATGTGATTGCCGTTAAACAAAATGCCGCGTTTGATGACTTCCTGCTGGAACACACTTTTAATATGCAGCATGGGGATTTCGCCTTTGGGGTCGTGGAACTGGATAAAAGGACGCGGCCCCATCCCGATACATTTAGTATAGTCTCCCAGCCCGTACTCCTGCACCATTTCGTTATAACCCGCTTTGATTTTTTCGCCCTGCCGCCAGATATGTTCATGTACGGGATTGTTCATCATAAACTGGATGGTCGCTTTGGAAGCGGCCAGCGAAATCGTTTCCCCGCCATATGTGCCGGACATAAAAATTTCATCAAAGACCCGCATGTAATCAGCTTTGCCGCAGATGGCCGAATGGGGGAATCCGTTGGAAAGGGCTTTGCCAAAGGTCGCTAAATCCGGTGTGACGCCAAAATATTCACTTGCGCCACCCAATCCCCAGCGAAACCCCGTAATCACCTCATCAAAACACAGCAGCGCCCCGTACTGATAGGCCAGTTCTTTGACTTGATGCAAAAATTCATCTCTGGGCGGGTCAAACACAACAGGCTCAAGAATCACCAGCGCAATCTCATCCGGGTATGTCCGAAAATGCTGGTGCAGGCTTTCGATGTTGTTGTACTGGAACATGAGAATCTGGTCTTTGTTCCAGTCCGGCACGCCTTTGCTGCGGGTTGTACCCGCAATATACCAGTCGTGCCAGCCATGATAGCCACAGGCGGCAATTTTATCCCGTCCGGTGACAGCACGGGCGCAGCGAACGGCGGCAGTGGTGGCGTCCGAACCGTTTTTGCCATACCGAATCATTTCCGCACAGGGAATGGTCTGGTGCATAAGTTCGGCAACTTCTACCTCTACCGGATGCATCATGGTGAAGGCCGTGCCTTTGTGAAGCTGTTCAATAACGGCTTCCGTCACTACGGGATGCACATGTCCCAGAATAACCGGACCGAGTGCCATGGGGTAATCAATATACTCGTTGCCGTCCACATCCCAGACATGGCTGCCGTTGCCGCGTTCAAGGTATTTGGGCGATACCCCATTAACAAACTGGGAAGGGCTTTTGCTAAAGGTCTGAGTCCCGGCAGGAATCAGTTTTTTAGCACGTTCCCAGTAATCATCGGAACGGGTAAGCGATTTGGGGCCGAGCTTCATTGCTAAAAACTCCACTACATGATTTGCGTTGGGGAGTGTATGTCAGGTCGGTGCTGATGTCCAGTACCATACAAAAAAAGGACGTGAATTTTTCATCACGTCCCCAGCAGAGTGTATTTTTAGAGGGAAAGACTTCAGTGTATTTCTGCTCTGAGATGTTACTATACCTGAGTATGCAAATATTGTACAGAGTATATACAAATACTGTGGAAAAAACATGAGAAAAAAATGAGAAACTGGTTTTCTGCATTAATTGCGGGATAATTTCCACAGTGCAGCAAACTGTGAAATAGCTACCAGATTTCTATCTCCTGAGTTATGGCACTTTTGGGATAGCTGGGACATAATATCTCTATTCCGAAAGGAAACTATTTAATTTAACAAAGCTAGTTTTGAATCATGCTTGGTATCCCGCCAGTACGTGTATTTGTCAGTTACAAAAGTGAAGATGGCCTTTTTGCCCGTGAGGTACGGGACATGCTGCGTGCCTGGGGCTATGAAACATGGCTAGATCAGGATGATATTCCCGCCGGAATCGGGCGCGATAGCGCCGGTTGGATGCAAGCTATTCTGAATGGTATCAAAGCTTCCCAGGTGATGGTGGGATTACTAGCAAAAGAAAGCCTCGAAAGCCCCTTTGTCCTGGGCGAGTGGCAATCCGCACAAGATAACGGCTTGCACCTGTTCCATTTGCAAATCCGGGAGGTAAAACCCGGTGATATTCCGCCGCCGTTTAATTTGAGCCAGCGGATTGACTGCGTAAAAAATGCTGACCAGGGCTTACATCAGCTGAAAGAACGGCTCGATTTTTTCACGCATAATATCGTTTCTAAAACCACGCATATTACAACGGCTGAAAATGTGCCATCGGCGAAACCGCCTACTCGACGACCTGCCTGGCAATCCTCCC
>CAZKZS010000507.1:1650-2930 GCA_964557285.1 uncultured Anaerolineae bacterium | reverse complement strand
TGCTCTCGCCCAATGATCGGGTCATAGCTTATTACGTTACCGAACAGGGTCAGATTGTTTACCTCGATGTCTGGGGAGATATTTACAGCGTACCAGTATCAGGAGGAACTCCTGTATTCCTAAATGAGGGTTTGGAATTTGAATCGTCATTTCGTATCTCGCCTGATGAGAAATATCTGGTTTTTGCCTCCAGACAGGTGAAACATGCGGGTCAAATCTATAGTGTTGAGATTGATAGCGGGATGGTTACGCTATTGAGTGATGACAACCTTTCTCTGGAACTAGATTTTCTAAGCGAGGTTGGTACGCAAATTTCGATTGCACCTGATAGCCAATCAGTATTATACACAGCAGGAACGGCACGCGGCGTTTTTCAGCTTTATCAGGTACCGATTTCGGGTGGTGAATCAGTACCGCTTACCGGTAGACTTGCATCAGGAGGTAATGTCGAAGAGTTTGCTATAGCATCCGATATGTCAGGTCTGCTATATCTTGCTGATCAAGTTGCGGATGAAGATTTTGACCTATTCTATGTCGATCTTGGGACGGGCGAAGTCACTACTATATTTACAGATTTCCCTGAGTTCTCATTTCTTGATGGCCCATCTGAGGTGGTAAATTTTACCTTCGCCTCAGAAAATCAGTATGCTATTGTTTGGACGGGAGAAGAAATTTATAGTTATCAATTTGCCAGTGGGACATTAAATCATTTATCACAGGGGCTTGACTCTTCGCAGGTTTTGTCCAAAGTTCTGATTTTACAGGACGATAAAGTCGCCTTTCTTAAGGGCGGTACGCTCGTTGTATCCTCTATGGATGGAACTTCACGCTCTGAAGTGCCTTTTATTTCAGGGTGGCCGTTTCAAACCATCCTGGGCAATTTAGATGAAGATCGCATTCTATTTCTGAGACAATATCGAGAGCCAGGCGCTTTTGGGACACCTGACTATTTTTTGTATAGCTACTCTTTGTCCGAGGGAGTTGAGACACTCTTAGCGGAGGATGTCATATATCATGATGAATTTTCCGTCTTTATCAACGCTACGTATTACGCTGTTGCTCCTGACAAGAGCAGCATTGCCTTTTTTGGATATGACGAAAATGAATTACCCCAGCTTTATATTGTTAAGGCGGACGGAACAGAGAAGCGTCCTTTAAGCCCATTTACAGGTTCAGAAGGATTTGCATCTCAATGGGTGTGGTTCACAGAAGATGGACAATCTGTGGTCTATGTTAACGATGAACAGGCGGCAGGGTTCGCTGATATGTACATTGTTCCA
>CAZKZS010000507.1:0-1640 GCA_964557285.1 uncultured Anaerolineae bacterium | reverse complement strand
GAAGCTCCGAACCGCAGCGATTGAATACAAATGATACTGCGGGGGTAATAGCTTTTACATTTTATCCTTCAGCCAATCGCTCGTTAATCCGGCCTATTGAGCGCTGACCGTCGTTACTAACATTTGCGTGGGCGCAAAGTGTACCCTCTGCGCCCACTGCTCTAAGGAAACTTTCCTAGCACGATGTTGAGGAGGGTTTCCCTTCCCTTCTGCTTGCTCAGGCGTGTTTTTGCAGGGCATTGGCAAAAATATCCAGTGCCTCCTGAATCTGCTGTTCGTTGACCACCAACGGCGGAATCCAGCGAATCACGTTACCATACGTGCCGCAGGTCAGCAGCAGCAGGTGATTATCCAGACATTCCTTCGCTACCTTTTTTGTAATATCGGCGGCAGGTTTGCCATCGTTAAATTCCGTGCCGACCATCAGCCCCCAGCCGCGCACATCCCCAATAACCGGATACTGGTTTTGCAGGTCACGCAGGCCGCGAGTCAAACTCTCGCCCATATCACAGGCATTTTGCACCAGATTATCCTCCTGAATCGCCGCGATAGTGGCTATAGCTGCTGCCATGACTACCGCGTTTCCGCCGCCATATGTGCCGCCGTGTGAACCGGGTGTCCATTTTTCCATCAAAGCACGCGGGGCGGCAATCGCTGACATCGGCATCCCAGAAGCCAGCCCTTTTGCCATGATGAGAATATCGGGCGTGATGCCGCTTCGGGTATGCGCCCAGAATTCGCCTGTGCGTCCGAATCCGGTTTGAATTTCATCCATAATCAGCAAAATGCCCGTCTCATCACAAATGCGGCGCAGTTCGCGTAAAAACTGCGGCGGCGCGGGAACGTATCCGCCTTCACCAAGTACAGGTTCAATCAAAATAGCGGCGGTTTCTTCCGGTGCGGTCTGTGATTTAAGCAGCATTTCCAGTTCATGCACACACCATTCCACCGTCGTGGGTTCGTCCCAGCCGTAACGGTAGCTGTAGGGGTAGGGGGCAAAAAACACCCCCGACGGCAGCGGCTGATAGCCTGACCGGTAGATGGTTTTGCTACCCGTGAGTGCCATCGTCAGGGCGGTGCGGCCATGAAACCCATTTTGGAAGGCGATGACATTGGTGCGTCCGGTTGCCATTTTTGCCAGCTTGACCGCGCCTTCGGTGGCTTCCGCGCCGCTATTAGAGAAAAACAGGCTGTCCATTCCCTGCGGTAGCAGGGGCAGCAGCGCGTCCGTCAGTTCAACGGCCACATTGGAAATCATGCAGTTCATCTGGCTAAAAATCATTTTGGACGCCTGTTCCTGAATCGCCTGGACGACCTTCGGATGGCAGTGTCCGGTGTTGGTCACACCGATGCCACTGGTGAAATCCATATAACGGCTGCCATCGGTATCATAGACGTAAATGCCATCACCGCGCTCAAAAAGGGTATTGGAAAGATGTGTCCATACGGGGGAAAGATGTTCAAAGGCCATGCGCTTATCCCTGTAAAACTTATTTTTTTCCGCCTATTGTACAGCGTGCAGGAAAAGTTCCAAAGGCGCTTTTGATACCATTCGAGCATCAAGTATTGAGGCAAACTATCTTCGCCAGACATGCCCTTACCTGCTATAACTGCTGCTATGTTTAGGTGGCTATTCAGGA
>CAZKZS010000506.1:0-2983 GCA_964557285.1 uncultured Anaerolineae bacterium | reverse complement strand
CAGTTATTTCAGCACCCGCAATCCCATGCTGTGGATGGCGCCCTATGTGGATCATGGGGTAGTGGCGGGGCGGGTGTTAGATGCAGATGGCAACTATATTGATAATGTACTGGTGCAGTTGAACAGCGCCGGACGGGTATTTGACCGCACCACCACCTATATCAATCCCCTGGATGATGGTCACGACCCCACAGGCAACCGCACCTGGAACGTTGTGCCGGATGAAAACTGGCAGGAAAACTTTGTTTTTGGGGATATTCCCGCCGGAGAATATGAGCTGGTCATCATTGTGGGGAATGATCGTGTATTTCAGGATGTCACGGTGATTCCTGGCACGACGACCTATGTTGAAGTTCAAACAGGGCTGGCCGCCACGCCGCAGGTGTATATTGAACCGACGCTGCCGCCCGCCACAGCCATTCCACCCATCACTCCAATTCCTACCGTAACACGGTGACGTTCGCCCTACGTTCAGTGGATTGTAGGTTGCTATTGTGAGGGCGCTTGGCTACACTCCCACATAAGAGAACATGGAGTTTACTTTAAATGAGAAAACTACTCATCCTCATGGGGCTGCTGCTGATACCCCTGACCCTGTTCGCTCAGGAAGAAACGACTGCTCCGGAGTTAGCAATTGGTATTCCGGCCACCGGAACACTGGATGCAGAAAATTTTGCGGAAACTTATATTTTCCGGGGTTCACAGGGTGACACTGTGACACTAACCGCCACAACAACCAGTGAGGATTTGAGCCTGGTTTTGCTGGTGTCCTCCCCCGGTGGCGCAATTGTAGCACGAGATGCTGATTTAACGACTCCGGCGGAAGCCTTTATTACCGCCCTTGAACTGCCGGAAGATGGTACGTATCAGGTGACGATTTTACGCGGCACGGGCGTTGTTGGTGAGGAAAGTGGCGATTATACGCTGGTGCTTTCTGGTTCGCTTACCCCGCCTGCGGGCGCAGAAACGGGTACAGACTTGCCAACTCCTGCCCCTGTGACCGAAGAAACCGTCACATTGACCGATGGCGGCATTGAAATTTCGCTCGCGTGGTCGGCTGCCGTGAATATGGATATTGAAGTCCGTGATCCGGTAGGTGGTTCGATTTATAGTGGTAACACACCTTCCGCAAGCGGCGGCAGCCTGGATGCGGATGTAAATCAGGTCTGTGAAGAAGCCACCGCCGACTCGCCTGTAGAAACTGTCTCCTGGCCGGTGGGCAGTGTTCCGGCAGGCAGCTATGAAATTATCATTTATTACACGGATGTCTGTGAGCTTGGCGGGCCGCAGCAGTTTTCCCTGACGACTTCTGTGAACGGTGATGAAGAACAGGTGATTGGCGGTACGTTGAATCCCGGCCAGCAGTATCTGGCGAATGTGGTGATAGAAACGGACGGCCAGTGGACACTCAACAACGGCGGCGTGAACGCAGGGCTGGATATTGGTCAGCTTTTGCAGTTGATTGGGGAAGCCGTGCCGTTTGAAGGTGATTCCATGACGGGAACGATTACCAGTGAGCGCCCCGGTTACGATTATACGTTTGAAGGTACGTCCGGCAGCAGTGTGACCATTAACATGGATGCCACGTCTGGCAGCCTGGATACGTATCTGGTGCTGCTTGGCCCGGATGGAAATGAAATTGCCCGCAATGATGACCGGGATGATGTCAGCACCCACAGCACTATCATCAGCCCAATTTCCGAAGATGGCACGTATACCATTGTGGCGACCCGATTCGGGCAGGCCATCGGCGGCACGGAAGGCGACTTTACCCTGACTCTGACTCAGGGTGAGGCAGTAGCCGTTCAGGTCACGCCGACGCTGGCCGCGACTCCGGCTGGCACACCGCAGGATGTAGTAACAGATGTCATTACTCCCACTGCCAGCGCCGATTCGCTTCCGGCAGGCAGCATCGAAGTCCTGCTGACCTGGAACACAGCAGCCGACTTACAACTGCTGGTACGTGACCCTAGCGGCGAAGCAATTTATGATGACAATCTAACTTCGGTTAGCGGTGGATTCCTGGCACAGGATGGCAACGCACGCTGCGAAGGCGAAAGCACCCCGCTTTCCTACATTTATTGGCCTGCCCCCCTGCTGCCGCGTAACACCTTTGAGGTGGAAGTCTGGCATCAAAATGACTGCAACGACATTACTCCGGTCACGTTTACCCTGACCATCACGGTTCAGGATGAGGAAATTTACAACCAGACTCAGGCGATTACCCTGAACTCGCGTTTTATGACCACCTTCACCATCGACAATGACGGGAATACTTCGCTGGGTGAAGCGGGCTTCTTTGATATGACGGATGCCAATTCCATCAATTTCTTCCCTCTGCTGGCAGAAGCCGAACCCATTGAATATGAGGACGTGATTTCTGACCAGATTACCCAGACCGAAAAAATCAAGGTATTTTCATTTGAGGGGATTAGCGGTGATCGGATTCGGATTTCGATGGTGCGGACGGGTGGCACGCTGGATACAGCCCTGTATCTGATTTCGCCGGATAATATTCCGGTAGCCTTTAACGATGATATTGTGAACGCCAATACGGGCGAACGAGATACCAATTCGCTGATTGCCGAATATACGCTTGAGCAAAGCGGCACGTTTTACATTCTGGCGACTCATTACGGGCTGCAATACGGCGGCACGACTGGCACGTTTAACCTGTCGCTGTTCCCGTTGAGTGTGGAGCAGTAGGGACAGGAAGTGGGTTAAGCTCTTGTCCCCGTCGGAAGTATCGAATTTTGTACGCGTGAGCTTTTTTACCCTCACCCAGAACGAGTTGAGGGGCGGACAGGAAGATGAATGTAGGGGCGGGGACGAGGGCGGTACGCCCGATACCCGCCCCCTACGGAAAGGGCAGGCATCGCTCACTTTGCTCGCTTGTTCCTGCCCCTACTGTCCGCCCCTGAACCCCGCGCAGCAGTGGGAGAGGGATGCCGAAGGCAGGGTGAGGGGAACATCCTTTTTGACA
>CAZKZS010000505.1:0-2984 GCA_964557285.1 uncultured Anaerolineae bacterium | reverse complement strand
GGGGGATGCCAGCCAGCAGCCACCCAGATACTTCGTGCTTTGACTATTTCCGCATTATTCATTTTGAGTCGAATGATAGTAGCCCGTCCAATGGCTGTTAGACCCACAATCATTGTTTTGTCCTCGTTCCAGTAAAAATGCTCTGACCATTTTTGATGACGTGGGTTGAATAAACTAACTTCTTCGCCCGTTTCTGCATCGATACTGGTTTCTGCATCCAGTTTAGAATGATTGCAAACGTGGCAGGCCAGGCTTAGATTATCTATATCGTTACTTCCTCCTGCAGAAACAGGAACAATGTGGTCAATTTCCATATACCCGACAATAGCTTGCTGAGTCTGACAGTATTCGCAGCGTGCCTTTGCCCGTTCAATTACCTGCCAACGAATCTTTTTCGGTATCCGAGGCATTCAGATTCACTCGGATTGAAAATAAGAGGTGACATCATACCCGCGATTTTTCAGTTGAAGGAGCGCTTCTGAACGCAGCAGCATCTGGCGTTTGATAGTATCAATGAGTCGTTCAAGTTCCAGCCTACCTTCTTCAGACAAGCGCCTTTCTCGTTTTTGTTCGGTGAGCGTTTCTAATTTTTCTTCTTCTCTGGGGGTCAAACGCTGGCTAACGATTGCCCACAATTGAGCATCGGTAAAGGTTTTTAGCAGGGCAAGCTGGGCATCAACATCCTTTGTGGAAACACCAAGCAAAACGCCTAGCGTTTCCAAAAGCGTGTTTTCAATGCTGTTTTCATTAGTATCAGCAATTTCCTGAACCCGATCATAAAGTTCTGGCGGAAGCTCAAGGGTAACAGCGTAATTTTGTCCCATTGTTTAACCCCTTTTTGTTTCTATTCTATCAGAGTCACTCCCATTCGATGGTGGCAGGGGGTTTGCTGGTGATGTCATATACCACACGGTTAATGCCCCGGACCTCGTTCACAATCCGGCTGCTGACCCGCGCCAGCAAATCATAGGGCAGCCGCGCCCAGTCCGCCGTCATAAAATCATCGGATGTCACCGCCCGCAGCGCCAGCACTTCATCATAGGTGCGGTTATCGCCCATCACGCCGACACTTTGCACAGGCAGCAGCACCGCAAACGCCTGCGCCGTAAACCCGCGTTGCATCCCCGCCGCCCGTAGTTCGCTGGTAAAAATCGCATCGGCAGCCCGTAATTTTTCCAAACGTTCCCAGGTAACTTCCCCCAGGCAGCGAATCGCAAGCCCCGGCCCCGGAAACGGCTGCCGCCAGACGAGTTCTTCCGGCAGCCCCAGTGCTTCCCCCACCTGCCGTACCTCATCTTTAAACAAATCACGCAGGGGTTCGACCAGCTTATTTTTCATCCGTTCCGGCAGCCCGCCCACGTTATGATGGGTTTTAATGCGTTTGGCGCCGGGATGGCCTGTCCCCGCACTTTCAATCACATCAGGATAAATCGTTCCCTGAGCCAGCCAGTCAAACGCCCCAAGCTGGGCGGCGGTTTTCTCGAAAGTTTCCACAAACAACCGCCCAATGATCGTCCGTTTGATTTCCGGCTCTGTGATTCCTCGCAGGGCGTCGAGAAAATCCTCCGTCGCATCAACCGCCCGCACCTCCGACCCAAAAAATCGGACGACCTGTTCCGGTTCGTCTGCCCGCAGCAGGCCATGATTTACAAACACCGGAATTAGCTGGTCGCCAACTGCCTGTCGAATCAGCGCCCCCGCCACCGCCGAATCAACGCCGCCGCTTAAGCCCAGCAGCACCGTTCCCGTCCCGACCTGCTGCCGAATCGCCTGTACTTTTTCCTCAATAAAATGAGAAGGAGTCCAGCGACGGTTGGCCTGACAGATTTCCACTACAAAATTATGCAGTATTTCCCGCCCGTGTCCGGTATGGGTCACTTCAGGATGAAACTGGACGCCATAAATTTGGCGTTCGGCATGACCCACTGCGGCAAATGGTGCGCCTTCGCTGCTGGCAAGGGCAGTGAATCCAGGCGGTAGGTGTTCTACATGGTCGCCGTGACTCATCCAGACACGCTGGCACGAGTCCAGCCCATGAAAAAGCGGATTTTCCGGCTGGATATTCACTTCCGCCGCGCCAAATTCCCGAATATGGGTGGGGGTGACTCTGCCGCCCAGGGTATGCGCCAGAAGCTGCAACCCGTAGCAGATTCCCAGCACAGGTTTTTGAGTTTTCAGCACCCAGTCCGGCAGAGTCGGTGCGCCTTCTTCATAAATGCTGGCCGGCCCGCCCGACAGAATCACCCCACGAAAATCCGGCACCTGTGATAGTGCTTCTTCGAGCGTCGCATTATACGGAATCAGTGCCGCGTAGACTCCCACCTCTCGCACCCGCCGCGTGATAAGCTGTGCCGTTTGCGACCCATAATCCAGAACAACAATCCCACCTTCTTTTAATGACATAGGTCAGGCCATTTCAATCTTGTTGTTGTCCATACTGGTAATCGTGACCAGGGACTCAATGGGAACTTGATAACGGGATTCAAGCAGGGCGCGTCCGCCTTCAAACGATTTTTCAATCACTGCCGCAATTCCAACCAGTGTGCATCCGGCCTCCCGCACGATTCGCGCCAGCGCCCGCAGGGTGTGACCCGTCGCCAGAAAATCATCGACAATCAGCACCCGTTCGCCGGACGGCATAAATTCCGCCGAAACCAGCAGCATCACTTCATGGCCGCCTTTGGTATGGGTGGGCGCGGTTTCCAGCAGCACCGGTCCGAACATGGTAATCGGTTTTTTCTTACGGGCGTACACTACCGGAACATTCAGCGCCAGTGCGGTCATCATGGCGGGAGCAATGCCGGAAACTTCCGCCGTTAGCACCCGTGTCGGCTCAAGGTGACGAAAACGGCGGGCGATTTCTTCCCCCATTTCCTTAATGAGACACGGGTCCATTTGATGATTCAGAATACTATCGACTTTCAGAATCCCTTCTCCGAGATTCCGCCCTTCTTTGAGAATACGATCTTTAAGCGCCTGCACGC
>CAZKZS010000504.1:0-2990 GCA_964557285.1 uncultured Anaerolineae bacterium | reverse complement strand
GTTTTGAACTTGGGGTCACGGCGGTTGGTGACGACTTGGCACAGCTTTTCCCACATGGCTTGGGTCATGCTGATGCTGCTGCGATGAGCATAGCGAAAGTCCTCATCGCTGTTCAATTGATAGTCTTCTTGCACGGGATTTCCTCTCCAGATAGCAGTGCTAAACTGGCGGCAGTACATTGCTTGAGAGGGCTGTTAAATTAGTAGATATGGGAATGATTTTGTGAGGATATTGACATTATACAGCAATCTAAAATGGTGCGCTAGAGATGTTTTTATAACAGCGTATGAACATCGTTTGAAAACGCATCTCAGCCCTAGGTGGTGGGTTCATAGGCGTGGGATACCCGATTGTAGCTCACTGCTATCACCACTTCCACCGGAAGTGATGCGGTACGAAGTGCCGCATATCCCCCTGTACGGAACGTGCAGGGGCAAGCTGTTAGGCTTGCTCCATTTTTGCCCCTCCGCGGCGGTGTTTTTTTCAAAAATGTGGGGCAAAAATGTCGGAACGCCTACGGCGTTCGGGGCAGCGCACGCTGCCCATCCAGAAGTGGTATTGGTCAGATAAGGTGTTTTTGTAGGGAGAAGTGGTGCTGAAGTGGTGTATTTTGAGATGAACAGCTAAGGGCGATCATTATCACCACCCCAGCACCAGTGGGAGAGGATTTCAAAACAGGGGAAGCTGCCGAGGAACCATCGGGGAATTGGGGAGAGGTTGTAACTGGTGTGTCTGCCCTTTGGCTGCTTGGAATGCAGTTTGTAGATCAAGAGGCAGCAGTTCGGGTGCGACATCTCCCAACCAGCGTCCCGGCTGGAAGGCATAACCTGACGCTGCTTCGAGCTGCACATATTCTCTATAAACTGCTGGATTTTGTCGTGCCCCATTGCGTAAATCACCTAGACTGCCAAAGATACACAGTCCACACGATAGTCTTTCGTTACCCAGTGCATAGGCGGGATGGGCTTTGAAAGTGGTCTCAAAAATCTGGTCAGGGGTCATGTCCTTGTAGTGAGCTTGTAGACTGTGTAGTTCATCGAGGTTGTAGCCAATGGCATTCCAAACCTCAGCGGTGGTGAAATGATGGAGAGGCAGCCAATCATAGGCAGTGCGACTTTGTGTTTGGACTCCCACACGCGGTTGGATGATGGGTTTGTGCGCTCGTGAGGGGGATTCAGCCGCACGCAGTCCAATCGCACAGATGACTTTGCCCGTCTTGCCTGCCCAGGTACGTAGGAAAGCACTAAGCTTATCACGCTTGCAGGAGGAGGTGCAGTAGCGGGCTTGCGCCGAAGGCCAGAAGGGAGCCTGTTTGCCTTGGGCTTCCAGTTTGGCTTTTCTGGCTTGCATGACATCCACCAGATCACCCCCATCCACAAGATGCAGGGGCAGTCCCAACTGATCGGCAAAACGGGTGATATAACGGGGCGTGATGAGGTGTTCTGCCCGTCCCAAATGGGCGTGCAGTAGGATAATGCGTCCCCGCCAAGCACGCGGCTGGTGAAAACGCATGTGATAGAGCAGGCGGCTCATGGCATCGGAGTCTTTGCCCCCTGAAATACTGATGGCGAGATCAAAACCGCGTTTAAGAGCATGGTCAATCTCGCTGGGTAGGGCGACTTTCTCAGTCAGTTGGTCTAAGGTCAGCATGGTCAGTCTCCTAGAAAACAAAAGACGCGCTCGGTGGGGCGCGTCTTCATTCAGACAGCAGCGAGGAAGCCAAGCCCTATTCAGGCTCACTATCCACAGCCCAGATACCAATGGTGTACTGGTCAAAATCGGGATTAGCCGCAATGATGCGCTCATAACACCAATCGGGATCAGGATTAATGTCTGCTGAGACTGCGGCAACTGCCAGCTCTTTTCTCCAGACCAGAGCTTCAGTAGGCTGGACCGCCTCAAGCGGCTGCTCATTGGCGATCACTAGATAGGTAATCAAAATCCGTTGGGTCGGCATGGTAATTCCTTTCAATGGCTCAAAAGTGATAACAAAACAGAAGGATCAAGCGGTTGGTGGTGATACAACACTGCCTAAGCTGTCACGCAGTTCCGTCGGGCAGATGCACTTTGAAGTGGTGGTTTGCTGGTGCAAATCCACTAGACTTAGGAAAGTGGTCAAAGGCTGACGATTAATCAGCTTGTAGAGGTAGCTGCTGCACACCATCGCCATCGCATCATTGATGAGCAGGTGCTGCTCCTCAGCCATGACTAACTCGGCACAGGAGAGATCAGACTGCACCGTCGGTGGTTCAGGTTGCAGCAGTTCAGGATAGAGCAAAGCGATGTTGGGCAGGTGCTGACAAGGGTAGTAGTGGTCACGGCGGGTGTACTGCTGGTCGCTTTCCATCTGCGTGATGCTGCTCATCACCCTGTCAACGGAGGCAGTGGAACCGCACAGCACCTGACCATAGGTGCGGTCATTGCCCACATCCAGATAAGTGACCCCCTCAGCAGCGTTCACCAGCGTTTGGCGGGCAGAGTGATTATCCACACAGCCCACGAGGACTGTACCGCGCTGGAGGTGTTTGGCAGCATCAAAGGTCTCATTTGACCAGAGAATGGGCAATCCATACAGCAGACTAAGGCGGCGGGCGGTGACTTCGGCTTTGGGCAGTCCGATATCGAGCGGTAGAAAGTGCTGTCGTCCGACATTCTTTTCTTCGACCACATCGGGATCAACAAGGTGCAGCAGAGGTACACTCTGTCCCATCTGCTGCCGCTGCCACAGGATGCGGGCGGCGATGTGCGCGAGGGACGACCCCGTACCGCCCACCCCGACAATCAGCAGATGGTCAATCTGCCAGGCTCCATCATAGGCATACAGTTTCATCGTCGTAGTCCTTCCAAGACATCCTCTAGCGTGCGGTTGGCAGGCAGCAGGTCAGACTTGGGATAGACCCGCGTCTTGGCAGCTTCCATCGCCAGATATTTCTTGCGGATGTCATCGGGATGGCTTTTACTGCGCCTGCCTGCATTGTGTGAACCGAAGT
>CAZKZS010000503.1:0-2992 GCA_964557285.1 uncultured Anaerolineae bacterium | reverse complement strand
TATAATTTTAGCTGTTCGATTTCAGGTTCCATTCTGCGACAACATCATTTAAATCATGTCTGCATGACTCTTCGGCAAAAAGAGCGAAATCGCTAATTACAGGTTTGTCGTTAGTAAGGAGGGGCATTTGCTCTAAACCTTTCGTTTTTTTTCTTGTGTAATCTCCCATTGGTTGAGTACCATATCGGAATCGATAAAGGGTAGTACGGATGGCTTCTGTACTATTATCTATGCCGATCCATCGGCGTTGTAATTGAGAAGCGGCGGCCAGTGTTGTTCCTGAACCAGCAAAACAATCCAAAACTATTCCATTAGGTTCTGAAGAAGCATTAATGATGCGTTGTAGTAATTCAATAGGTTTTTCAGTAGGATAACCCGTAATTTTGATATTCTGGTTGTGAGCATCTCGCACATCCAGCCAAATATCTTGCACTGGAATACCCTTACTCTCATCAAGAAAAACTTTTCGACGTGGATTGCCATTTGACGACCAATAAATTTCCCCACGGGCATCCATTTCATCCAGAATTGAGGGCGGATACTGCCAATGTTTACCTGGCGGAGGACTCATACCGCGCCAGGGTTTACCTGTTTCGCCATTCCTTGTCCCTGGGGCATGAATTGGAACTTTTTTGTACCTGCGCCCTGTACCTTGTTCAATATATTGATATTCTTTTTCCACCCGTTCTGGCGTCCAATTTTCGTAAGCTCGATTCCAGATATATTTATCCGTTTTAGTGTAGAATAAAATATAATCTGAAATGTTGCCGTAAGTATTACGTGTATAATTTTTGGGGTTACATTTGCGACGAGTAATAAAACTTCTAAAATTACTTCTGCCGAAAATTTCATCCATGATAATTTTGATGTGAAATACCATATTGCCATCTAAATGTATATATAGAGAGCCATTATCAGCAAGCAACTCTCGTAGAAAAATCAGCCGTTGCCGAATAAATTCCAGGTAGAACGAACCCATTAGTAAATCCGTGTAGGCATCGTTTTGTGCGCGAGACTTAAAAATACTATTGGTCGCAAATGGGGGATCGATATAAATAACCTGAACCTGTCCCTTAATAGGAGACTGCATGAGTGTAGCGAGAGCAGGCAAGTTGTCTCCATAAAATAATTGATTAGGTGCTATTTCGGGTAAATCAGGGTTTTTCCATATTAAACAGTGGTTAACAGCAGGAGTTTTTAAGATTTCGTCTTTTGACTTTTTACCCTCATACTCAAGGGTTAAATTGTATGAAGTACCCAGGGAGAGCGTTTCCATAGAATGGCTACCATTCCATTTGGTTTTTGATTCTCCAGTTGCCATATCCTACGACCTTAACCACTCATAACTAAGTCTCTCAGGAATCATGCGAAGGGTAGCAACAAGAATTTTGCCAGGCCAACTTACTTCCAGACGAGCATAATCATTCCACATTGAACCAAGCAATAAGCCGGGGCCATCATTGATAAAGATTATTTTGATATTCATGTTATGGACATTTGCATAACTTAATATCTCATTGGCACAATTATGATATCCACCTGTTCTATCATCTTCCTGTGCGCCACCTCGGTCTCCATCATACCTTACCAGCCCAATAGCAAGCACATCCTTTTCATTCGTATCATAAATGACAAAATCTACAGGTCGTTTTGGATTCGGGTAATCAGCAAAGACAGTTTCTAAACGAATATCCTGTCCCGCGCGTTTAGGCCCCTTTACCAACAAATCAGGAAAATGAGCATTAAAAAGCTCAAAGAATCTTTCAGTAAGATTATAACCTTTTATCCCTCGACTTTTATACTCCCATAGCAAGGCACAAAGTGCCTCATCAGGAATAGGCCGGGAGGTAAAAGCAGATTGAACTTCGTGGATAGGTCTAAATTCGTTGCCAAATTGTTCGCATATCTCTTTGGCTTTTGTTTTCCGTTTGAGCATTTCAACAGGCGTGCTGGGGCTAACATACTTCCTGAAGATCCGCGCTAACTGAATTCTCATCCATATTTCATTAATGTCTGAAATTTTCATGAAAAGAGCCACGGAAGACTCAGAGTATTTTAGTAATTGACCAAACAGTATCTGTACTGGCTCATAAAGTAAACAGGCATCTGTCAAAATATCTGGATAAAAATCTCCTGAGGCAAGCGTAATCCAGGAGTGTCCTTCTTCTTTATAATCTAAAAAAGTTTTTCCCTTCATGCATATCCTCAATATAAATAGCATTTTTTGTATTATAGCTTAGTCATATTATCACTGCACGGCTTTTATCAGAGAGATAGGGTATAGTTAAAATATAGCAAGGAGGTGCGTTCTGACCGAAGGCATTTATCAATTTTCAGTGGGCAAACTGGCATGTATCGCGGTGAAGGACGGCGGGCGGGTGATAGATTTGAAGGATATTCAGTCCCTTTATCCCGACATCCCTGAACAGGAATTACGCCCCGTCGTGGAAAACCTGCCCGAAGGGGGAACAGCTTTTTGTTACAACACCCTTTATATCAAAAATGTACATTTGTTGGTGGATACCGGACACGGGCCGGACGCTGAACAGCACGGCCATACCCTCAGACGGCTGGCTGAGGTGGGCATTACCCCGCCGGAGGTGGAAATTGTATTTATCAGCCACGCGCACGGCGACCATGTAAATGGGCTGACCTATCGGGATGGGCATCGGGTGTATCCCAACGCCCGCTATGTGATGGGCAAACGCGAATGGCAGTATTGGATGCACGAAGCGACAGGATTGGATGAAGCTTATCTAAGCAATATCCGCCGCAAACTGGATTCCATGGAAGATCGGCTGACGCTGGTTGAACCCAACGACGAGATTGTGCCGGGCGTTAGCAGTGTAGAAGCCTACGGTCACACGCCAGGGCATCTGGCGCTGCGGCTGGACTCCGAAGGCGAAAGCCTGCTGCATCTGGTCGATACGCTGCACATGCAGTTTCAAATCACCCACCCGGACTGGTCGCCGCGTTTTGATACTTTGAAAGA
>CAZKZS010000502.1:0-2993 GCA_964557285.1 uncultured Anaerolineae bacterium | reverse complement strand
AGCTGTTGACTGTTATCTGGTCATATCCGACAACTGTACCTATACCACTCCCGACCCCAATGCCAGTGTCAGCGAACGCATTGAGGGCATGGGCGAAATTACGCTGCAACTGGTGGTTCTGTATTTGCTCGGCTCGGTGGCCGTGGGACTCATGTTTTTTACGATGACATGGGCGGGCAGCTATGCCATACGCGGGCTGCTGGTGGATGCCTTCCGTCATGCGAACCGCCTTTCGCTTGGATACTACACCCGCAACGAAACGGGTGACATTATGAGCCGCTTCACCAGCGACGCCGAAACCATCCAGCAAACCATCCGATTCGCACTGATTCAGGTGTTAAGCGGGGTGGTCGTCATAGGATGGATTATCTATAAGATGCTGCAAATGAATGTCCCCTATGCGCTGCTGAGTATGTCCGTCATGCCCGTGATGCTGATTGCGACGGTTTATTTTTCGGGTCAGGCACGCAAAGCCTACCGCCGCAGCCGTCAGGAAATGGGCAGTGTGAACGCCAATTTGCAGGAAAATATTGCAGGAGTACGCGAAGCACAGGCTTTCAGCCGCGAAGGGGAAAATATCGAACGTTTCCGCGAAACCAATGCTGCTAACCGTGACGCCAACATTCGCGCTGCCGCTTATACCAGCGCCCTGACGCCGGTGTTGGAAGCGTTAGGCTATGTATCGATTGCGATTGTAGTGGTGGTCGGCGGGCTGTCCATTTTGCGGAATGAAGCCCTGTTTGGAACGGAGGTCATTTCTCTGGGGATTGTGGTCGCCTTTTTGCAGTATGTTCAGCGTTTTAACCAGCCCATTACCCAGATTGCCCTCATGTGGACAAATCTGCAAAGCGCGGTAGCGGGCGGCGAACGGATTTTTAACCTGCTGGACGAGCAGCCTGATCTCGTAGACAAACCGAACGCTCAGCCTATGCCACCCATTCGTGGCAAAGTTGAATTTATGGACGTAGTGGCAGGTTATGAGGATGGGCAGCCCGTCTTAAAAGGCGTCAATTTTACCGCCGAACAGGGGCAGATGGTCGCTATTGTGGGGCCGACGGGTGCAGGCAAAACCACGCTCATTAACCTGATTCCCCGCTTTTATGATGTGATTGAGGGGGCGGTTAAAATCGACGGGATTGATGTGCGGGAGGTAATTGCCGAAACCCTGCGTTCCCAGATTGGGATTGTGCTGCAAGATACCTTTCTGTTTTCGGATACCGTGATGAATAACATTCGTTACGGGCGGTTAGATGCTCCTGATGAGGAAGTCATGGCGGCGGCCAGACTCGCCTATGCGGACAGTTTCATCGAACGCCTGCCGGAAGGGTATCAGACCGTGTTAGGGGAGCGCGGCAGCGGCTTGAGTCAGGGGCAGCGCCAGTTACTTTCCATTGCACGGGCGGCGCTGGCGAATCCGCGTATTCTGATTCTGGATGAAGCCACGTCCAGCGTGGACACCCGCACGGAAAAGTTGATTCAACGGGCGTTTGAGCAGCTTCTGGAAGGCCGCACCAGTTTTGTGATTGCCCACCGCCTCAGCACGATTCGCAACGCCGATGTGGTGCTGATGATTCAGGATGGGCTGATTATCGAGCGCGGCACGCATGACGACCTGCTGGCAAAACGCGGCGCGTATTACGACCTGTACATGAGCCAGTTTCAGGGTGAAGAAGTGCCGATGTTTGGCGATTAGCAGGATTGTCGTCACAAGCGGCGAAAAGGGCGGGAATCGGTGCTAACGCACCTTGTCCCCGCCCCTACCCACGTCATACATTTTCGTAGGGGCAGGAACAAGCGAACGCCGTGAGCGATGCCTGCCCTGTTTCAGGCGAGAATCGGGCGTACCCACGTCATCAATTTTTCGTAGGGGCAGGAACAAGCGAACACAGTGCGCGATGCCTGCCCACCTGATTTAACCTCAAACATGATTTTTATAAATGACTTCGGCGAGCAAATTTTCAAGAAAATCGTCTGACTCAATATCCTCCATCGAATACGGCAGCCCGTAATGTTGAATCAGCGAAGACAGCAGTTCCGGGTGTGGGTAGGCAATCGCACGGGCGGATACGATCCGCGTATACGCTTCCGCCAGTGACATTTTTTCGTATTCGATGAGATAGGCCAGAATAAAGGTGACGGAACGGCTGACTCCCGCCTGACAGTGGACAAAAACATGATGCTGGCGAAAACGGTGAATAAAAGCCGTTCCCTGCATCAGGGTGGCTTTGTCAATGAATACCCCATCCTCAACGGGCAAATATAAATAAGGCAGGTCATCGGTAGGTTGCTGGTGTTCGCCCTCATCATCCACCCGTAAAACAGCCTGAATAGTGGGCAAACGCATGGCGTCAGCCCCGCCCAGATAAATGCCCGGATACACACTTTGAATCCCGCTTCTCAGGCTTGAAATCTGGCGAACAAAAAATTGGGAAATTCCCTCATGTTCCTCATACGCTACTTCTGGAAAAGCATCTAACACGGTTAAAAACAGCGTTTTTTCAGGAATCCAGATGCCAAGCCGATGACAAATCAGATTGTAGGCGTTCGTAAAAGTCATTTTCGCCTGCCTGACCAGATAGCTTATCAGCACAAATTTCCCGATAGGGGAATCGTGAATGAGCGTTTGTTGGCCTTCCCGTTCGCTGAGCAGTGTGACAAGTCGCTCAAATTCGGGCAGGCTTATCTCGCTGCCGTCAAACGAAATATCCGCTCGATGTTGATCAGAAATCAGATAAAAACGATTAAAAACATGAATCAGCATCTTTATTTTTCCTACTATCACGTTACTATTGTACGCTGATTATTTGGGAAGCTATCTACGTGGAATTGATTGGGTTACTCGCTCTGGGGATGGCCGTGTTTGCCTCCACCAACGTTGATGACATTTTTATCCTCATGCTGTTATTTTCGGATCGCCAGTTCACCCCCCGCCAGGTGACCGTTTGAACAGGTCGTCGAAGTGCTCGGCGAATCGGAGCAGCGGGGGCCGGCGA
>CAZKZS010000501.1:0-2995 GCA_964557285.1 uncultured Anaerolineae bacterium | reverse complement strand
GCCGATTGTCATTTCGGCATCTCAAACTACGGTTGATGCAGGCATTGACGTGGGCGACCTGATCACTTTCTCCATTGGTGGGAGGAGCAGCGACAAAATTACCTTCCGTATCGTGGGAATGCTCGATAAACGCAGTGGCAACATAGGTGGTATTTCCTCAGACAACTATACGCCGATTGCAGCTTTTGGCGAACGTGAACCGTCTGAGGTCTTTGGCGTGGCCAATGTGGAAGAAAATCAAATCAGCAGCGTGCGGCGTCAACTTGCGGAAATTCCGGGGGTGTTTGTGCTGGAAACCCGTCTGGTGAATGAACTAATCACCAGTATCATCGACCAGTTTACCTCCTTCCCGATTCTGGTAGCGGGTCTGGCGCTGTTTACAGGCGGGATTGTGATTGCCAATGCGGTCGCCCTTTCTACGATGGAACGGCGGCGTGAAATTGGCATCATGAAAGCCATCGGTTTGCAGCGAGAACGGGTATTAGGGATGCTGCTGCTGGAAAATGGCCTGATGGGACTCATAGGTGGCCTGATAGGGGTTGGCATTGGGGTGCTGTTGCTGGCGGCTGCGCTGGTTTTTGTCTTTGAAGGCGAACTTGGCGATACCATCCCCTACATGACCGCGTTCATGCTGATGGGATTGTGTATCCTGATTGCGCTGGTGGCGGCTATTGTGTCGGTGTGGGGAGCTTCCGGCGAAAAACCCTTAAATGTTCTCCGCTATGAATAGCAGCGTGTGAGTGGATTCATCACATAAAACGGATATAAACAGGGGCAGGTAACGGTTGCGGAGCGACCTAAACACCTGCCCTAAACTACGGGTTTGATACGCTGGAACAACAACTGCGGGGTAATCGTTCCGCCTGCAATGGCCGCTAGAATAAATCCGGTTTTGGTGGCATTGATGGTGGTTTCGACCAGCAAATCGCGTGCTACTCCCGCCTCTGCTTCTGAAATATTAATTAGCCCCAGCATTGTTCGATAGGCAAACACGCCGGGAACCATCGGGATGGCCGCGCTGACCGTAAAAATAGCCGACGGTGCGTTGTTGCGTCGGGCAAAAAATTCTCCAAGAAAACCAATCACTATCGCACCGGCCAGGGTTGCCAGTTCGATAGTAGCGCCGCCTTCCATCAGTCCGGTACGGACGGCATGGCCTGCCGCGCCGCCCACCACACAGCCAAACAGCGTTCGCCGGGGTACATTAAACAAAATAGCAAATCCAAGTGCCGCAATCCCTGACCAGAACGCATCACGGGTAATCAGCCAGATAAAATCGAGCAGGTCGTTCACAGCCCTTCAACCCCCATCAGCCGCATCGCCATGAGCAGTCCCAATGCGATACACAGGACGATGATTCCTCCTGTCACCCCGCGCACCAACCCCATGACTACATAGCCGTTAATGACATCTTCTGCCCCGTTAATCAGTGGCACGCCGGGAACAAGCAGCAGCACAGAAGCCGCCAGCGCAATTTGCGGTTCTTTGCCGATGTCAAAGCGGGTAGCGGTGCTGGCAACCAGACCCGCCACCAGCGCGGTTACAACCACTACCAGGAACGGGTTAAAAAAGCGGCGGTTCAGTTCCTGCCGGATAAACATGGCAAAGGCGGACGCTGCAAAGGTGACACCCATCACAGAAAAATCTCCCCCAAAAAGGCGGGCAAATGCAGCACACGCCAGCCCTACCATCAACACAACCGTCCATCGGTTGTAGTTGTGTGGCAGGGCATCCAGCCGTTCCAGTTCTTCTCGCAGTTGAAAACGGTCTAATTCTCCCCGTTCCACCCGCCGCGATACATTGTTTACGGCATCAATCAGGTTCATATTGACCCCGATTCGCACCACCCGCCGGATTTTGGTGCGGAAGTCCTCCCCACTGATGGTCGTCACAACGATGGCATTGGGAGAAACAAAAATATCCATCCAGGTGCAGCCCAGCCCCGTGCCAATTCGATGCACGGTTTCTTCCACGCGCTGGCTGTCCGCACCATTTTGCAGGAGCATTTGCCCTGCCCATAAAGCCACATCAATGACATCCCGCAGCGTTTCGTATTCTAAAACGGCGGTTGAACCAGTACGAATTACCACTCACGTTACTCCTTTCGTACTGTAAGAACACTCTAGCAGGCAAATTGCCAGTTATAAACCCTTGCTTTTGGCTTCATCCCAGAGTAAATCCATCTCCGCCAGTGTCATGTCTTTTAAATCACGTCCTGCATGGTGTTCAATATATTCAAAACGGCGGCGGAAACGCTGGTTCGCTTCCCGCAGGGCGATTTCCGGGTCAACATCCAGCCAGCGTGCCAGATTCGCCACCGCAAACAACAAATCCCCTACTTCTTTGCCCCGTTCTTCAGCATCAGCCGCCTGCCGGATTTCTTCAATTTCTTCCATGATTTTGTCATAGACGGGCGCAATCGTATCCCAGTCAAAACCGACTTTGGCAGCTTTTTTCTGGTATTTGTAGGCTTGACTCAGGGCGGGCAGCGCGGCAGGCAGCCCTTCTAAAAGGGATTGAGGTGTCTCACCATGATTCGTTTTTTCTGCCTGCTTCTGGGCTTCCCAGACGCGGTTTAAATCGCTGATGGTTTTGACTTCCACTTCGCCCCAGACATGCGGATGCCGCCGCACAATTTTGGCGCTGATGCCCGCCAGAATATCGGCCATCGTAAAACTGCCGTTTTCAATTGCAATCTGGCTGTGCAGCACCACCTGAAGCAGCAAATCGCCCAATTCTTCGCAGAGGGCGGGTAAATCTTCCCTGTCCAGTGCATCCAGCACTTCGTAAGTTTCTTCCAGTAGATAGGGACGCAGACTTAGATGGGTTTGCTCCCGATCCCAGGGGCAGCCTTCCGGCGCTCGTAAGTGGGCGATAATGTCTTGAAAATATTCAAAACTGCTGGCACGCGGCAGGGGCGGAACATACAGCGTCGTCAAATGGGCAATATGCGAGCTGCGGTCAATTTCGTACAGGGCAAGATGTTCCTGAATCA
>CAZKZS010000500.1:0-3002 GCA_964557285.1 uncultured Anaerolineae bacterium | reverse complement strand
ATTGATACTGATACTTTTTCCATGATTACCTCCGCCAGCAAGGGGCTGGCTAACTCATAATTAGAGACCCATAGGGTCACTAATATCCAATAGATCGGCAGGGGACTTGATCCCCGCCCCGACAATTGCCACGTGGGTATAGATCATCGTGGTTTTGAGGTCCTGATGACCGAGCAGCTCCTGAATCTTTCGTATATCGTACCCTTCCTGTAAAAGGTGCGTGGCGAACGAATGTCTCAAAATGTGCGGACCGCAGGGTTTGGTGATACCAGCCTCACGCGCCGCGCGGCGGATCTGTTTCTGTACGCTCGTCTCGAACAGATGATGCCGTCGCACAACACCGCTGCGTGGATCGGTCGAGTAATCCCCGGAGGGGAACACATATTGCCAGCCCCATTCGTACTGTGCGTTCTTATATTTTTTCGCCAGTGCATACGGCAATTCCACCGAACCAAAGCCCAGGCGCAGATCCTCTTCATGCTGGATGGCGACCCGCTTCAAATGAGTCCGAAGCGGGTCGACCGCCGAAGACGGCAGGACCGTCACCCGGTCTCGATTGTTTTTCGGTTCCCTCACCGTCACGGTCAACATCTCGAAATTGACATCCTTCACCCGCAGGCGCATACACTCCATCAAACGCATCCCGCTCCCATACAGCAACCGCCCGATGATGTAATATACGCCGAGTAAACGTCCGAGGATCATCTTCACCTCATCCTGCGTCAGCACATCCGGCACGCGTTTCGACTTCTTCGACCGCAGAAACTCGACCCGCTCCAGCTTCACGCCCACCACATGCTCATACATGAAAAGCAGGGCATGAAGCGCCTGGTCTTGCGTCGCGCCGCTGTAATTCTTATCGACCGCCAGGTGTGTGATATACGCCGCAACCTCATCCCGTCCCATCGTCTCGGGATGGCGTATTCCATGAAAGCGGATGAACTTTTCCGCCCAATCCACATACGCCTGCTCGGTCTTGTACGAATAATGCTTCACGCGGATCGCCTCGCGCAGCGTGTCCAAAAATTTACTCACGGGCTTTACCTTTGGTCATTATTCCTTGACCTCATCGAACCAAAACGAATCGGCCGTGTGAATTTGTGCGTTGACATTTCGCGGCCCATGGCTTTCGATGTGCGCTACCAGGAGTTTCAAGTCGTCCAGGTTATAGGCATCTTTTGTCGGAATGACAAAACCCTGCCCACACCTCTTGCAATTTAGAAGCCAGTCACCGTTATATTGAACTGCCATAAAATGAGCAGGCAAAGGCGGGCGGGTGTTTGTCACTGTGTTTCCCTTTGCGACTCTCGAAGCGGCAACGTGACATAGGTGACGGGGTGGATTCCCTCATCCGGCAGGTCGTGGAGATAACACTCGCCGATCTCGAAGCCGTTCACGCCGTTTGAAACGTCCCATCCATCGGGCTGAAAAACATAAGTAACGCCAGAGTCCTTATCTTCATGGGCGATGCGCAGAACCGTCCCGGTGATGGGTTTGATCGCCCCGGAGTCGTCTCGGGCGTTCAGGTGGGCGACGCGGTGACGGTCCCCGACACTTGCGGCGTGGAAGGAGGAAGGAATCCCGCATATCTCGATGCTTTGGAAAAGGACGCGCTCGCCGGGTGAAAATCTAGCCATGCCGGCCGCCCTTCCCCACCCTGTATGTGTACCCGCGCCGCCCTTTTTCGCGCGCGACCCTGCCCTGCCTTATTGCCTCGCAGACGACATAATGGGCATTGACGCGGTTTGCCTTCAACGCGCCGGAGATCTGATTTAGAGACGCGCCGGGATGTTCCCGCAGAAAACGGACCAGGTCCCTGATCCGGCTGGACATTGAAACGTTACGAGTCCCTGCCGGATGGCCGCGTTGACGGTTCATCGGCTTTCGGTTTGCCGCGCGGATCAGGGAGTCGAATTCCTTTTGCGTCAGACCAGGCAGGTTTTGGATATAGGTCATCGCCTCGGATTGAGTCAGACCGGCGATGTAACTGCTTATGGATACTGTCATTGCGGCTCCGGGAATTCCCTAAAACTTGAGGACCGCCAGGACTTCGCTAAGGCGGGAGTCGGGCTGCTCGGCGCTGACCGCTCCGCAGGCGGGGCACGAACCTACGGACTTGGAGTGGATATAATCCCGCTCACATTCGCAATCCCAATAATCCGGGGTTGTCGTCACGCCGCCAATGGGTTCGGATTCAACCTCGATATCGGCGGCGCGGACCTCGTACACAGGGATATGGCGAAGATGCCGGTCGTCTAGAAACTCGACCCGCGCCATCAGGATTCCATCGTGTATGAACGTATCTGTGACAATGACCTCATAGCGTCCATGCGCGCGGGTGACAAAGGCTCGAGCGGGAGGGGTGGAATAGACGCTCATGTTATGCCGCCTCATTCACGATCTGAATAAATTCGCGCTTGTCTATCTTTGCGCCCAGCTTCTTGGACGCTATCGCTTTTGCTGCATCGGCTGTCCCGATATTCCATTGTTTCGCGGCGTAACCGACCGCCCACTCGCCCATTGGAGATATCAGCTCCACTGGATCTGACGCCCCGCCTGTTTCCTGGTTTATGTTCTCACTCGCGGGCGCGTTTACCGGCTTTGCCTCATGGACGATCTCGCCTGTAATAAAATCCTCCATGTCCTGCGTGAAATAGTCGCTTGTATTTGTGGCGATCAGAGTCGCGGCGACAAAGGCGCGTTTTTGCGCCATTTTTAGGATGGTGTTGGTCTGGTCCGCGATGTCTGGATTTTTTATCTGACCGACTTCCTGCCCGGTGATCTCCGGGGCGTTGTCCGGGAATGTGGATCCGCAGCCGCCCTTTTTCTTGAAGCATACCCAGCCGCCGCCGTATTCCGCCTTGCCTTTGATAATCGCGGGCTTTCCACAATTCGGACATGCGCGCTGCATATCGCGGTATCTGTATTTCTTTTCCCACGAATTACATAATAAGAGAAGTTATATGATTTTTTTCAATTTGAGAGAGTGCTTGCATATTGTC
>CAZKZS010000499.1:2714-3017 GCA_964557285.1 uncultured Anaerolineae bacterium | reverse complement strand
GCCAGCTATCAAAATCTGCGGATTGCCCCCTCTCAAATTGAGCGTATCGCAGTAGGGGCAGCCTGCCTTGCATTAAAATAAAAAACTGTCAGGGACTTGTCTATAAGGGCGAAAAAATTTTCGCTTTTGATTACAATGGATTAAACTAACTTCATCATAGAGAAAGTCTTGGGTTATGCTGAAATGGCGTGCCTTTCTCATTTTATGCTTTGTGCTAATTTTTTCAGGTGCGGCGCGTGAGTTTTCCGCCGCCAGCCCTGTCTATCAAACAACCTTTCCGGTCAATAGCACTGCTGATACAGG
>CAZKZS010000499.1:0-2704 GCA_964557285.1 uncultured Anaerolineae bacterium | reverse complement strand
GAGGCGGCTGTACCTTACGTGCCGCAGTGGAGGAAGCCAATGCACTGGCAGGAAATTACACTATTAATCTTCCTGTGGGTAATTATCCGATTGGCAGCCCACTCAATATTACCGAAAATGTAACCATCGTCGGCACAGGCGATCCGGTCATTGACGGCCAGAATGGAAGCCGCATTTTTGACCTGACTGGAACTGTCACCTTCGAGATTCGGGATACGATTCTACAAAATGGCAATGCTGGCCTCTCTGCAGGCGGTGCGATTCGCTCTACCAACCCCGACAGCAGTGTCATTTTGCAAAATGTGACCATTCAGAACAGCATTGCCGCACAGGGCGGTGCAATTTTTGTTTTTGATGGCTCACTTGAGATTACAGGCAGCACCATTACCTCCAATAGCGTAACAGGACAGGGTGGTGCAATTGTCTTTCAGGATGATGCTGCCACCGTTGGCGTGGTTAATGTGGCTATCTCCACTACGACGATCAGTGACAACACAGCAGATAACGCAGCAGGCATCAGCATTACGCTTGAAAATGACAGCACTGGCTCATTTAATGGGATGCAGTTGCAAGGTAATATTGCTGCTGGGGCGCAGGGCGGCGGGGTAATCACCAATAACAGCACGACCACCGTCCTGTATAGCAACAGTATTATTGAAGGCAATAGCGCGGGAACAAATATCGGGGGACTGCTTATTACCAATGTTGATCTGGAAAACATAACCATTCAGGCCAACAAAGCTACCAATCGAACGGGCGGATTGGAAACCGCAGGCATAGTTCAGATTACAGGCAGCACCATCAGCGGCAATACTGCTGAAGGGACTGACCCCGTAGATAGGGGCGGCGGTGGCATCTATAACACAGGCGACCTGACCATCACCACAACTACCATCGCTAATAATAAGGCTACAGATGGCGATGGTGCTGGCATGTATAATCAGGGCGGAAGTTTTAATATCACTGCCACCACTTTTTCCGGCAACACTGCCACCAATGGCAACGGCGGCGGTATTTATAACCCTGCTGGTGGCGCTAATAAAGTTGTTATCAACAGCACTTTTTCAGGGAATACAGTTACGGGAAGCGGCGCTGGCATTTATCATGCTGATGGTGGCTTCCTGAATTTAGACTCGATTACTGTGTTTGGGAACACTCCGGGCGGTGGTATTTTTAACGCCGCAGGCAGCATCATCACGTTAGCTAACAGCATTGTATCCCAGAATGGGGCATTACGAGACTGTGAAGGAACAGGGACGTATCTCAATTCCAATAATCTGGCAGGCGGCGGACAGTGCGGCGCGGCGGATGATGTTACCGATCTTGGCCCCCTGGCAGATAACGGCGGCCCCACTCGAACCCATGAACCACAGGCAAACAGCAATGCCATTGACGCGATAACCCCCTGTGCATTTCCCCCCACCGACCAGCGCGGCGTGCCTCGTCCAATTCCTCCAGCCGGCGCGTGTGATATTGGCGCGGTGGAAGTGCTTGCCGGAATTGACCTCAGTTTGACCAAAACCGATACTCCCGATCCGGTCAATGCAGGGGCGGCGCTAGCTTACACTTTAACAGTTGAAAATCTGGCAACGGCCACTTCCAATGCAACCAACATTACTGTTGAGGATACACTGTCTACTCAGGTGACGTATGCAGGGACGTTTACAGCGACCAATGGTGGGACATGTAGCCACGCTGGGACCAATCCGGGCGGCACAGTCACTTGTACCTGGGCCGGTCCGCTGGCACCGGGCGCAACCCCCTTTAGTGCAACAATCGATGTGACGGTTAATGCGACGGCACCCGCCGGAATCATCACCAACACGGCAACCGTTGCTGCCGCCGAAAATGACCCTATTCTTGCCAATGATACAGCTACCCAGGATACAACCGTCATACCTGCCGCTTTTGCGGATATGTCCATCACCAAAACAGATAACCCCGATCCTGTACTGGCAGGCGGCACGCTGGATTACACCATCACTGTGACCAATGCCAACACCAGCACCGTGAATGCGACCACCATCCAGGTAAGAGATACCATACCTGCTCAACTCACCGTTGTAGGGGCAACCCCTTCTGGTATAGGGACATGCAATACGGCAGTAAATCCTATTATCTGTGATTGGGCGGGGCCGCTTGCGCCCGGCGCAACGGAATCCGTAGTTATTAACACCACTGTTGATGCCGCAGCACAGGGGACAATTACTAACAACGCCACTGTGACAGCCGCCGAAAATGACCCCAATCCCAATGACAACGCGGTTGCAGAAGATACCCTAGTCAATCAGCCCGGCACGGCCAACCTGGAAATTACCAAAACGGACAGCGCCGATCCGGTCATCGCGGGCAATGCCTTAACCTATACCCTCACGGTGACCAATCTGGCGACCAGCGCGGCAAATGCGACCAATGTAGTGGTGACGGATGCCTTGCCTACCGGGGTCACGTTTGTCGATTTCGCGCCCCCTACCCTTCCCTGCACCCCGGGAATAGGCACTGTGACCTGCACATTTGCCAATCTTGCGATAGGGGCATCCGAAACCATCACCATTAATGTCAATGTTGACCCGGCAACCAATGGCACGATTACCAATACGGCTAGTGTAAGGGCTAACGAAATCGACCCAACCCCGGCGAACAATACGAACACGGAAGACACGCTGGTCATTGTAGCAGCCGCCGACCTCATGTTGACCAAAAC
>CAZKZS010000498.1:0-3094 GCA_964557285.1 uncultured Anaerolineae bacterium | reverse complement strand
GCCATGACCACAATGATGGATGCCCAGGTATGGACCCAGCTTTCCGGCCGAAAACCCAATATCTCTTGTGGACGCTCCGATGAGTCAGGTGCATATGCGCTGCCCAATTCAATATCCCCATTGTAGAGGGTGTTCATCATGGGATAGGAATTTTCTTCAGGCTGCGGCAGGAATCGGGCAAGCCAGTCCCGTATTGGTCGAATCAGCAGCAGCGACCCTGCACCCGCCGTAATCAGTAAAATCAGCGTGCCAATTGCTACACTGCCCCTGTCTTTAGACTCAGTCATCAGAAGCGCCAGCAGACCGGAAACAGCTACCAGAAAATTGACACCCATAATCGCTAGAATCAGCAGGGTCTGGATGGCAGGGTCGCGCCGCATATCGGCGATATTTGCCAGCACGGTAATCACGCCCAGAATGAACACCATCCCGAGGGTGGTAATGAGAACTTCCACTCAATCAAACCTTTATCTAACCATATCCAAATTTTTTATTAAATTTTATCATAGGGCATTGCCATTCCCTGGCGAAACTCATTAAACTAAATGCAGGACACATCAAGGGTACACGGTGAACTTCAATATCTTCAACCCTAAATCTTCGGAGGTTAATGTGGGCGTGGAGCTGCGAATAGGGGATACCTTCGACGAATTTGAAATTCTCGAAAAAATAGGCATGGGCGCGTTTTCTAACGTCTTTCTGGCCTATGATCCCATCTTAGACCGGAAGGTCGTGCTTAAAAATCTCAGCCCGGAACTCAGCGACAATCAGGATGAATGGGCTGCGTTTGTGAATGAAGCCCAAACAACGGCTTCGCTGGTTCACCCCGGCCTGATAACTGTCCACAGCTTAAGGATTGATGATAAAAATCAGTCGGCGGTGCTGGTCATGGAATATATGGATGGCGGCACCCTGCGCGACATGATTGACCGTTACGGCCCGCTTGACCCTGAAATGATCTGGAATCTGGCATATCAGGTCGGGGAAGCCCTGACCTATTTACATGAACGCGGCATTGTTCACCGCGATATTAAACCGGAAAATATCCTCTTTTCGCGGGAAACCGGCTGGTTCAAACTGACCGATTTTGGGCTGGCTTTTAATCCTGACCGTCCGGAATTTGAAGCACTTAACGACGGGCAGCCGGGGACGCTGATTTATATGGCGCCCGAACAGGCACGCAACGAACGGGTATCCCCCCAGTCCGATTTGTATACCTTTGCTGCTGTCCTCTATGAAGCCCTCACAGGCAGCCATTACCTCCCTCAGGTTAAACATTACGAAGAACAACCCCGCCGTGCTGTCCAGCAGCTTCAGGTTGCCCACCCACCGCGCCTTCCGATGGTATGTCAGGATATTGAACTGGTTGATCAGATGGAAAGTATTTTGTTCAAAGCGCTGGCAAAACACCCTCAGGAACGTTTTAGCAGTGTGCGGCGATTTGTACGAGCTTTTAACCGTGTGGTCGAAGACATTGACCATATCAACCGTCATGGCCGTGCTGCGGCGCGTGTTTGAGTCCATTGTTGTTATCTTAAGCCGTGCGTAGTAAAGTACAGGGCTACGTGAAAGGAAAACCCTGTGCTTCCCCCGATTGAAAAATTTGAGTCCAGTACGGGCGTGCGAATTTACCGGATGCCTGTGCTTGCCTTTCCGACTCTGGTCGCCTACACCTATCTGCTGGTCGGCAACTGCACGCCGACTCTGGTGGACTGCGGTTCAGGCTATGGGGATTCCAACGACCAACTTGTAGCTGCATTAAAGGCCATCCAGAGTGATTTTGGGGAGCCCCTCGATTTTCAGGATATTCAGCATATTTTTATCACCCACGGCCATATTGACCATCACGGCGGGCTGTCTTTTATTCGCCAGCAGCTACACGGGGCAAAAGTAGGGATTCACCCTTTAGACCGCCGGATTCTGGTGGCTTATAAAGAGCGTGTGGTCGTTTCCACAAAAAATCTGCGGGTCTATTTACAGCGTGCAGGGGTATCGGAAAAGCGGATTCAGGATTTGCTGGATATGTATGGTTTTGCCAAGCGCCTGATTACCGCCGAACCCGTTGATTTTCTTTTGGAAGAAGGCACGGAAATAGACGGTATGACCTTTATCCATACCCCCGGACACTGTTCCGGTCAGGTGTGTATTCGCATCGGGGATATTCTGCTAACTGCCGACCACATTTTGAACCGCATCACCCCTCATCAAGCGCCAGAAAGTATCACACATTACACCGGATTGGGGCATTATCTCGATTCGCTGGAAAAAGTGAAAAAAGTGCCGGAGATTCGACTGGGGCTGGGAGGTCATGAAACTCCCATTACTGATATTTACGCCCGTATTGAGGGCATTAAAGCCGACCATCAGCGTAAACTGGAGCGTCTGCTCGACATTATCCGTCAGGCGAATCAGCCCGTGACGATTAGTGATGTCAGCAAAGCCATGTATAGCGATGTCCACGGCTATCAGGTGCTACTGGCGCTGGAGGAAGTCGGCGCACATATGGAATATTTATATGAGCGCGGGGAACTGGCCGTGTGTAATCTGGATGAAGTTGAAAAATCCGATAATCCGGCGTTGTTGTATCGCACCTCGTAGGACAAGCGTGTGCTTTTCGTCGTAAATCCCCGTGATAGAATCGTGGCGGAAAGGACATCTATGTTCAAATACCCGCTGCTTTTACTCCTTTTTTTTCTGGCAGGTTGTATGGAGGAATCCGCCAAACCGCTGGTGGTCACGGCGACACGTGATTCGCTGGCAACCGCCGTTAATCTGGCAACCTCTGCCCCAACAGCCGATACCACTATCAACGTCAATCGGCAGGAATCGACTTCTACGGTGCAGCCGCCCCTGATTACCTGTTTTGCCAGTGAGCAGCCAGCTACCCGATATGAAGTAGAAGCCGTTCTCGACTGGGAGACAAAAATCGTAAAAGTAGCGGAAGCAGTTTCCTATGTGAATTTGCATCCGGTGGTTTTAGAAACGCTGCTGTTTCAGGTTGAACCTAACCGCCAGCCGAATATTTTTTATTTGCAGGGGGTTTCCGTCGTTGAAGGGCGAAATATTGATGAGGTGGGGTTAGCAGGCAATCGGA
>CAZKZS010000497.1:0-3099 GCA_964557285.1 uncultured Anaerolineae bacterium | reverse complement strand
AAGAGTAAGCGATTTTTCGCGCCCCCATCCTGCTGCTCCCTCAGGGCAATTTTTTTGATTCCTACCATTTTCTCATCATAGTTATAATGTACTCCTAAAATTGCATAATCTTACGAGGATTCGATGAAACTCTATGTGGGACTGACTGACATTAATTGGTTTCAGTTTCTAGCATCTCGCCAGCCTGAGGAAGTCAATTTTTGGAAGCCAGGGGGACGCCTGTTTCAAGCAATCGAGCCAGGGGAACTTTTCCTTTTTCGGCTAAAACGAACCAAATACATTGGCGGGGGTGGTTTTTTTGTTAAATCCATAAAGCTCAATTTAGCGATGGCGTGGAATGTTTTTGGTTATAACAACGGGATGCCAGATTATGAAACTTTCCGTACTGAAATTCTTAGCTATAGGCAGGGACAAGAGTCTAACCCAGAAATAGGATGTGTTATTTTAGCTGAGCCGTTCTTCTTCCCTGAAACCGACTGGATACCCGAACCGGAGGATTGGAGTTCTAATCTTGTACAGGGTAAGTCATACAGCTTGCAAACTGATATAGGTAAACGTTTGTGGGAACAGGTTCAGGAAAAACTGAGAAAAGTTGCCCCCCAAAACACGTCGCCGAATGTTGAACAGCAGGAACAATATAGTATAGGGCTGGCAAAACACCGATTAGGACAGGGTGCTTTCCGTATTCTGGTGACAGAGGCTTATCGAGGCATTTGTGCTGTAACCGGAGAAAAAACACTCCCCGCTTTAGTTGCTGCTCATATAAAACCCTATGCACTTAATGGCCCCCATGATGTAAAAAATGGTCTGTTATTACGTGCTGACATTCATCAACTTTTTGACCAGGGATATATGACCGTCACTGAAAATTATCGGGTTGAAGTGAGTCAAAGAATCAAAGAGGAGTACGATAACGGGAAAACATACTATGCCATGCACGGTAACGAAATTTTACTGCCTCCCAACAAGAACCTATCGCCTGCTAAAGAGTACATTTTGTGGCATAACGAACATATTTATCTGGCATAAGGACAAGAGGTAAGCTTAAACGGAAAGATACTTTTCGTTATGGGACAGGTATTATGTCATGGATAACAGAAGATGCTATTGTTTTGGGTGTCGATGGCGAAGTCGGATATTTGATAGCGCAATATCATGATAAAGATTACAATGCGGCTAGTAAATGAAAAACGCAGGGTTTATTGTTACCCTGCGTTTATGATTGGTAAATTATCTAATCTGCGGCGGCTGACTCGGAAAGGCCAGCCGGACGGCAGCACAGCACCAAATCCTTTGCCGCCTTCACCTCATCCACTCGTTTGACGGGGGCGGTATGCGGCGCGTCCTTCAAAAGCTGCGGGTTATCCTTTGCTTCCTGCGCGATGGTTTTCATCGTTTCGATGAAATAATCCAACATCTGGATGCTTTCCGTTTCCGTTGGCTCAATCAGCAGCGCTTCATGCACAATCAACGGGAAGTAGTTGGTCGGCGGGTGAATGCCATAATCCATCAGCCGCTTGGAAATATCCAGCGCGTGAACATCCGACCCCTCAACATGCCCTTCCATCACCACCTCATGTCCGCAGATGTGGTTATATGGCACTTTGAAGGTATCCTGCAAATTGACGCGGATATAGTTGGCGTTCAGCACAGCATGACGGGTAATATTTTTGATGCCTTCCGCCCCATGCGCCCGAATGTAGGTATAAGCCCGCAACATCATGCCAAAATTGCCATGGAAAGCTTTCAACCGCCCGATGGTTTTTTCCGGCATGACCAGCCCATACAGAGGTGCGTCGTCCTCATCCTGAGCTTCTTCCACAATTTTGACAATTGGCCCCGGCAAAAACGGCGCGAGTTTTTCATTACAGCAGACCGGCCCACTGCCCGGCCCACCGCCGCCGTGCGGGGTGCTAAAGGTCTTGTGCAGGTTATAGTGCATCACGTCAAAACCAAGCTCGCCGGACTTGGCCGCACCCATCAGCGCGTTCATGTTTGCCCCGTCCATATACATTAGCCCGCCGCAGTCATGCACCGTCTGAATGATGTCCTTAATATTGCGGTCAAACAGGCCAAGCGTATTCGGGACGGTAATCATCATGCCTGCTGTGGTGTCATCGCAGAGCGCTTTCAGCTTTTCGATGCTGATCGTGCCGTCGTCCTCTTTACCGATTTCCACCACCTGCAAACCTGCCATTGTGGTCGTGGCGGGATTCGTGCCGTGTGCGCTGCTGGGAACGATAATTTTGGTACGTTTTTCGTCGCCGCGTGATTTGTGATAGGCACGAATCATCAAAATGCCCGCAAATTCACCCTGAGCGCCCGCCGCAGGCTGTAAGCTGCACGCTGCAAATCCGGCAATTTCGCGCAGCCATTCCTGAAGTTGCCACATCACGGCCAGCGCTCCCTGAGCGTGATGGTCATCCGAATGGGGATGCAAATGGGCAAAACCGGGCAGCCGCGCCATATCTTCATTGATACGCGGGTTATACTTCATGGTACATGACCCCAGCGGATAAAAAGCCGTGTCGATGCCCATATTCAGGCGGCTGAGGCGGGTAAAATGCCGCACCACATCCAGTTCTGCCACTTCCGGCAAATCCAGATTGTCACGTTGCAAATGCTGAGGGATGTCTGTCTCCGGCACATCTGGCGCGGGCAGCTTCACACCTTCGCGTCCGGGCGCACCGAGGTCGTAAATCAAAGGTTCAAGGGGTTTCATACGCGCTACTTTCCGATGGTCTTGAGCGCTTCTACCAGCGCATCAATTTCTTCTTTGGGATTCATTTCTGTGACACAGACGAGCATCTCTTTTTCTCGTCCCGCATAGGCTTTGCCGAGGTCATACCCGCCCACGATGCCAAATTCATGCAGCAGGCGTTCGTTCAGTTCGGAAACCGGACGCGGGCATTTGACCACAAATTCCTTGAGGAAGGGTTTGTCCATGTCCACGCTGTATCCTTCCACGCTGTTGATTTGCTGAGCAGCATAGTGCGATTTATGCCAGCACAATTCCGCGACTTTTTTCAGGCCGTGTTTACCGAGCGCACTCATATGCACACACGCCGCCAGCGCCATCAGCCCCTGATTGGTACAGAT
>CAZKZS010000496.1:0-3119 GCA_964557285.1 uncultured Anaerolineae bacterium | reverse complement strand
GCCTGAACCCGTTCGGTTGCAGGCCAGAACAAACCCGCGCCCAGCAGAGTCGCGCCAAGCACCGCCAGTAAGAAATATCTGATGAGACGTGCCATCGCTAGAGTCCCCAGAGTCATTTTTACCCTGATTATACCCGATAGCTGAAAAAAATATAAAAAATCCTTCGTAAATGTTAAAAGTCATGTTATATCTTTTTAGTAGTGTTAAAATACCTAAGGCTAATGTTTGGAGTCCCTGATGAAACGTATTCTTGTTGTGGATGATGAAATTGGGGCGCTGACTTTAATCGGGATTATGCTAGAACGGGGTGGGTTTGAGGTCTTAAAGGCCAAAGATGCTGACTCGGCGCTCTCGGTTTTAAGTACAGATATGCCTGATATGATTATTTTAGATGTGATGATGCCGGGAACGGATGGAATCGAACTGTGCCGGATTATTCGTGACCGCAAACAGACCAACCGCATCCCGATACTTATTCTTTCTGCACGGGGCGACGCGGAAAGTGTGATGAAAGGCATGGAAGCGGGCGCAAATGATTACCTGCCCAAACCCATTCTGCATCATGACCTGGTGGCAAAGGTCAATAAAATTTTGAGCGATGTCGGCCACCACAACAACTAAAGTGCAAACGATTGAGGTTGACAGGCCGCTACTGACCACTGCCTCCCTGATTGAACAATTTGCTGCCTGTGGTTTATCTGCCGGACAAACGGTGCTTGTACACAGTTCCTTAAGCCGACTTGGATGGGTGGCCGGGGGTGCTGTGGCTGTGATTCAGGCACTTTTGCAGGTTTTGACCCCAACAGGCACGCTGATGATGCCGACTCATACGGGGGACAATACCGATCCGGCTAACTGGATGAATCCCCCCGTGCCTGCCGAATGGTGGGCGTCCATCCGTGCCTATACCCCACCGTATGACCCCGCCCGAACCCCTACCCGTATGATGGGAGCAATACCGGAGCTTTTCCGTACCTGGCCGAACGTATCCCGCAGCGCCCATCCGATTGTGTCTTTTGCGGCGCTTGGCCCCAACGCGCCTTTTCTGCTGGAAAACCATGAATTAGCCGATATGCTGGGGGAAAAATCGCCTCTGGCGCGGCTGTATGACCTTGACGGCTTCATTTTGCTGCTGGGAGTCGGCCACAGCAACAATACCTCCCTCCATCTGGCGGAAGCCCGCGCCGAATATTCCGGCAAAAAATGGATTCAGGAGGGCTGCGCCATGTGGGTGAATGGGGAACGCCAGTGGGTCAAATTTCAAACGCTGGAATGGAATTCCGAAGATTTTGACCTCATCGGCAGAACCTACGAGCAGGAAAAAGCGCTTCCCCGCCATCAGGTAGGTAAAGCCGCCGTGCATTTTCTGAAACAGCGCCCTCTGGTCGATTTTGCGGTGGGGTGGATGGAGAAAAACCGTTAGGCGGGCAGATAGGCGGCGGCGGAAAAGTAACGCTCTACCTCTACCGTGCGGTCAAAACTCCCATACGTATCCAGAATCAGTTTTTTCATAAATTCTACCCCTTCGGCGATTTGTTCATCGGTCATCTGCCAGGTGGCGGAAAAAATCCGCTTTTCAATGCGCTCAATGTGTAAAGCCGGAGACATAGATACGGTATAAGCCAGCGTTTGTTTTTCTTCTCGTAGCCGCCAGCCGGAATTTTCAAGAAAAGTTTCCGAGTCTTCGCGGCGAATCCCAACCGTAGAGGAGGCATGACGGCCGTACTGTTTACCCCATTGCGTCCATACGTCATCCTCACTGGAATGTCCCCAGGCATGGACGAGGGGAGCATCTGGTTTCAGCACCCGTTTTAATTCCTCCAGCACGGTACGCCAGCCGGAAATCAGATGAAAAACATGGACAGCTATCGCGCCGTCAAACTGCTGTACGGGAAAAGGCAGGTGTTCGGCGCTGCCTTCAACCAGATGTACCGCTTCGTGAGTGCGTTTGCTGACCAGCCGTTCCATCATCGGGCGGGCAAGGTCAATGCCATAAATGGTGCTGACGTGTCCTGCCAGGGGGAGCGCGATTCGTCCTGTACCGACGCCAATTTCCAGCACCCGATGGGAACTCTTAAAATCGCCAACCTGTGCAATAAGCGCGGCGGCCTGTTTTTCGACTCCGGCAGGGAAACCGCGAGTTTCATCGTAAAATCCGGCGGCGCGGTCAAAAGCAACTGATTTTTCTTCCATGTTTTATCCTGATACTTTTTCGGCTTCGTGCTGACTCATTTCGGTGAGCCAATCCAACGCTTTCTGGAAATCAAGAAAGGTCATGTCGGTTTTAATTTTATGGGAAATCCATCGGTTGAGTTGAATGATAAGCGGCATGAGCAGGCTGAAACGCGGCAGCACTACCGCAGAATATCCCTTTATTTGATGGGTGTGAATATAGTCCACCAGGATTTTGGCTTTTTCTCGTGAATAAAGTGTGATACCCACAACAGCCGAAAAATCGAGCAAAAGGTAATAGGGTTGATCCTGTGCTTTTTGCCGTTTAAGATAGGCGATACAGGACTCGTAAAAAATATCGAAGGTTTCCTGACCGTCGCTTGAAAATCGGTAGATGAGAAACTGCCCGACCAGTTCCGCAGTCACACCCCCACCCAATTTTTGCTGCCCCGCAGCTTCATAATCCAGAGGTATCATGTTAGCCCCCATTTTAATAATCACTGTATCATAAGTCTGGCACGAAAATAGTAACAAAACCGACAAAAATTGTATGAGGATAATAATCTGAACTCAGGACGAGCCTCCCAGTTCACGCAGCACCGTTTCAAAAACCAGAAATTGCAGCGTTTCGTCCATCTCATCTAAATCCGCCTGAGCAATCGGCACAATATGAATCCCCGGAAAACGGCTGGTATACACTTCATGATTTAACTGGCTGGGGTGAACGAGATGCATAATCAGGGGCGGCTTGCGTCCACGACTTTCATACAGGCGGATAGTTCTTTCCAGCGCAGAAAAACTCCCCAACAAAATAAAATCGAACTGCTCATGAAAATTTAATTCGTTGGCATGGGAATAACGTTTATACTGAAGTTGATCACTCATTCGCAGGGATAACAAAGAAATAATAGCGTCCAGGTCGGGACTGTCCTGAACGATGATAGCGC
>CAZKZS010000495.1:0-3124 GCA_964557285.1 uncultured Anaerolineae bacterium | reverse complement strand
AGCCCCTGTTGGGCAGTGGGCTACACACGCGCCACAGGATTCACATCGGGCTTGCAGCATGGTCGTATCTGCGCCAGCGACAATCCGCAGATCATAACCCCGATACGCCTGTGTCCATACAAAGCGGCATTGAACTTCGGCACAGGCACGAACACAACGGGTACACATGATACACTTATTTTTATCTACCCAGATAAACGGATTAGGGTCGCTGTCAATCAGGCGGAAGGGCTTCTGTGCCATCGCCTTTTTCATGTCGATGCCGTAATACTTGACCCAATACGCAAACTGAGTATCAGGGGTGGCGTCGGCTGTGCTATTTGCGTGGGTGTAACCCGCATCGTAGAACCTGACCAGTAAGAGTTCCAGAATAGTGCGGCGGTAGCGGGTCAGGGCAGGGCTTTCGGTACGCACAATCATTCCTGGCGCGACCAGCATCGTGCAGGCTGTAGCTGGCAGGCGCAGCCCCTGAATATCTACGGAGCATAAACGGCAGCCGCCGTAAGGTGTTAAATCCTTATGATTACACAGAGTCGGGATGACAATCCCCACCTGTTCGGCTGCCTTCAACACGGTGGTGTTTTCAGGAACATCCAGGGTCTGACCATTGATCGTTAGGCTGATCATGGCGATTTCTCCTTTAGCCTGCCTTTGTTATGGGACAAACACCGACGGGACAAACTTTGTCGATGATATGCATTTCAACTTCTTCCCGGAAATACTTCAGAATATCACGCAGGGCGGTGGAAGCGGTTTGCCCCAGACCGCAGTTTGATACTTCGCACATGGCCTCAGAGATATTTTGCATAACTTCCAGGTCGCTCAGCACGGCAGCACCTTCAGAAATCTGACAGATAATTTCATACAGTCGCAGCGTACCAATACGACAGGGGGTACATTTGCCACAACATTCATTTTTGAAAAAACGCAGAATCACCTTTGCCAGATCGACGACACAGGTATCCTCATCACACACCAGCAGCGCCCCCGACCCGAGAGAGACACCCGCGTTGCGGAATGAATCAAAATCCATAGGGGTATCTTGCAGTTTTGCCGGAACAACCGTTCCGCTAGAGCCGCCTGTCTGCACCAGTTTCAGTTTTTTTCCGTTCCGCATCCCCTTACCGTAGATGTCAATCACTTCGCGCAGCGTAATCCCCATCGGCACTTCAATCAATCCAGTAAAGTTAACGTTCCCTAGAATCGTATATACTTTGGTGCCGGTGCTTTTGGGAGAGCCAACTTCTCGATACCACACCGCCCCATTTCGGAGGATAGGCGGCACATTGGCGAGTGTTTCCACGTTATTGACAACGGTAGGCTTACCAAACAATCCGTATGTGGTGGGATAAGGGGGTCGGGGGCGCGGCATCCCGCGTTTGCCTTCAAGGGATTCAATGAGGGCGGTTTCTTCACCACAAATATAAGCGCCCGCACCGGCGTGTGGGTGGATATGAAAACTATATTCCGTGCCAAAGATGTGGTCGCCCAGCAAGCCATGTGCCTCCGCTTGATGAATGGCGTTTTTAATACACTGATAGGCACGCGGATATTCGCCCCGAATATAAATGTAGCCTTCGTGTGCGCCGATGGCGTATCCGGCGATGGTCATGGCTTCCACAATGCTAAATGGGTCGCCTTCAAGAATCAACCGATCTTTAAAAGTGCCGGGTTCACTTTCGTCAGCGTTGCAAATGACATACTTGAGGCTGCCCGGGGTGCTGGCAACAAAACTCCACTTGCGACCCGTCGGGAAACCTGCCCCCCCTCTGCCCTGCAAACCCGATTTATCAATCTCACTGATGACTTCGGCAGGAGTCATTTGAGTCAGGGCTTTACCCAGCGCCTGAAACCCATCATTTAGGATGTAATCTTCAATGCTGTCTGGATTTATGATGCCAGCGCGTTCCAGCACAATCCGCTTCTGAATGGGCAGGGTCCCTCTGCGGTCACGGGTCCAGGCGATTTCTGGTGCGAGTTCACGCATCATTGCCAGCAGGTGCGGGACAATATTTCCTTTATACAGGTGTTCTTCAACAATCGTATGAACATCGTCTAACTGGACTGGCCCATACACGGCCGCGTCAGGATAGACAATGACTAAGGGAATATCCTCTCGAAGGCCAACATCACGGATGGTAGACACGGCGATTTTATCCGAAAGGCCGAACTCCTCAATTTCTTCCAAAAATTTATGAAAGACTTCTTCAGCGCCGCGTTCCAGACTGGCCTGATCCACGGAAACCAGAACCATTGAACGGATGACCTTCATGCCTCACCTCTGCACATTAACTCATTCATACTGAGCGAGAATTTCTGCCACCTGGTCTGAAGTGACATTCCCATAAATATCGTCATCCACAAGGAAAACCGGCCCGACTCCGCACACCCCCAGACAACTGGTAGTAAGCAGCGACCATTTTTCATCCTGACCGGTTTCGCCAATTTCCAATCCCAGGGTGTTTTGCAAAGCCTGAATGACCTCACGCCCGCCCATCACATGACATGGGGCGCTCTCGCAAAATCGGATGATGTGCCTGCCTAACGGCTTCAGGGAAAAGAGCTGATAAAAACTGGCAGCCGAATAAAGATGGCTGTCGGCAAGGAACACCCCTTCCGCCGGATCGTGAATACGCCGCCGGATTTCTGGCAAAACAGCAGATGGAATATACCCAAGCGCCTGGTTGATTTCATTCAAAATCGGGATGACTGCCTCCCGGCTTGCGCCATGTTTGGCAACCGCCTGTTCGACCAGTTCCACAATATCCAGCGCTTTAACTTCCTGCTCCATGACTTTACCTCGCCATTAGACTTCGACTACAAACGCTTCAAGCACGTTGCCGCCCAGAATATGCTCCTGCACAATGCGCCGCGCTGCTTCAGGAGTCACCCGTCCATAGGTTACTGTGGGTGAATTTGCCCGAATAACTTCAACAATCGGCTCGTATCCGCACAGGCCAATACACCCCGTCTGAGAAACGATAACCTCCGTGAGATGGTGGTCATCGACCTGCTGCTGGATTGCCTTCAGGGTATCCAACGCGCCAGCCGCAATCCCGCAGCTGCCCAGACCGACAATCACCTGAACAAGAGCAGCCTGGTGCTGTCTGGCCTCAAGCACTTC
>CAZKZS010000494.1:0-3128 GCA_964557285.1 uncultured Anaerolineae bacterium | reverse complement strand
CTCGCCGCCGCCGCCGCGCCTCGCCCGCAGGCTCGCTCGCGAGGTCGGCTCGCGGCCGTCGGGGCGGGCGCGCTCCTGGCCGCCGCCGCCGCGCTCGCGCTCTTCTGGGCCGGCGACGGTGAGCTGGAGGCCCCGGTCGCGCGCATCGACCTGCACGAGGTGGGCGCCTCGGTGCAGCGCGGCACGCTGGAGGAGGGCTCGCTGGTTCGCACCGGCGCGCGCGAGGAGGCCGACATCCAGGTGGCCGACACGATGGTGCGCGTGGGCGGCGCGAGCCGCGTGCGCATCGCCACGCTCTCGCCCGCGCACCTCGCGCTCGAGCTGCTCGAGGGCGAGGTCCGCGTGGCCTACCACCCTCGCGAGCGGGGCCGCGAGCGCATGACGGTGGAGACGCCGAGCGCGCGCGTGGAGGTCGTCGGCACGGTGTTCCGCGTCGAGGTGCGTGAGAGCGGGACGCGGGTCTCGGTGTCCGAGGGCACCGTGCGCGTGGTGCCGCTCGACGGGAGCGAGGCGAGGCTGGTGCGCGCGGGCGAGCACACGCACGTCGCGCGCGAGGCGCGCGCGGAGGCCGCGCCCGAGCCCGCCGTGGAGCGCGCGCCCGCGCCGGAGGTGGAGGAGCCCGGCGCGCCGGCGCCCGAGGTGGGAGAGCCCGCTCGCGCGGATCCGGAGCTCGAGGCGCTCGAGGAAGTGGCCGAGGCGCCGGCCGATCGAGCTGGCCAACCAGCTCATCGCCCGCGGGCGGGTGGGCGCGGCCCTGCGCATCCTGCGCGAGCTGACCCGGCCGCGCGCGCCGGCCGCGATCCGCACGGAGGCCTTCAGCACGTTCGGCGATCTGCACCGAGGCGCGGGCCGCTGGGACGAGGCGGCGCGCGCCTACGAGCAGGCCGCGCAGGTCGGGCGCGGCACGGCGGGCGGGCACAACGCCATCTTCGCGCTGGCGAGGCTGCACGCGCAGCGCGGCGATCGCGCGGCCGCGCGCGCGAGCTACGAGCGCTACCTGCGCGAGGCGCCGGACGGTGCCCTCGCCGCGCAGGTGCGCCGGGAGCTCGTGCGCCTCGGAGACGGCGAGGAGTGAGGCGCGGGCTCTCCATCACGGTGGTGCTCGCGCTGGCGCTGGCGCCGGGCTGCTACCGCGAGTTCATCCTCGTGAACGATCCCGACGGCGCTCCGCTGCCCTGGGACGCCGGCGTCGTGCTCCCGACCAGCAAGTGCGAGGAGCCGACCGGGATCGACCTGCTCTTCGTCGTGGACAACTCGAACTCCATGACGGAGGAGCAGGAGAGCCTCGCGGAGCAGCTCCCGGCGCTCGTGCGCGCGCTCGTCGATCCGCCGGACCGGGACGGCGACACGGAGCCCGACTGGCTGCCCATCGTGGACCTGCACGTCGGCGTGGTCACGACCGACATGGGCACGGGAGGGTTCACCGTGCCGACCTGCGCGCGCGCCGACTTCGGCGACGACGGGATCCTGCGCACCGCGGGGCGCGCCGACGTCGAGGGCTGCGCCTCGACGTACCCGAGCTTCCTCACCTACGCGGGCGGGAGCACCGACGCCTTCGCGTTCGACGCCAGCTGCGTGGTGCGCACGGGGACGGGAGGCTGCGGCTTCGAGCAGCAGCTCGAGGCGGCGCTGAAGGCGCTCTCGCCCGCTGCGCCGACGGCCTACACCGGCCCGCGCTACGAGCCGCCGACCTTCTTCCGCGGCACGAGCGGCCACGGCGATCGGGAGAACCGCGGCTTCTTGCGCGACGACACGCTGCTCGCCGTGGTCATCGTGACCGACGAGGAGGACTGCTCGGCGCACGATCCCGATCTCTTCAACCCGAGCTCCCCCGTCTACGGCGGGACCGATCTCAACCTCCGCTGCTTCGCGCACGGCGATCAGGCCGTCCACCCCGTCGAGCGCTACGTGACGGGGCTCTCCGCGCTGCGCGCGAGCCGGCCGGATCTGCTCGCGCTCGGCCTCGTGGTGGGCGTCCCGGAGGATCTGGCCGTGGAGAGCCCCAGCTACGACGAGTTCCGCGCCATGCTCGCGGACGATCGAATGCAGGAGCGCGTCGATCCGAGGATGCCGAACCGGCTCGTGCCTTCCTGCGACACGCCGCGGGGCATCGCCTTCCCGCCGCGGCGGATCGTCTCGCTGGCCCAGGGCATCGGCCCGGGGCGCTCCACCGTGCAGTCGATCTGCCAGGCCGACTTCACGCCGGTGGCCGCGGCGCTCGCGCGCCTCTTCGGCCAGCGGGCCTGCCGGCGCTTCGAGGAGTAGCTCGGGCCCCCTTTCCACCGGCGGCATTTCTGATAGCGTGCCGCCATGATCGAGGGGCTGTTCATCGTGCTGGAGGGAGTGGACGGTGCGGGGACCACCACCCACACCGGCTTGCTCGCGCGCGCGCTCCGCAAGAAGGGGCTGCCCATCCACACGACGCGCGAGCCGAGCGACGGCCCGGTCGGCGTGCTGATCCGGCAGATCCTGACCGGACGCGTGGTGGTCCCCGGCATCACCGGCGCGCGCCCTTCGTCCTGGAGCACCATGGCGCTCCTCTTCGCGGCCGACCGGCTCGATCACCTCGAGGCGACCATCCACCCGAACCTGATGGACGGCGTGACCGTCATCAGTGATCGCTACGACCTCTCGTCGGTCGCCTACCAGTCGGTCACCGGGGGCGGCGAGCCGGAGACGGTGCAGTGGGTACGCGAGATCAACCGGCACGCGCGCCGGCCGGATCTGACCATCGTGCTGGACGTGGATCCCGCCGAGGGCGCGCGCCGCCGCCGCGAGCGTAGCGTCGGGCGCGAGATCTACGACGACCAGGAGCTGCAGGAGCAGCTCGCGGCCTTCTACCGCGACATCGACATGCACTTCCCGGGCGAGAACATCGTGCACGTGGACTCCACGCGCTCGGTGGAGGCGGTCGCCGCCGACGTCCTGCGCGCGGTCGAGGTGCTCCGCGGCGAGCGCTGAGCCGGCCCGGGGCCGGCCGACGATTGCGCAAGCCGAGTGTCGTGGCGCTCGAGCGCAGCGCTCGGGGGGCGTCGCCCAGGAGACAAATTGGGTGCAGCCGCGCCCGGATCCGACGGCGCATCCCTGGCGACCCATGTTCTCCGGGAAATTTCACCGCGGAGGGCCGC
>CAZKZS010000493.1:0-3152 GCA_964557285.1 uncultured Anaerolineae bacterium | reverse complement strand
GCGACAAACTGCGCTAAATTGACCTTCTCTGACTCCCCCTCATCCTGCACCAGCATTTGATAAATCCGGTTGAAATTCCCAACCGCCGTTTCATTCGGGTCAGCATACCCTACCTGATACCCCCCGAATTTTGTATCCAGTCCAACCGGATTCACGCTGGGAATAACCGTGATGCTGCCACAAATTTCATCCTGCTGGCGCAAAATCTGGATAAGGTCATGTGCCGCTCCAATACCCGCAATTTCCGGGCCGTGAATGTTGGCCTGAATATAAACATTTTTACCCGGTTGTCCTGTAAATCGAAATACGTGAATCTGCTGCTGTGCGCCGGATGCCATCACACGAATTGGAATCACTTCACAGGTGATTTGCATTACGAATTCTCCACGATATTCAAAAAATCATTCACTACATTGTCGGGATATTCTAAACAAAAATCCGCATCAAAGGATTCAATCACTTTAATGCCGTGAAACTTTAATAAGCGTTCCTGTTTGGTATCCAAAGCGGGTTTCAGCGCATCACGAATCTCTAAAATGCCCCATTTCCCCGTGTGACAAACCAGAAAATCCGCCTCAAACTGCTGGCGCATCTCCGTAACTCCCAGCTGCATCATGCTGCCGGGCAAATAAAGCACCCCGCGTTTATCCAGCGTTTTGGCGATTTGTAATACAGCCGCCGAACGAAAATACATGCCCTGCCAGAACTGGCGGAAAGGGGATTTTTCAGCCGAGAGACCCTGAGTTGAATCGCCCGTTAACACCCGTTCCAATCGTTCTTTCCAATTGGGGGAGTCCAATTCGATGAGATTTGCCCTCATTTGAATCGTCCCCAGATGATCAAAAAAGGCTTCAAACGCATGGCTCAGGGTTTTTTGCAGGGGACTCTGGTTGTTGCGGCCATTTTTATAAAATAACTCGTAGACCGAACGCGGCCCTTCCAGAATAATATCCGTATACACCGTTTCCTTGCTGTAAATATTTTTTTCAGCGCGGGGCTGGACGGTTAAGGTGCAGCTTAGCAGGGCAGCCGCTTCATCAGCCTGCCCCCCGTCGATTAAAAATTTCACCACACTGGCATGAAGCGCATTTTCATCCATGTTGAGTCCTAAAAAATTATGCTCTTTGTTTTACCCCACGATTCGGCGCGGGCGGTATTGAATCGCTTCCGCCAGATGCGGCACGCCGATAATTTCACTTCCATCCAGATCAGCAATCGTGCGGGCAAGTTTCAGAATCCGATGGTAAGCACGGGCGCTCAATTGCATTTTGTGGAGTGTGACCTTTAAAAGCTGTGCCGCCTCCGGCGTCGTCTGGCAAAAATATTCAATTTCCTTCGGACGCATATCTGCGTTGGCGTGCAAATGTAAAATTCCCTTAAACCGTTCACGCTGAATCTGACGGGCATGTTCCACCCGCGCCCGCACCTCCTGCGAACTTTCCCCACGCCCTGCTCCCGTGAGTTTGTCGTAATCCACACGCGGCACATCCACATGAATATCAAGTCGGTCAATAATTGGACCGGAAATGCGCTGTTGATACTTCCGAATCATGGCATTGGTGCAGGTACAGGCATGAATCGGATCGTGAAGAAAGCCACATGGACATGGATTCATCGCAGCGACCAGCATAAAATTAGCCGGAAATTCCAGCGCGATTCGCGCCCGGCTGATGGTCACTTTTTTGTCCTCTAGCGGCTGGCGCAGCACTTCCAGCGTATGAATACCAAATTCTGGAAACTCATCCAGAAACAAAACTCCCAGGTGTGCCAGCGAGATTTCCCCGGGGCGGGGAATCGTGCCGCCCCCAACCAGGCCAGCCTCAGAAATGGTATGGTGAGGGCTGCGAAATGGGCGGTGAGTTATCAGATTATGACCGTTGGTTAGGCTGTCGGCGACGGAATAAATGCGGGTGATTTCCAGCGCTTCTTCCCAGCTTAGCCCCGGTAAAATCCCCGGCAGGGCGCGTGCCATCAGCGTTTTGCCAACCCCCGGCGAACCTACCATCAACAGGTTATGACTCCCTGCCGCCGCCACTTCCAGCGCCCGCTTCACATGCTCCTGCCCCTTGATGTCACACATATCAATCAACGTATCTGAAGGGGTATTCAAAAGCCTGTTTTGACTTTCTGAACGGTGGTAAGGGGGAATTGGATTTAAGCCATACAGATGTTCCACCAGATGCCCCAGAGAAGGAATCGGAATCACTTCAATATCAGGAACAAGGGCAGCTTCCGGCGCATCGTCTACAGATACGTAAATTTTGGTAAAACCCGCCTGCTGTGCGCTGAAGGCGATCGGCAAAACGCCGCTAATATGTTTAACGCTGCCATCCAGGGAAAGCTCCCCGATGAACATGGCATTTTCCAGCGCAGGAAGCGGCACCTGGTCAGTCACCGCCAGACAGCCAATCGCAATTGCCAGATCATACACCGGCCCCACTTTACGAATATCGGCAGGTGCAAGATTGACGACATAACGTTTCATAGGAAAACGTAGTCCACTGTTTTTGATGGCGGCCCGCACCCGTTCCTTGCTTTCCTGCACCGCCGAATCGGGCAGCCCAACAATGATAAACGCCGGCAAAGAGGTCGGGTTAAAATCCACTTCGACTTCGATAACATATCCATCAAGGCCGAGGACAGTACAGGCATAAGTTCTGGCAAGCATACGAAATAGCTCCTCTGCTGTCATTATAAAGGATAATTTGACAGCGTGTTTGCAGATTGTTAGTATGCAGGGTCTATAGACAGGGGGTTGCTAATGACGGTCACAATGGAGGATGTGGCACGCCACGCGGCAGTGTCCACAGCAACCGTTTCGCGTGTAATCAACACTCCCGATAGGGTAAATATCGAAACACGGGTGCGGGTTCAGGAAGCGATTCTGGCCCTCAACTACCGGGTGAATGTCACCGCCCGCAACTTACGCACACGCCGCACACAAAATATTGCCGTCGTAGTACCTCATTTAAAGAATCCCCTGATTACCGACATTCTTGAATCGCTGGAAAGAGCCGCCCTTGCGGAAGGCTACACCACCCAGTTATGTTTAACCTACGGCGAAATTGAACGGGTGCAAAAATACGCCGCGCTGCTGGCCGAAAAACGCCGCATTGATGGAGTGTTTGCCCTGGCCTCGACCCTCCCGCCAG
>CAZKZS010000492.1:0-3155 GCA_964557285.1 uncultured Anaerolineae bacterium | reverse complement strand
CCGTAGAAAGGGCGAACCTTACACCCCTGCTGCTTTGGCACAGCGCTTCCGACGCTTGTGTATCGCAGCTGGCATTGGGAGCTACGGCCCGCACTCGCTCCGGCATCGGTTCAACCAGACGATGGTGAGAGCAGGGGTGTTAAGGGAGATTCGCGCCCGCATTTTGCGGCACTCGCCCGAAGTCAATGAGGAAAACTACAGTTCGTTTCAGGAGTTGCTGAAACAGGTCGCCAGCCACTTCCACACGGCCAAGCCAGGGATAGATAAAAAGGAATCCGGCTGGGAGAATGTTGTTTTCTTCAAAGACTACACTGCGTAAGCGGGGACGCAGTTTGTTACAAAGTGTGTTTGGGACGCAGAGGTCCTCGGTTCGAGTCCGAGTACCCCGACTTTCCTAACCCCTATTCACACGGGTTATGGAAGCAAACTGAAACGGTTTGAAATCTCACAACCGTTTAGTTGTTAACTTGCAGTGAACTCACAAAATCTTTTTGTGAATTTACTTCAGAGGTGTCATCAACTTCCACAACTAATTCATCAAAACGACAGGCGAGATAATTGCATAGGGTTTCAAGCACTCGTTTATCAAGTCTCAGAGTTCTGTCGTACCAATAGTCTGCAACTGTGTTCCGAGCCAATCCAGTTTCTTCGGCGATAGTTTTCATTGTGATGTCTCGATTTTCATTGGCGGCCTTTTGTCGAGCCAGCTTTTGCAGTCGCACTTCAATTCGCATTTGATACGTCCTCATACTATTAGCAACATCTCTATCGAATTACTATTATCATCTTTTATGCTTATAACTCTATACATTTGCCGCTTGACTCGTTTTTTAAGATGACTTAAACTGTGCTTAGATATTTGAGCATAAACAAAAAACCCTGGTTAATTTCCTGGGGTTCACGAGCCTCGTATAAATTGAGAGATAGTGAATATTATGGCTTACAAACCACAAAAATTCAACCCGGACGGACAAACCGAAATTGTACTTCGATATGATCCCGAAAGACGCACTTTTTGGGCGACACAGAGGCAAATAGCGCAGATGTTTGGGGTGGATGTTCGTACCGTTAATGAGCATGTCAAAAACCTCGAACGCGAACTCAATGAAAAGGCAACTATCCGGAAATTCCGGATAGTTCAAATTGAAGGCAGCAGAGAAGTCACACGGGAAGTTGCTCACTACAACCACGAACTTATCCTTGTTGTTGGTTTTCGTTGCCAGAGTGTCAAAGCCCGGCAGTATCAACGCTGGGCGACTGAGGTACTTTTCCGTGAGATTATGCAGGAGAAGCGTGATGAGGAACGCGACTCGTACCGACCGATAAGGCGCACGCTGCGAATGGCTGTAGATTATTCTACAAAAGATAACAAGTCGCGCCATGCCTTTGCGACGATACAGGACATGATGCACTATGCGGCAGTGGGAGCGACAGCGGCTGGTATCATTTACGGACGTGCCAGCGCCCACAAAAACAACATAGGATTGACCACTTACGCCGGAAAAAAAGGGCCGACCAAAGACGATGTTAGGATAGCCAAGAACTACTTATTTGCCGACGAACTGGAACTGCTGTCCAAGATTGCACACGGTTTTATGCTATCCATTGAAATTGCTGTCACCGGACGCAAGAAACATCAGTATACTCTTGATGAGATTATAGACGAGTTTCGAGACTATCTCATTAAGTATCATCAGGATGTGCTTTTGCCTCACATGCGCCGGATTCGCAAAGAAGATGCTGATGAGTATGCCTTTTCGCAGTTAGAAGAGTACAGACGGCTTCTCAAGGCAAACCTGCCCGCTATCCAGTCAGGTGAACTACAACGCAAGATAGCCGATGACATAGACGCAGAAGAAGCCTTACGTCAGGAAATGCGGCGCATAGCCTATGAAAAAGAAATCGCCGATGCGAATACAATCATTCCTCTCGCCCCGGACGATGATGATTTGCCAGACTATTACAGCATCATCACCCGAAATCGTAACCTGCATGTTGATTACAGTGACAGTGATGAAGATGACCCGTTTAAGGACTTGGGGTTTTAAGGATCGCAGCCGAATTAGGGTAGGGGCAGAAATGAACTATATCAGGCCGGAGTTTCCGGCAAGGAAGCGACCCCTCTGAGGGTGCGCCAGATTTTTTTTACCCCGTGACCGGGCAACCACGCCCTCTCGCACTTTACCATTACAACGGTGTACAGTATCGCAGAGATAAGGCATAATCGGGGACGGATATTGAGTCAATATCCATCCAGTGTCGGGTAAAATTTGTCGGGGCGCACAGATTTGAACTGTGGACCTCACCGACCCGAACGGTGCGCGCTAGCCAAACTGCGCCACGCCCCGATAAGATGGGAGTAGTATAGCGGTGCTTGACAATGTTGTAAAGAGTAAAGGCAAAATGCGAAGATTAACTTTTACGGATCGTGTCCGCAAAGTATCGAATGTCGTCATCATTCCTATCGCGCAGAAATTCAAAGAGTGGGGCGTGTACCCGAATCTGCTGACGATTGGTGGTGTGGTGTTGGTGGCTGTAGGCGCGTGGCAGCTTGTGGAAAAACACTTTGTCATTGCGGGTATCATTTTCCTGATGGGCTTTCCACTGGATGCATTGGACGGCGCAACCGCCCGCGCTTACGGCGAAAATCGCCCATTTGGAGCGTTTCTGGATTCCACCCTTGACCGTTATTCCGATGCGCTGATTCTGGGGGCATTTGCGCTGCATTACGCGCAGGAGGATGACCTGTGGATGGTGTTTGCCGCGCTGGTCGCGCTGCATGGAGCGCTCACAGTTAGTTATACCCGCGCCCGTGCTGAAGGTCTGGGGCTGGAATGTAAGGAAGGCTGGTTTACCCGTTTAGAACGCCTGATTCTGATTATCACCTCCCTGTTTCTGAGTATTTTTGACCCGCGTTTGATGGCCGTAGGAGTAGTGATTCTGGCAATTGGTACACAGATTACTGCCCTGCAACGCATTTTGCACGTTCACCGACTGACCCAGGGAGGATAAAACACATGGAATTTAGCCGCACAGGAATTGAAATCGGCCCGTTTGATATTTTTGGGACAACGATCAACCCGACCCTGCATTTTTACGGCCTGCTCATTGTGATCGGGATTCTGGCTGGAACGAGTCTGGTGGCCTGGCTGAGC
>CAZKZS010000491.1:0-3161 GCA_964557285.1 uncultured Anaerolineae bacterium | reverse complement strand
TCCGCGATGGTGGGCAGTGGACGTGGACTGCATCTTTACTGGCTTATCACGCCGACCACGGATTTCCGCACGGCTAATCTGGTGCTGGCAGGACTGGCAGAGCGGTTGGGCGGCGATGTGACAACTGCCGCTAATGCCCTGCGACTGCCGGGCAGCCGCAATACCAAACCTGATGTCAACCGTCCCTGCCAACTGCTGTGGTTGGCTGAAAAGCGTCGCTATACCCTCGCCGACTTCATCCCCTTTCAAGCGGAAGCCCCACCACGCCAGCCGACTGAGCTGCCCTTGCGCTGGCGTGCGCCTCCGCCGACTTTGCGTGGGGACAAGCCCACGCTTCTCTCCGATGAACTCAACCCTGATTTGGTCGAGGCAGTCGTACATATCCTCCTACGGGATTACGCAGGTTTCGTCCAGAACAATGGCTGGATTGGAGCCTTATGTCCCTGTGGACACAGCCGCGATCAGCCGGGTCGTCACTTCGGCTTTTCACCCCAACATGGTGTCGCCCGCTGCTTCGGGCGGCACGGACAGATTTTGTTGAAGGAGTTATGCACCCTCATCGGTGTAGACCCCGCCAGTTACGGCGGACTGTATCGCAAAACATAACCAATGAAAGGAACTTCCACATGGCAAAGTCGAAAAGTAAACCCAAAGAAACCATCCTGCTGATCCGCATCCCCGATGCCGAAGCGCGGCGTGGTGAAGCCTCGCTCACCATTCAGCGCGGCGATTTAGGGCATCTCATCCAATTCACATATACAGGCTTGACCCTGCGTGGCAATATCGCCGAAGCGGTGCAGGCTGCCCTCATTGCACTGGCGAAGTTGGAAGCCGCCCCGCCACCCAAGTTCAATACCACCCCTGCCCCTGCTCAGGCTGAAACGGCTGTCACCACCGACGCATCCCCTGCTGAGAACGAATCCGATGTGGACGACGATGAAGTGGACACCCCTGATGTAGATGAAGGCGAGGAGGGCGAAGAGTCCTCTGAGGTGGATGACAATGATAAAACTGCACCCGCTGAGGTGAACCTCAGTGCCACCCCTGAAGCCTCTGCCGCTGAACCTTCAGCCCACACCACCAGTGCATCACGATTGATGTCTGCCCTTCCCGACAATACTGCCCAAATGTCCTTGTTTTAGTCCGAAGATAGGAGCAATAACCATGTCCGACAATCCTGCAACATCTCAAAAACGTGTGTTTGTCATCGGCGGGGTGCGCCTCACCGAAGATGCTTCGATGGTGGGCAAAAGCACCGCCGAGATTCAGAAAATGCTCACGCCGCTCTACCCGCAGGTCGAAAATGCGACGGTGCGCGAACGCACCGATGAGGCAAGCAGCATGACCATCATCGAGTGGATTCCCAAACCGGGTCGCAAAGGCTAAATCGTCCGTGCCTGCTGTTCAGGTGTGGACAGCAGGCTTTTTTTGGAGAACCACCGATGAACAATACCTCTTTACACCAGCTTATCACCACACTGGAAACCCTTGAGCCGCTGAAGTTGGAAGCCGTGTCCCTGCTGCACACTTTACGTCCCCAAACAGGCGAATGGCTGCCCACCACGCTGACACCTGAAACCAAAGAGCAGGTCATTGCTGCTACCGTTGAGTTGGTGGCTTACACCCGCCGCAGTGCGAATATGGCGCGGCTGCTGACGCATTTGCCGCCTATTCCCCTGCGCGATGTGCCAGTGGTGGAGCCTTCACCATGAACCTCAGCGACCTGCAAGCCGCCATCGCCCTGCTGAGTGCGGCGACACTGGCAGACCCCCTGCTGGCGTTGTGCAGCAGTCTGGCGTGGCTCGATCCCCTCATCACACAGGATGACACCTTTCTGGATGCCTTTGAGTATCCCTATATGGACACCAGCGATCCGTGGATGAATATCGCTTTGGGCTGGGACATCTCTCGCCGCTGTTTTCCAGCGGTGTATGCCAGCACCACACTGGCACTCCGCAGCGGAACGCCTGAACCGCAGCTCTCCGACTTGATGTGTGAAGGCATCAACCAGCATCTGGTGGGCGGTGAAATACACGATCTTGAACAACTGCACTTCGGTCTGCCCTTCTTCGGAGTGGGGGTAGACCTTACCTCGCCTGAATTTTTCGCTCATCCTGCCAATGCGCCGCTGGTGCAGGTCTACGACCTATTTGGAGTAGCAGTGGGTGACTACTCCATCCCCGATAACTTCCACCAAGCGGCACGGGTCGCGCAGGTGCTGGCACTCAGTCTGCGTGAAACAGATCAGAGGGACTACACCAATCTGGCTTGGCTGCTGGATTGGTTGTTCGCCCAGACGGGCAACACTGCCGCCGATTACACCGATGAAGACCTGTACGAGATGGGACTCGAACCGCTGCCTTGGGAACCCGCTGAAGTCGAGTTCAATGCTCTCATGCACAGCGAAGCCGCTGAAATCGTCCAGTTTGCCTATCAAGGGTTGGACACGCTGCTGAGTGATCCAGACCTGCAAGCGGCTCTTTGCACCTATATCCAGACAACCACCCAAGCCATACGAAAGGTAAAACACCATGACTTTAATGATGCCGATGCCCACCGCTTTGCACAACGCCTCCGATGGGCTGACCGCCCTGAGCCAGTTGATGCGGGCGGAGCCAACCCTAACCCTGAAACTCTATCCCTTCGGGGTGCTGATGCAGCGTAAAACAGCGCAGGGCTGTATGGAGTATTTGATTGATCCCGCCCAGCTTGCCTTGCAGTTGGCATCCACCGTCCGTTTAGAAACAGGCATCCTCTCCCCCAACACCATCTACATCTCACAGGAAGGGGTGCAAAAGCTGGTGGTGGAATACCGCCCTCGCCAGAAAACTGCCCTCTTTCTGGAAGGTACAGATGCGCCTGTGATCGTGCCGCTGCCTGAACTGCTCCTGTTCCACCGCACCACCGACAAGGGACTGCCCGACTATCGGGTGTTTGCAGTCAAAGCCCGTCCGACAAACCTGAACGCCAAACTGTTCCATGCGCCGCTGCCCAATCTGTATGAGGATGGGCGGGTCTGCTGGGGCAGTGTCCAGCACTTGCAGGCACAGCAGTTGACAGGAACCAACCTCACCGAAGATTGGAAAGTCCTGCTGGGGACACGCTTTGGGTCACACAATGCAGGCAGGCGCAGTAAAAGCCATCCCAATGACATCCGCAAG
>CAZKZS010000490.1:0-3169 GCA_964557285.1 uncultured Anaerolineae bacterium | reverse complement strand
CTGCACCTGGGCAGTGACCCGAATGAGGTCGCAAAATGGGCGGGCAATTGGGGTTTAGGGCTGCTCTGGCACTATCTGGCAAAATCATGAAGTTTGTTGATAAGTGGATTCAGGCGCAGCAAAAAAATAAATCCCGACTGGCGATTGGACTCGCGCCGCGTCTGGTCGAGATGCCCGCACCCATCATGCGCTACGACGACCCCTTTTTACCCTTTGGGCGTGCCATCATCGAAAATACGCAGGATTTAGTCTGTGCATATGTGTTTGACCTTGCCAGCTACCTGACACTTGGCGCGGCGGGCGCTCGTGCGCTGGAACGCACGATTCCCATCGTGCCGGATAACCTTCCCAGAATATTACACGGGCCGTTTGTCACGGCGGCCTATGTCAAAACCGCAGAAGCCTTCGCGGTGGATGCTGTCACACTGACCGCCGAAAATCCAGAGGTGATTTTGCCTTATATTGAGGACGAACGGCGGGCGGTTTTTCTCCAAAAAACAGTTCTGCACAGGCCGAACATAGGAACATACACCGAAAATCATGTTGAGCTTGGCGGAAGCCGCGTGCTGTGGATCACTGACCCTATTATTTATGCCTCAGGTAAGATGGATTTTGAGGAACAGGTGCGGGCAGCCGCCGAAAAATACCGGAATAAAAGCCATGAATAACCTGCTGCAAGGCTATCTTAAAACCGGAATTATCCAGTTTGGCAGTTTCCAGCAGCCAGACGGCACATTCTGGCCGATCAAAACCAATTTTTTGCTGCTGCCTTCTTACCCCGACCTGATTCACGCAACGGCAAAAACACTCGCGCCGATTCTCCTGAATACCGGATGTGACAGGCTGCTGACCACCCGCGCCACGATTCCGTTGGGGGCGGTGCTGTCGGTAGAAGCCAATATCCCCCTCACCTACCCGTATGGCGAAGCGCAGGCGATTACCAATGCGTTTGTGATTGAGGGCGCGTATGATGTGGGGCATCCAACGACCCTTCTCACCGATGTCCTGAACGAAAATCTCCAGCCGATGCTCAGCGCTGCCCGTCAGGTGGGACTGCATATTCATGATGTGCTGTGTATTTTTACCCTCCGCCGCCCTCCCAGTATAGAAGGCATCAGGATTCACAGTCTGCTGGATTTTGCAGCCGAAATAGAAACCCTCGACACGATTTCACCCCATTTGCGACGGGTTGTGATTGATTGGCTCGCTCAGTGACGCCACAATTTTTGATAAGCCCGTTTTTTTGAGTCTGCTGTAGGGGATAGCATGACACTGGCTGAGAATCCCTTCCATCGCTTCCCGCCCTATCCGATTTTCAGTATGGACAATGATGCAGGGGCAGCCAATTTCCTGTTCAGCGATAAAATGGGCTACTTCACTGCCACAATTTTCATCATCGGGGTCAGCAGGTTTCCCTTTGAGGTCGTGGTCAAGAAACATCATATCAAAGGACTCATTTTTGAGCGCACGAATCGCGGCTCTTGCATGGCGGCAAATCGTCAGTTTATGCGACTTCAGCCCATTTTGAAAAAACTTGATGCGGTGCGGATTGTCATCCAGAACCAAAATATTCATGCCTTAACCAATGCCCTCCGTTGATGTCACCAGCGTCAGCCCTTTTTTCTGGAAGGCGGCAAAGGCTTCCTGTGCTATCGCCTCAAAATCAATCACTGGATGGGCAACGGATGACATACAATCGGTCAGGATTCGCATTTTGCCGATGACTTCCGGGTGATTTTCGCCGTAGTAACGCATCATGGAATTGACTGTTTCCAGCACACAGTGACTTTTGGCCTGCCCCGCCACATAAATGAAATCGTGGTCGGCAATCATCTGTAAAAACTCGGTGTTAAGGTCGCCCATCGGCACATCTGGCACTTTGACTTCCGGCTCAAGCATCGAATAATGTTCGGTTTTGGGAATCATGCCCTTGTGCAGGAAGGTCGGCTGTGCCTGCCGTGCGGCGGAGTGATAGGCAATCGCTTCATACAGGGCGGGGGTCAGGCTGTGGCCGCCCGTGCCGATGAGGGTATGATACGGCCAGATCATTAAATCCTTACGTGCCTGCTCCTGTAATCGATCCACGTATGCCAGCGACCAGCTTTTTTCATAAAGCGGCTGCCATTTGCCAGACTGAACATCTGCTGTCGTAATCGGGGTAAAGGGGGAGGGGTGATAACCGTCGGAATCTTCCCACCACGTCGGGAAAAAAATTTGCAGGGGAACATGGCTGTCGAGTGAGGCAGCAATATGAGTCACCTGCGGCAGATTGGCATACAACCATTCAATCGTGCGGCGGGTATCGGCGACTGCGCCGGGGACACTCAGCGCCCCATCCTCATGCACAAAATCGACCTGGGCATCCACCAGCAGGAGAAGCACTTTTTTGGTATCGTCGCTGGCGGGCGCGACTCCTGCCGCCTTGCCAGTGTCCGCGATCATCTGGGTGCGCGGTGCGTAAAGCTGACCGACTTCATCAGGTTCATAAAATTCGGGCGGGGTCATATTCTACTCCTTTGTTTCTCATCTTGATTACCAATCCCACCCCAAACTCCTCCCTATGCGATGGTTGAGAGGCGGACCGTAGGGGCAGGAACAAGCGAACACCGTGAGCGATGCCTGCCCTTGAACCATGCAATGAGAGGGGCTTCCAAAAGCTATATTACTCCCCCTCTCTACTGGGTGGAGACGCGAACGCAGGCAGGGGGTAAGGATTTGTGCGACCGCAATCAAGGTCTTTTTTCTCAAATTATAACCGTTTTCTGTAAGGCAGGTGGTGTATAAAATGAAGGGGTAGTCCACACGGGGTTTTCTGCATGTCTCGATACACGATTTTTGTCCTGCTTGCCATTCTGACTCTGGCGCTGCTGCTGCGTCTGGTCGGGCTGAACTGGGATGACCATTCCCATCTGCACCCCGACGAGCGTTTTTTAACGGGCATGGCCTCCGATATTGGAGAGGCGGAAAGCCTGACCAGCAGCACCCGCGAACGCTGTCAGGGAAGCGGCAAATATGAATATTTTAATACCGCGTGCAGTGTGTATAACCCCAACAACGTGGCGGACGGCAGTTATGCGTATGGCACACTTCCCCTTTTTATCGTGCGAATCGCCGCCCAGGGCGTGGCCGAAATTTCGGATGATGAAGCCTGGCTGACCTACGATTATAT
>CAZKZS010000489.1:0-3178 GCA_964557285.1 uncultured Anaerolineae bacterium | reverse complement strand
GGCGCACGGGACGGGCCGCGCGCGAGCTCCTCGCGGGACGTGCGCCGAAGGACGTGCCGACGGTGGTCGCCATGTACAGGCAGATGCAGGAGGTCGAGATCGAGGCGCTGCACGAGGCGATCGGGCGGCTCGACGACGTCCGGGCGTGGTATTGCCCGACAGCGTTCTGGCCGAGCGTCACGGACCTGCGCGTGCCCCACCTCGTGTGCGTGCCCGACGTCGTGCTCGCCGACTTTCCCGCGACGTTCAGCGAGATCGGCGGCGAGCGCCTGCTCGACACCTACCGGCAGATCGAGGCGACGCTGCGCCGCGCGCGCCGCTTCGTCACGTACAGCGAGTTCGTCAAGGCGAACACGCTGGTGCGGCGCTTCGGCGTGGACCCGTCCGCCGTCGACGTCGTGACGCACGGGGCGATCCGCCTCGACGCGCTGATCCGCGTGCACGGGAGCGCGCAGCCGGAAGCGGCGACGGACGCGCTCGCGCGCGAGCTGGTGCGTGCCGCCGTGGCCCGCGTGCAGCCGCCGCTGCGGCCAGGGGCCCTCGGCGGGGACGCCCGGTTCCTGTTCTACGCGAGCCAGTTCCGGCCGCACAAGAACGTGGTGAACCTGCTGCGTGCCTGCGCGCATTTGCTGCGGCGGCGCCACGAGGGCTGCCGCCTCGTGCTGACCGGGAACCCGGCGCTCGCGCCCGAGATCCGCGAGTTCGTCTCGCGCCTGGAGATGCAGGAGGAGGTGCTGTTCGTCCCGGGGCTCTCGCCGCAGGAGCTGGCCGCGTTCTACCGGCGCGCGACGCTGTCGGTGAACCCCAGCCTGTTCGAGGGCGGGCTGCCCTTCACGTTCTCCGAGTCGGTGTCCGTCGGCACGCCGGTCGTGATGGCGCGCATCCCCGTCACCGTCCAGGCGATCCACGACGACGGGCTCGCGCAGGACATGCTGTTCGACCCGCACGACTGGCGCGACATGGCGTCGCGCATCGAGTGGGCGCTCGCGCATCGGGAGGCGCTGCTCGCTCGGCAGCAGGCGTACTTCGAACGTGCGATCGCGCCGCGTACCTGGGCGCACGCGCTGGACGACTACAAGCGCGTGCTCGACCGGCTCGCCGACGCCGAGGCGCCGCGGAGGGTCGCGTGAACCCGCAGGGCCGCCACGAAGGCGCAGCGGCCGCGAAGCGCGTGGCGCGGAGGCGCGTCCGGTGAGCGGCCCCGACGGACTGGCGCTGCTCGGGTGCGGCGGGCACGCACGCAGCGTGGCCGACGTCGCCCTCGCCCGCGGGATCGCGGCGCTGCGCTTCGTGGACCCCGGCGCGCGCGAGGGCGAGCGCATCATGGGCTTCGAGGCCGTGCCGTCGCTGGCCGCGCTTCCCGACGGGTGGCTCTGGTTTCCCGCGTCCGGCGACAATCGCGTGCGCCAGCGGGATCTCGGACGGGTCGCGCCGCGCGCCGTCCACACGCTCGTCGCGCCGGGCGCGCACGTGTCCGCCCACGCGACGCTGGGCCGCGGCGTGTTCGTCGGCCACGGCTGCCACGTCGGGCCGTGCTCGTCGCTTGGCGACGGCGCGCTCGTGAACAACGGCGCGATCGTGGAGCACGACTGCGTCGTGGGGCGCTTCTGCCACGTCTCGGTGCACGCCACGCTCGCGGGGGGTGTCGTGCTGGGCGAGCGCGTGATGATCGGCGCCGGCGCCACCGTCATCGACGGGATGACGATCGTCGACGACGTGGTCGTGGGTGCCGGGGCCACCGTCGTGTCCGACCTGCTCGCGCCGGGAACGTACGTGGGCACGCCAGCGAGGCGCCTCGACCGATGAAGCCGCTCGCCTTTCCGCTCTACTTCAACCACGTGCCGAAGTGCGCCGGCACGTCGCTCAACGAGCTCCTGTCCCGCAGCCTGCATCGCAGCGCGCTCGGCGTCGACCCCTTCGTGTCCGCGCTCGAGCTCTACACGCTCGACGCGTCGCGGCTCGACCGCCTGCGCCTCGTCGGCAGCCACTTTCCGCATTGGGCCGCGATGCGCCGCCTGGCGGGATGGTCGACCCTCACGGTGCTGCGGCGTCCGTGGCCGCGGTTCCAGTCGCTCGTGCGGCACCTGCTGCGCATCCAGGGCAGCGAGCCGCAGGCGCTGCTGCCGGGACAGGTCCAGTTCCTCGCGCTGGTGCGCGAGCAGCGGCATCGCGACGCGCTGCGGCAGGCGCTGGGCTGGTATCCGTTCGACGCGAGCGTCGCCCAGTGCTTCCTTCCTGCGCCGCCCGACGGCGGGATCGACGGTCTCGGGCCGCGGGCCGTCGCCGAACTCGGGCGCTACGATGCGGTCCTGCTCTCCGAGCGGCTCGACGACGACTGGAACGCGCTCGAGGCGATCTTCAACGGCGGCTCGCTCGGCGCCGCGCCGAGGCTCAACACGTCCGGCGAGTTCGGCGACGCCGTCGACGGTCCGTTCCCCGCGTCGCTGGAGCCGCTGTTCGACACGCTCTTCCCGTTCGAATCCGAGGTGTACCGGGAGGCCGAGCGGCTGCACGCCGGATCGGCGGCGCGTCTGGCTGCACAGGCTGCGGGTGGCGTGCCGGCCGCGGACCGGCAGGCGTCACCCGCGTCGTGGACCGTCGACTGGGACGCGCCGACCCGCTGCGCCGGGTTTTCCGATCGCGTCCGGGCGGCGTCGTTCGGCTACGCGGGCCGGTTCGCGCGGCGCGTTCAGGCGCCCGTCGGCGTGCTGGAGATCGACGTCCCGCCCGCGGCGCGCGCGCGCCTCGAAGGCGTGTTCTGGATCGCCCCGGCCGAGTGCCGCTTCGCGTGCCGGGTCCTGGTCAACGGCACGCCGGTGCCGATGTTCGACGAGGCGAACGAGGTCGGCTGTCCGGCCGATCCCAGCCAGCTCTGGGCGGGGGCGGAGGTGCCGGCCGCGGCCCTGGCGGGCGGGCGCCTCGAGATCGCGTTCGAGCGCGGTGACGCGGCCGGGCTGAGGGAGTTCTGGGTCCTCGACCTGGCAGTGCGTCCGCTGCCCCGCGCCGCATGAAAGGGGAGGCGTCGTCCCGCACGGTCCGGAGCGACACCGGGGTGTTGACCCACCCCCTTCCCGGTGTATAATTCCGCTTCTTTGCTGCCCGGTCGTCGGCAGGGTGGCAAACGCTCTTTAACAATCTGCAACCGATAGGTGTGGGCGCTGGCGGGAGCCGGAGCCTG
>CAZKZS010000488.1:0-3191 GCA_964557285.1 uncultured Anaerolineae bacterium | reverse complement strand
GGCGGCTTCGACGCCCTGCGCCTCTACCGGGGTATCTGCCGGATGCTGGCCGACTCCTGCTGCTGAAGATAGCCGCCATGTGTAAAGGCTGCATTGTTCACCAGCACATCAATCTGCCCAAAGGTGGTTAAGGTTGTTTGGACCAGATTTTGCATCTGGGTTTCGTCGGTGACATCGGTTTGTACGACCAGCACATCCGACGCATAGGGTTCAAGTTCATGGCGAATCGCTTCCAGCAGGTCTAAGCGGCGGGCCGCCAGCACGACCTTCGCCCCACGCTGGGCAAAAACCAGCGCCAACTCGCGCCCAATGCCGGAGGAAGCCCCCGTGATGACCACCACTTTGCCATCTAGCACCATGACGGAATGACGCGGGTAAAAATAGCGGAACAACCAGTATCCGAGTCCTAAAGAAGCCCCGACTGCTATCAGTGATGAACCCATTGGCCGCATCTGTTATTTCCCTCTATTTTAACGGCAAAATGAGGCTGCCATGTTCATAAAAGCCTTCACCATCGACCTGAAACAGCCCTTCCGCCGAATTGCTGACTACATCCAGGATGTTATCCAGCGCCGCAGGAAAGGCATCTGACCTATCCTCTGTAATGCCTACGATGACCAGCGCCTGCGTGCGGGAAAGCACATCCAGAACGCGATTTTTTTCCGGCGAGTCATCCAGTTTAGATACCGCTTCCAAAAAGTCGGCGATTTGCTGTCCGGTTTCGCTCTGGGTGACATCCAGTAAATCAGCCGTAATCGGCGGCTGGTTCGGGTCAAAAAAGATGTCCAGTTGATTTGTTCCCACGGGCTGCACCCGAAATCCGCGCTGAATCATCTGCGCTTGCAGGGGGACAAGTGTGCTGAGGGGAACAATGCAAAATAATCGGATGGCGTATCCCATCAAAATCACTCCGATAAAGGGCGGGTATACCGTTTTTATAAGGATACCGCATATCAGTTAACGCCGCGCTTCAGCGCGGTTGACGACCCCCACTAGGCCGAAGTTGACCGTAGGGGCAGGAACAAGTGAGCGATGGGCGGGCATCGGGCGTACCGCCCTTGTCCCCGCCCCTACATGCATTTGCCTGTCCGCCCTCACCGGGCTTCAGCCAGCGTTGAGTTCGTGTGCATTAACCGTTGACCTGCCGCCGCCACCACTGATGGAGGGCTTCCCCATAAGCAGCAGCGATAACCGCTTTGGCGATGTCAAACAGGATGAATTTTTCTACGCCCAGACGATAGGCGGTTTCCCAGGTGGCCGCCAGTTCCAGTTTGAGCCAGGTTGTGCCAATCGCGTAGATGATGGCAACCCCGACTAGACCCGCTACCCAACGCAGCCAGAAGTTGTTTCGCACCGCCAGCAGCCCCACCACCGCCGCCGCTATCGGGAAGGCAAACAGGTAGCCTGCGGTTGGGCCCGTCAGCGCCGCCGACCCGACGGCGTTGGCATCAATGGGCAGCCCTGCCGCGATTCCCGCCAGATAGGACAACTGGCTCAGAGCGCCATCCCGCCAGCCGAGGGTCAAACCAGCCGCCAGCACCATCATGACCTGCAAGGTAAACGGCACCGGCTGATCCAGAATGGAAATCCGTGCGCCGATAGCAGTCAGGACGGCAAAGCCGACAATTCCCAGCAGCCGAATGCGAACCAGGGTGGGGTTAAGCGTATAAATCATTGATATTTGCTCCTTATTTGCCGAATCGTTCCGGCAGTCTTTGATAGAAGTGAATCATGGTTTGTATGCCCCGATGAAACATCTTAAGGGTAATTTTCTCATTTGGCGCGTGCAAATTGTCATCTGGTAAGCCGAAACCCATCATGACCACAGGGGCTTTCATCAGACGATGGTACGTCGCCACTACGGGTATAGAACCCCCTTCACGCATAAAAGTTGGCTTTTTACCAAAAACGGTTTCATACGCTTCTACCGCCACCTGCATGGCTTCTGAATCCAGCGGGACAAGGGCTGAGTCGCCCAGGGAGAGCAGGCGGACTTCACTTCGCACGGTTTCCGGTGTGATTTTTTCCACGTAGGCTTTGACCAGTTCATAAATACGCCTGGGATTCTGGTTCGCCACCAGACGAGCGCTTACTTTGGCGGTGGCTTTGGCGGGGATGATGGTTTTTTGGCCTTCGCCCGTCCATCCTCCCCAGATGCCGTTGATTTCCAGGGTCGGCCGCGCTGAAATCCGTTCACGGGCAGAAAATTCCGGCTCGCCCCAGAGCTTTGACGCGCCCGTTTGCTGCTGCAACATGGATTCGGTGAAGGGAACAGCGGAAAGCGCCTGATGTTCTTCCTCAGACAGTGGCACTACTTCGTCATAAAAACCGGGGACAAGAATATGCCCCTGCTCATCGTGCATTTTGGAGAGGATTTGCACCAGCGCCAGCACCGGATTATGTACCGCGCCGCCATACGCGCCGGAATGTAAATCGTGGTCAGGGCCGTTCACTTCAATTTCCATGTACGTGAGGCCGCGCACCCCGTAAATGATGGTGGGGTCGTCCATGCCCTGAATATGGTTATCAGAAATGACCACCACATCGGCCATCAGCATATCCAGATGTTTTTCGATAAAGCTGTTGAGGTTAACGGAGGCGATTTCTTCTTCCCCTTCAAACATCACCTTAAAATTCATCGGGAAACTGCCCGTCGCCTTCATGATGGATTCAAATGCCTTCAGGTGTACAAACAACTGGCCTTTGTCATCCGTTGCGCCGCGTGCATATAAATTTCCGTTGCACTCTACAGGTTCAAAGGGGTCATCCTGATTCCAGATACCATCCACAGGCTGCACGTCATAATGCCCGTAGACCAGCAGAGTCGGCGCGTTTTTGCCCGCGCCCAACCATTCCGCGTAAACAATGGGGTGGCCGGCGGTGGGGTAAACTTCGGCGCGGGTCATGCCGATGGCTAAACAGTGGTCACGCAGCCATTCGGCGGCATGTTCAATATAAGATTTGTGGGTGGTCAGGGTGCTGATGCTGGGAATCCGCAGCAGGTCTTTAAGCTGATCAACAAATTGTGTTTCAAAACTTCTGGCATACTCAGAAGCGGTCATTTTGTCCTCGTACTTTGATTTGGGAAAGGATTATAACATGGCGCTTTCCCAAATCAGGACGCTATAATCCGTAGCGAATAGTGGAACGACTCTTATGAGCAAACTCTCGTTACCTGTGGAACACCTAAC
>CAZKZS010000487.1:0-3191 GCA_964557285.1 uncultured Anaerolineae bacterium | reverse complement strand
GGCGACGGTCTGCGCGATGCGTTTGACCCGCGTGCCGTGAAAAAAGCGTAATAACCTCTACCTTGATTGCCAGTCCCTATTCGGCGGTTACGGTGTACCGTAGGGGCAGGAACAAGCGAACGTAGTGAGCGATGCCTGCCCGAAAAAGGGCGGGTATCGTCCCCGCCACATTCCCCTTTGTTTTTTAGCGAACATTAATCACGATTTTCCCGCGCTTCCCTTACTATCTCTGGTATAGTGAAGACATTCGTACTATGCTGAGAGGTGATAAAAGGGGATGACCTTGAAACGTAAACTCAGCTTTTTTGCACTCATGATTATAGTGCTTCTCTCCGCCTGCGGTTTAACCGGAGATGATGACGAAGATAAAGAAACGCAGGAGCCAACTTCTGCGGCGGCAGTGAACGAAACCAAGCCGACTATTGAAATGAACACTCCCCTCAGTGGGTCGGAGGTGGTGGTCAACACGGAAGTGCTGGTCTATTCCATCGCCCGCGATCCGGCAGGCGTGACTCGGGTAGAATTGCTGGCCGATGGAACGCTGGTTAACACGGTGACGAGTCCCAATCCCAACGGGCAAACTGAACTGGCCTCTTTACAAAGCTGGCGGCCTACTACAACAGGCCAGGTGACGCTGGAAGTGGTCGCCTACCGGGGAGAAACGGCCAGCGAACCCGCCGCCGCCGCTATTACAGTGGTCGCGGAACAAACCCAGGTGCGGACTCCGGTAGCCACGCCGACGGTGGTTGTTCCGGTGCAAACGACGGATACAAGCTGCCGGGTGCGGGTCAATATTGATAAATTAAATGTGTACGCGCAGCCAAGCGGTGTCGCGCAGATTGTCCAGAGTGTGTCCATTGGAGAAGTGATTCCACTTCTGGGACGCACGGCGGGTAATGAATGGTGGGAAATTAACGTGCGCGGGCAGCGCGGCTGGATTGATGCAGGTTATACCTCTCAATTGGGCAATTGCAGCACCCTTCCGGTGACAGGTGAGGTGGTCGTTGTCCCGACTTCAACGACGGTGGCGCTGGCGGTGGTTCAGACCGCTACCCCTACCGCCGACCCGCGTATTTGCCAGGCCGTTGTTACCACCGATAACGTGCAGGGGCGCGGCAGCCCCGGCGACAACGCGCCAGTGGTCTTGAGTTTGCGGGCAAATACCTCCTGGCCGATTTTCCAGCGTACAGGCGACGGGCGCTGGTGGCAGGTGAATGTCAACGGCGTGCTAACCTGGATTCCGTCTGGCAGCATTGCCATTCGCGGAGATTGTTCCGGTGTGCTGGTGGCGACTCCTTCTGCCACGCCGAATCAACCACCCATAATCGCCAGTATTGAAGCTCAGGTGTTGCAGACTGGCACAACCGCTACCGTAAATGTGATTGCGAGCGACCCCGACCGGGACAGCCTGACGCTTGCGCTGGCGGTAGAAAATCTGAATGTGGTTACAGCTAATTTACAAACGGCGACTACGATTCTGCTCACGGCCAGAAGCGCGGGGCTGACAACGGTTTCCGTGACGGCCAGTGATGGCAAAGGTGGCACGGTCAGCCGCACGTTTGCTGTATCGGTCGTAGAACCTGCCGCGCCGAATCAGCCGCCTGTCATTAACCCGATTGAAGATGTGGAAGTTGTGCTGGCGACTCCGGAATCGGTAGCGGTTGAAATTACTGATCCCGAAGGCCAGCAGGCAACACTAAATCTGACTGTAGGCAATCCTGCGGTTGCGAATGCTGTCCTTGACCAGAACGGTCAGGTCATTAACATCACCCCCCTGACCGAAGGCATAACTAACGTGGTAGTGAGCGCCAGCGACGGAGCAGGCGGCACAGCCAGCGTAACCTTTGATGTGGAGGTGGTCGCGCCGACGCCTATTCCCAACGCGCCGCCCGTGCTGGAAACGATTGAAAACCAGACGCTGCAAGTCGATGAAACCCTGACGGTAGAAGTCACGGCCAGCGACCCCGAAGATGGAGACACCGCGCTGACGGTCATTTCCAGCAATCCGACGGTGGTGACGGCAGAAATGGATGACTCCAGTGTACTTTTGACCGGAGTCGGCGGCGGGCAGGCCGAAATTACCGTGACGGCGGAGGACTCGGCAGGTGATACGGCCAGCGTGGTGTTTACAGTGACGGTAGAAACCCCGAATCAGCCGCCGACCCTTCAGCAAATAGGCGGGCTGACGCTGAATGTAGGCGAATCGCGGGCGGTGGCCGTCGTTGCCAGCGACCCCGAAGATCAGATTCCAACGGTGACGGCGGTTTCCGGTGATGAAAGTATCGTCACGGTGCAAACCGCACCCGGTCAGATTGTGCTGACGGGGGTGAAGGCAGGCAGCGCTTTGATTACCATTACGGCGGAGGACAGTGAGGGACTCACGGCAACGATGGCTTTTAGTGTGACCGTGCAGCAGCCCGTCACACCCGCCGAAAACCGCCCGCCTGTGATTGACCCGATTAACCCGCAGCAGGTACAGGTCGGCGAAACGATTACCGTTCCGGTGAATGTGAGCGATCCCGAAGGAAATGAGCCTGTTGTGTCGGCTTCTTCCGCCGCGCCGGGGGTGGCGGCTGTCACCGTGAATACCGATGGTGAGCTTGAAATTACAGGGGTGGCTTCCGGCCAGGCGACGATTAGCGTGGTGGCCGATGATACGCAGGGCAAACGTACCAGCGCGACCTTCCAGGTGTCCGTATCCGCGACGGGCGGGCCGAATCAGCCGCCTGTCATTGAGCCAATTGATGATGTGACGCTTGATATTGGCGAAACCGTGACCGTTCCGGTCAAGGCAGCCGACCCGGAAGGCTTCCAGCCCTTCTTTTCAAATGTGTCCTCAGCCGCCGAAACGATAGCCACTGTGGAAAGTGACGGGGCGGGCAATCTGACCATTACCGCGCTTTCCCCCGGACGCGCTCGTATCAGCCTGACCGTCAGCGATGGGCAGGGCGGCACGGCAACGGCAGCCTTTAACGTGAATGTACGCGAAGCGGCCACCTCTACACCGGACACGCCGCCCCTGATTCAGCCGATTAACGCGCAGACGGTCACAGTGGGGGAAGCCATCACCATTCCGGTGCGGGCGAACGACCCCGAAGGCACAAATACGTTTATCGCAGAGGTGGAATCGGCGGCGGAAACGATAGCAACGGTGGAAACCGATGGCGCGGGCAATTTAACTATTGAAGGGC
>CAZKZS010000486.1:0-3228 GCA_964557285.1 uncultured Anaerolineae bacterium | reverse complement strand
TTTTTCAGCCAGTCCCTGGCCTGTTTGGGCAGTTGAGCAATCCCCCCGCGCTGCACTTTGACTTCCGGCAGGCTGTCGATAAAATGCTGGCCGTAAGGTTTGGAAGTCATACGTTTATCCAGAATCACCAGCAGCCGTTTTTCGTCGTCGCGGCGGGTGAACTGGTCAAACCCCTGACGAAATTCCAGCACCGCGTCGGGAATCATGTACCCCCGGAAGCTGTTATCACCGTAAGTTTCGGAACGTGCCGCAAAGATGGGGTCATTCGGCGGTGAAAACGGCAGGCGTATCATGACAATCACCCGAATATCTCCATCCGTGCCTTCCCAGGATGAAAATGTACCCATCAGCACTGCTTTTTCCGCCGTTTTAAAGTTATCCAGCATGGTTTCGCGGTTCACGGAACTAGCCTCATCATAAACCGCGATATTTCCTAGCGCCAGGCGCGGCGCGATATTCTGGGCGGTTTCACGTAACTGCTGGAAGCTGGTGAAAAGACATAACATTCGGCCTTCGGTGACGGTTGCCAGTTCAATCAGGGTGCGTTCAATCATTTCGCGGTACTGTTGGCGCTGGTTGGGTTCGGGAATATCCGTCGGCAGATACACCAGCGTGTTTTCTTTATAATGAAAACGCGGCGGAATCACGACATTTTTAATGCTGCCCGTGTTCAGACGGTCATGGATAAAATCAAAAGTCTGGATGGAACGTAAGGTTGGACTGATTAACACCGCGCATTTTTTGGTGTCCCACAGCGTTTTTTGCATCAGCCCGCCCAGATGCAGCGGGGCGGTGCAAATTTCCACCTGTGCGCGTGTAGGTTCATGGGAAATCCAGTAAACCGTATTTTTCTGCGGTGCATTAACAAATCGCTCCAAAAAGAGGTGCGAAATTTTGAGTTTGGTTGAAGCAGCCTGAATACTTTCTATTAAATCTGTAAAATGCTGAATTTCATCCCCGTAGCGGTCATAAAGCTGGCGCAACCCGTTGACAATTTTATCCAGTGAGGCCGATAGGGTTTCGATATACGCCCCCAATTCCTGCCAGGCAGCCCGCACCTCATTCCACGAGTCGGCCTTCCGCATCCCATCGACAACCCGCACCTGACGGTTAAAAACGCCACCCTCCTCATCCTTGACGACCACATGCACCACTTTGTCAAAAAACTTATTCACCAGGCTTTCCATCTCGCCGCCCGCCGTCGCCATGACCTTGAGATAATTTTCCATTTTTTGATAGGCTTTTTCGGGCAGGGTATCAATGTCTTTGAGGATATTTTTAAGCAGCCCTTTTTTTATATCGCCCATATTAGCAAGGCTGTCTAGCAGGCCGTATTTATCGACTACTTCCCTCATGCCATAGGTCAGGCCATCCTCCAGATGGTGGGCATCATCAATGATGATATAGCGGTAGTCTGGAATCACATTCGCCTGACGGGAAAGCAGCAGTTCATGAGGGACAAGCAGCAGATGGGCAGCCTGAGCGCGTGCCTGCGCTTTATAAAATGGCGACCCTACTTCCGGCTCATTCCAGCTATCATATTCTGAAATCCGCAGCCATGCGCTGCGTTCATCCGTGCCGCGCAGATTCAACTGGCTTTTTTCGCCACTGCCCCCCTGCCACAGCCAGACCAGCACTTTCGCCAGCATCCTGAGTTCATCCACTGTGCTGGCACGATAGCGGCGCAGGGCAGCCAATTTGCGCGGATTCAGATATTCGCTGCGGTCTTTAATGGTGGCGGCGGTGACATTCCAGCCCAGGGTTTCGTTCAGCAGGGCAAGCTCACGGTGCAAAAAACCGTTTAGCCGATGAGTCGCAATCACCACCCGTTCGTTATTTTCCAGCGCCCATTTTGCGGCGGGCAGCAAATAGGCCATCACATGCCCTGTACCGATGGGAGCTTCAATGACTCGATGTTCGCCCGCGTTCAACGCCTCACAAATGACTTTTGCCATCTGTATTTGTCCCTCACGCGGCTGAAACCCCGTGAATGGACTGTCAGCGTTCAACAGCGCGGTTGTTTGTCCTATATCCAGAGGAGTCGGCGTGTCTTTAGGGGTAAGCGGTGTCCAGGTATGACCCTCCGGCTGAAAATCAAAGACCAGTGGCGCGGTGCTGGTTTCACCGCGTTCGGTTCGCAGCGCCAGCGCGTCCTTAAATACCGCCCCCACCGGCCAGAACAATCCCTCGGTGTTATCAACAATTTCTTGCAGCAGGCTGATAGGCAGTTCCAGAATCCGCTGCCACAGTTGACGGTATACCTGCCAGCTTGCAATGGCATCATCCAGCGCGCGGTGGGCATTATCCAGTTGCAAATGGAAGGTTTCGACCAGGGTATTCAGATTATAACGTGGGGAAGTTGGCAGCAGAATCGTCGCCAGATCATACGTATCCACGGCCAGATTCGACTGGGCGACCTGATGTTTTTTGAGCATCCCCAGGTCAAAGCTGATGTTATGGGCCACTACCGGACGAGTTCCGATGAAATTTCGCATGAACGGTAAAATTTCATCAATCAGGGGTGCGTTCTGGACTTCGTTGTTGGTAATTCCAGTTAAGCTCACTACCGCAGGTGGGATGGGAACGCCGGGGTTAATCAGGGTTTGGTATTTGTCAATAATCTGGTCGTCTTTGCAAAGTGCCATCCCGACTTCAATAATCATGTCCTGCATCGGGTCTAGCCCTGTGGTTTCCAGGTCGAGGGCGATGATTTCACCGCGCATCGTGGCCTTCTTTCTTAGCAAGTTTATTGAAGGCACCATTGTACCACGCGATTGACCGCTTTTAATCTGCTGTTTGCGAAACGACGCGCCCCGGGCTAATCATCGAAATGCCTATCGCGCTGCTGGTGCTAATCATCACGGCTTCAATCACAGGCTCATAAACGGGCTGTTCCGCGCCCCAGACCACCATGAAATTCGCGCCCCAGCCCCCGGTAGTATCTTCCTGCTCAACCACAAATCCGGCGGTGGCAAGCGGCGGCACTTGTACAGGCTCATCGACATACTGTTTCACTAACTTGCCATTGGTATCAAAATACTGTACCGATTGAATGATAATGGCGTTGTTGGGGTCGCTGTTATGAATCGCCAGCGTCACGGTGAGTTTGATGGTTTGTTCCGCGCTGTGGTTAAAAATTTCGGAATAAGCCGGCACATACACGGTTTGACCCGTCACAATTTGCAGTTCACGGGCATTGACCACAGGCTGAACGACCTGGCTGGCAGG
>CAZKZS010000485.1:0-3252 GCA_964557285.1 uncultured Anaerolineae bacterium | reverse complement strand
ACCAGGCCATCCCCGCTCTCACCAACTCTTGATTCAGGCTTCGGCCATCCGGCAAGAGAACTTCTGCTAGCGTTCGTCTGTATCGGTCCCGCTTATCCCCGTATACCGTTACCTCTTGCCCGAAAGCCAACCCGGAGGTGTATTCCTTGGCTCGGGTGCCGAATGGCTGGCGCTTCTCAGGGCAGTCGATACCCAAGAGCCGGATCTGCTCAGCTTTGCCATGATGCATGACTTTGATGGAATCTCCGTCTATTACCCCAACCACCCTGCCTTGATATTCGATGGCCGCGACGGGTGTAGACGCCAAGAAACCAAGGAGCAGAGCAAGCAGCCATATTCGCGGCATCAGTCGCACCCGCATGAGGGGCTCAATCGTCCGTCACAACATAACGCCCGGCCCTTCTCGCATCCGCATACCCCGCCGTGATGAGAACAGCAGCCACGCCGCTCCCCTACTCCAGCACCTGCCAGACTTGCTACTGATTCAAAACAGGCTGAGAGTTGATTTCCGCTGCTGAGAGTAAGGGTCAGGACGGCAAACGTAAGGATTCGCATAGGCGGACGATCCAGTGAGCCGACAGGATAACGGATAGCCCTTCACGCGACAAGCACCCAACGCTTTGGACTGAAATGAAGGCAGGTGCTGGGTGAACAAGGAGAGCCCCGCGAGGAGTCAGGCGCTGCGGGAAAAATTATAGAAAGGGATGCGAGCTAGTGCCGCCAGGGCACGGCTTCTGGTCTGGACGGCCCTCAGATACGCCCCTTCCTCGCCATATTTTTTGATCGAAAATTTACGTTGCTCAGCTTTCCCGTTCCCGATGGGCCACTGTGCCAGCCAAAAGCAATGCCGCGGGCTGGTCGGCGTGCGACCTGGCACCTCATGTCGAGTTACCCCTGAAACCCCTGAGCGATTGGTTCTCTTGCGAATCAGGCAGAACTCTTTACGGCTCAAAGGTTGGTGCTGTTTGACGAGACTGTCACGATAGGCTTTTGCGGCCTGCAAGGCGTAGCGCTTCCCACCGTGCTTGCCATCACTAAAATGCCGGGAGAAGATCTGGCCGCGCCGCTGAACGGTGACATGCCATGAATGGGTGCTTGATGCCTCGTGGTCAATGCGGCAAATTGCGTACATGGCACAATCTTACCTGACTTGACCAATCACATACTGCTCAAGGCGGACGGTCTCACCTGCCTGCACATTCACCAGCCCGAGGCCAAATTCATGACCTCGCACCCACGTGACGAGCGCTTCATCCAGATGAAAGGCTTCATCTGTTCCGGGGTAGATGAAGAACAGGGAAACGGTCATGCCGGGAGAAGCCGCCACAGGGCACTCAACGTGAAGGTGTTTGGCGGAGAGTCCCCAGATTATCCCCGCAACGTGCCAATCCTGCTGAGGAACGCTCACCATGCACGGGATCGAAAAGGAAGGAGAATCGGCCTGGAATGAAGCGAGGTGCATGCCCAGACTCTACCGCAGCCGCCCCGCTTGGCCCATTCCCCATTGGGCAGGCATTTACTCCCCTCGCTAGTGGCAGATCTAGAAACCAATGGCCGACTTACTATGTAGGGGGGCACAGAGCCGAAGAGATGCACCGATGACCATGCAAGCACAATGCAGATGATGCAAGACTAGAATCGCCAGAAGCGACTGTTCTTTTCATCCACTCGGCTCAATGTTGATGGGGGAAGAGACACTCAAGACAAATCAGCATAAGACCGGCATCAAGATGAAATTTCAGACCTTCGAACTCTGGTGTGGCCATGCACAATAAATAGAATGACCTTATAAAGCAGGACAAAACAGAGATACCAAAGGATGGATATCACCAATGATAATCCGACCACCTTTGCCAACTCTGACAATTTCCAATGCTCGGCGTGACGATACTTTATGCCGCCCCTGTCTAACAGCTCGCCCAGTTCCACCGCGCTAGCTACCAGGGCCTCCGGAAAATCTCGATCAGCGCCCAGCCCCCTACTATGCCTGGCATTTGTAAGTCGAGCAAGCAACTCTGCGGGAGTCCTCAATTCTCCGCAAGATAATAATTCGTCCTGTCTGTATGACAGGCAGGTGTCTTCCTCCCCTTGAAATGTTTTAAAGTCATTCTCAAAGCTATAGGAATATGAATGAGTGTAATTTGCTGGATCAAAAGAAAGAAACAATCCTGAGCAGCTAAGTACCAAAAAAGTACTGACATAGATTAGAACCCGGAGGAGGCGATGCCACCATCTCTCACTGACAACTTGTGGACCACGGGTCTGCGTCTCGGTTTCGCGCAAGTTTCTACCTCAGTCAGACCATTTCCAAGCATCTGCTCGGCACCTAGTCCCAACTCGCCAGCACGTTCCAGATAATGAAAGTGACCGCCCATGTGACCGCGGAGACTACCATTGAAAACACACCCCGGCACTGAACAAGGGAAAGCTCAAAAAATCTGGCAACTCCAGGCATTATTTTGAGTATGCCGCTTATAACCAGTTCCCCTGGGAGATGCAGCCACCACTTAACTTGCGCCCACAAGTCACTGACTGTGTACGCGCCATCCCCTGTCATGTCATGCCTCAGAGGATAAATATATATGCATCCTCCGGCTAGCTCGGCGCTGTAAAGTAGACCTAGTACGATGATAATCGCGAGGAAGGCATAAAGTGCCGATTTCAATGCCTGAGCTGCCTGAGAATCCTCAACTGAGATAAATCACCCGCATTGCACTTATTTCCCCTTCGGGAGCAGGCCCTTCTTCTCCAACTCATCTACATGAGTTTCCATTAACTCCAACAGATAGGCTTGGAGGCTTTTCCCTTGAAGGGCAGCAGCAGCCTTCAGCTTTTGCGCTAATTCTCTAGGCGCTTCGCGAACATAGAGCACAGCTGAATCTTTTTCCTGTTTTGGCATGGCGGGGAGAATAGAGAAGTCTTCCGCAGCAGTCAACGGCACCTTGACGCATTAAGCAGCGAATGCTATATAAGCAGCATATGCTGCTACCGAAGGAGGTGCGACAATGAAACGATTATCTATTCAGCTTCCAGACGACTTGAAGGCCAAGCTCGACGCTTTGCGTTCGCAGGGCATCACGGCAAGCGGATTTATCCGCAATCTCTTAACTCAACACTTCAACAAGCCCCATGCGGGCAGAAAGGCAGGGTGAGACGATGGAAGTGCAGGGAACAGCAAACGCAGAGGCAACGGAGTCAGCAACCTTGGTGACCTATCAAGTTTGTGTGGATCATCCAGGGGAATTCCCGTTT
>CAZKZS010000484.1:0-3261 GCA_964557285.1 uncultured Anaerolineae bacterium | reverse complement strand
AATAAGCAACAAAATCCGCTTTACCCTGTATGAGCATTGGAACTTCATATCGAATAAATAAAAACTGCTGAGATTTTAAGTATTTTTCTACCTTTGTATGAAGTATCTCTTTTTCATAAAGGATGGGCTTACCTGATTTTCTGATACGAGCCTTTACCATTTCTACTATTTCCCGTTTATAATGCTTAACCTGATAAGTTTTGCCATCAGAGGCAAGGATTGGAAAAAGTTGAAAGGTAAACTGTTCTCCTAACTCAACTTCTATAGCTTTGATGTGTTCATTAATTGTGTTTACGGCAACCCCAAACATCTCTGCCATTTGCTTTTGGGTTGCCCAAGAGTTATGCTCCTCCGCGTCGTAAATAAGTAGAACTCCCGTTTGGTCATCAGGGTTGAATTTTTGAACTTTGTGGTTCATAATAACATTGACTCCTCTATTCTAAGGGATTCAGAAAAACCCCGGTGGCTTGCAGGCTTCGGGGTTTTTTCGTCAGATACACATCATAACATGGCTATTTAACTAAAACAAAAAGAGACAGCCATTTGACTGCCTCTCCTGATTCTCATTTGAAAACGGGGTTTAACGTTTGGTGTAGGTGGGGGCTTTACGCGCACGTTTGAGGCCGGGTTTTTTGCGTTCCTTCACCCGGGCATCGCGTGTCAGAAAGCCATTTTTCCGCAGTTCGGGGCGGTACTGTTCTTCGTTAATTTTAAGCAGCGCCCGCGCCACACCCAGACGAATCGCGCCAAGCTGACCGACCATACCACCGCCGTTCACCTTCACAGTGATGTCATAGGTACGTTCCTGCCCAAACAGCGCGAGGGGACGTGTAATTTCTTCCACCGAACCGCGCACCGTCAGATATTCCTCACCGGGGCGGTCATTAATGGTAACGTTGCCTGTGCCGCCCGGATGCAGCCGCACCCGCGCAGTAGAGGCTTTGCGGCGTCCTACACCTTCATAATATCGTGTGTCCATGCTACTTATCCTTCAATTTCCAGCTTTTTGGGCTGCTGCGCTTCGTGCGGGTGAGTTGCGCCCGCGTAAACCTTCAACTTGCGGTACATCTGACGCCCCAGGCGGTTTTTCGGCAGCATCCGTTTGATTGCCAGTTCAAGCACGCGTTCCGGCCGGCGGTCCAGCATATCACGCAGGGAGGTACTCCGCAGCCCGCCATGATACCCTGTGTGCCGATAGTACATTTTGTCATCCATGCGGCGGCCTGTGACGCGAATTTTGTCGCAGTTGGTGATAATCACGAAGTCGCCAACGTCCATATGCGGCGCGTAGGTCGGTTTGTGTTTGCCTTTGAGGATATGGGCCACTTGTGACGCCAGACGCCCCAGGGTTTTTCCCTCTGCATCCACCACCCACCATTCGCGCTGGATGTCTTTTGGTGTTGGTGTCCAGCTTTTTACTCTCATCGTTCTGTCTCCAAAAATTTCACATGTACCAGTGTTAATCCATGTGGCGGGGCGGTGGGTCCAGCACGGCGGCGATCTGCTGCCGCAAAAGCGTCCGCAAATTCCTTAAGGCTCATCTTCCCGCGCCCAACCTCTACCAGCGTTCCGACCATGCGGCGAACCATATGTTTCAAAAACGCATTGCCTTCAATCGCAAACTGGTACAGGTCTGAATCAATCCTCTTAAAGTTCGCTTCATAAATTTCGCGCACCGTCACATCACCCTTTGGAGGCTGGCCGAAGGTGGCAAAATCATGTTTCCCTAGAAACAGGTTCGCGGCGGTTTGCATCACTGCCAGGTCGAGCCTGTAAGTCACATGCCAGTACGTTCTTTCCAGAAGGGGATGACGGACTGGCAAAGTATAAAACTGGTAAATATACCGTCGGCTGGCGGCGTCATACCGGGGATGAAAGTCCGGCGCAGCCACTTCCAGATTCAGCAGGGCAATGTCAGGCGGGAGGTGGACATTAATGGCACGCCAGAGGTTTTCCGTCGGGTGTTCCCATACACAGTCAAACGCAATCACCTGACCTGTTGCATGTACTCCGGTATCTGTCCGTCCGGCGGCCAGCACCCCAACGTCCTGACCCATCACGCTGGCGAGTGCTGCCTCAACAGCCGCCTGAATGGTCGGGACGCCCTGCGCCTGCTTTTGATAGCCCGCGTAATTCGTTCCATCATAAGCCAGGCAGCCACGAAAACGCTGCTTACTTGGGAGCGCCTTCGTCCTCCGATAACAACTGCAACATCACCATCGGGGCATTATCGCCTTTCCGATTGCCGATTTTATAACGGCGGGTGTATCCACCGGGGCGCTCCGAAAACCGGGGCGCGTAGACATCAAATACTTTGGTCATGGCATCCCGGTTGTTGCCCAGTTTCGCCAGCACAATGCGGCGGGCATGAACGGCACGAATCGGGTCATCTTTTGCCAGCGCCCGTTTCGCTTTGGTGATGATTTTTTCGGCCTCTCCGCGAATGGCCTGTGCCTTCGCCTGGGTCGTGATAATTTCTTCGTGCGTGAACAGAGCCACCAGTAAGTTGCGCCGCAGCGCCTTACGGTGGTCCATGTCGCGGCTTAGTTTTTTTCCAGCAACGCGGTGTCGCATGATAAAACCTTCTTCTTCCTATTCACCCCGCCGGACTTCGGTTTCCTGGGGCAGATAATTCTTCTCTTTGAGTTTATCCACCAGCTCATCGAGCGATTTTTCCCCAAAGTTGCGGATTGCCAGCATCGCATCCGGTCCGCGATCCAGCATTTCCAGCACCTCACCGACGGTCGTAATTCCGGTACGTTTTAGAGAGTTAAAAACGCGCACGCTGAGGTCAAGCTGCTCAATGGGAATCTCGAACAGTTCAGAACGGCGGCCATCGGGTTCGATTTCGGGTTCGATTTTCTGGGTAAACGCCTGGTACATATCTTCCGGGTTGATGCTGCCCACAATGCCCAGGTGTTTCATCAGAATATCGGCGGCGCTGCTCATCGCCTGGCAAGCTTATCAACTGGAACAAACGGAGTTAGGCGACGAGATCGTGAACCGCACGCTCGCAGCGCTCGACAAGAACGAATCGACCTACACGACGCTTTTGGCGATTCGCGTCTTGTATCACGCCGGGCATTACGACCGGGCGGATGTGCTGCTCACGCCGCTGCTCGACGACGATGTTGTCGCACTTGAGATCGGCGTGGGCCACGCCGGCCAGGTGCGCCTCGTCGATCCCGGCCAGGACCTGGATGACGATCCCCAGCACGCGCGGCACCGGCAGCGGGTGCTCCCGCGACAGGAGGTTGGTCA
>CAZKZS010000483.1:2424-3282 GCA_964557285.1 uncultured Anaerolineae bacterium | reverse complement strand
GGTTGTACACCCGCAGTTTCCAGCCCGCCTGTTTGAGGGTGAAGGACTTGCGCTGCCTCACTGTTTTGTACTTCGGGGGGCGCTTCGCCAGTTTCTTGAAAAAACGCTGATAGCCCATGTCCAGCCGTTCCAGCACGTCCTGAACGGCCTGAGAACCGAGCGCCTGCCAAAAGGCATAGCGCTTGGTTCGCATCCGCAGGTTGGCAATGTGCGCTTTCAGGATGTCAAGCGGAATGGACTTTCCCGTGAGGCGGTAATAGCGTTTTTGCAAGGCCAGTGCGTGATTCCACACCGCACCCGCGATGTTGATTTGCTGGTGCAAATACTGGTCGCGTTTGTCGCACCGATAAAGGCGATATTTGTAGGTACGGCGCACCTCCATCATATCCCCTTCTGGTTCTCCTTCATCCCGCCGCCTACTGTGGCGATGAAACCTGTGCGTGTCCATAGGCCAGGAAAAGAGCTTTTCAGGACCGGTAACGCTTGTCTGAGTCGTCGCCTCTTGGTCATACCAACAGGATACCCAAACTCCATCTCTCACGCAACAACGCCTTCCATCCCCAACTCTGAAGGGTGGGATTTTACGGCGCTTTTTCGATAATGTGGCTTGTGATAGAAAAAGAAATGTTTGACCTCCTTCCGGCTTGAAGATTAAAATTCCTATAAGGAGGACAAGTCATGGATGCTATTCAAATCACCTCAGCCCTGGATGAAGTGCTGGATTTTCTGGTCAGCAGCCCAACTCTTGAGCAGATTGTTGAGTTTCATTTATCTGAAGCAGCACAGGAACGCGCAGGTTATTTATTGGAGCAGAGTCGGAATGGAGACTTAACAGCTGAGGAACGCAAAGAAATGGAC
>CAZKZS010000483.1:0-2414 GCA_964557285.1 uncultured Anaerolineae bacterium | reverse complement strand
TCAAATCACCTCAGCCCTGGATGAAGTGCTGGATTTTCTGGTCAGCAGCCCAACGCCTCAGCAAATCATCGAATTTCATGCCTCAGATGAATTACAGGCCAGAGTCCGGCATCTGCTGGAAAAAAATCAAGCCGTTCTGCTGACCGTAGAAGAAAATAAAGAACTGGAACAAATCTCTCAAATGAATCATCTTATGCGGATGCTCAAAATTAAAGCGCGAGATAAACTGGCGGCAAAATGAGTTATATTCCTGAAGAATTACGTCGCCAAGTTATCGAGAGAGCAAACTTTTGTTGTGAATACTGTTTGCTGCCTCTGGAAGATGATTTTATTCGCCCTGAAATTGACCATATTATCGCGGAAAAACATCATGGTGAAACCACTGAGGACAATCTTTGCCTAAGCTGCCTGGATTGCAACCGGCACAAAGGAAGCGACTTCGCATCCTTTACGCCAGACACACGTGAATTTTCCTTTCTTTTTAACCCACGTAAGGATACATGGTCAGAACATTTTCAACTGAATGGCACACGCATTGAGCCTCTCACTCAGGTAGGCAAGGTGACAGTAAGCCTGCTGCACATGAACGTCTGGGAGAGAATCAGGGAACGTGCTGGCCTCATAAGACAAAAACGTTATCCCTGTGCCATCACAGGAGGGGAGTAAAGCCTCCCTCCTGTTGATAACTTAACTCTGGAAAATCAATTTGGGAAGATCTTTCAGTTTGGGGACCGTTCCGCGCAGCAGGGTATTCACCCGGAACAGACGGGTTGCAATCCACATTGCGCCTACAATGCTTATCACCATCAGCCCCACACTCAGCGCAATTTCAACGGCAGGCACAGAGGTTAAGGCAATCCGCATCATCATGGTGAGGGGCGCGGTAAACGGTATCAGGCTGAAAACGACGGCCAGGGTGCTGTTCGGGTCTTCAGTGATGGGGGTCAAAAAGAAAAACGGAATCACGGCAGGCAGTGTCACCAGGCTGCTGTACGACGAGCCTTCGCGGGTAGTATTGATAATCGACCCAATGGCTGCGAACAATCCGCCTGTCAGTCCAAAACCAAGAATAAAATACACAATTGCCAGCACCACCGCCGACGGTTTAATTTCCAGTGAGCTAAAATCTACAAACTGGACGGAAAGCTGGTTTGCAATGAACATCATTACCAGAATCCATAACCCCATCTGTAGTAATCCGGTCAGCGCCATTGCCAGCACCTTTCCGACCAGCAGCGCAAGCGGTTTGACCGAAGTCAGGACAATTTCAAGGGTCAGGTTTTCTTTTTCTTCAACCACGCTTTGCATCAGATAACCGCTTGAGCCGAAGGTGGTTATCATCAGAACCAGCGAAAGCGCGTAGGCCAGCCAGAAATCCTGCTCCGAATCCCCCATTCGGGTTTCTCCCTGTGTCACGCGATGTTCTACAATCTGCGTGGTGGGCGCACGCAGGCGGGCAACCACATAAGGGTCGGTATCTTCGATCATGGAAGTCAGCAAAAAGGCTTCCATCACATTACTTTCAATAGCAGTCATGCTAAAGGATTCCAGCCACATGCTGACTTCGCCCGTTTCAAAGTAGTCTTTTTCAATGACATACAGATGGCTGATGTCCCCACTTTGCACGGCGGCTTCACCACTGGCAAAATCTTCGTAGCGAGTCAGGTAATCGTTAAAGGGGGAATCAGCATCCGGCGCGGGAAAAGCCCCCGTCAAATCCACATACCCCACCCGTTTTTCGTTTTCAAATTCGGTTTCAATAGTTTCTTCGGCTTTTTTGTTCTCGCCAGTGATATTGTCGTAAATCACGTAGCCGCCATAGGCCAGCAGCGCAATCAGGGGAACGCCGAAGGTGCTGAACAGATAGGCTTTGCGGCGGAACTGGTTACGAAGCTCCTGCCAGAACACAATCGACCAGTTTCTCATGTTAAAGTCCTCCAAATACAGCCTGCCGAAGCTGCTTCAGCCCCAGTCGCTGCCCATACATCAACATACCTGCATGGAATATTTTTACGGATGCCCACAGCACGGCAACAATCGAAACCAGCAAGATCACCACACTGGTGATAATCTGCCAATCGCGGGCTTCTCCCAATCCGATGAGAAAGAGATTCGTGACCGGAGAGGTAAACGGGAATAGGCTGAAAAACGTGGCAATCGCTCCGGTGGGGGAGTTTATAAATGCAGCAATAAACCAGGTAGGTGAGATGACCAGCAGCACGAATACACTGGCAAACTGACGCGCTTCCTGCTCAGCCGTTACCGACGCTCCCACGCCGACCATGATTCCGGCAAACAGCAAAAAACTGAGCAAAAAGTAAGCCAGCATTAACACCACTTCAAGCGGTTTGAAATTCATGTCCTGAATAAAATCGAGACGGTCAGTAACTGCAGCAATGACAAGACCTGCCCCC
>CAZKZS010000482.1:0-3283 GCA_964557285.1 uncultured Anaerolineae bacterium | reverse complement strand
ATTTTATGGAAGCGTATTTTGACTGGCGCTGGCACGCGCACACAGACTCGATCCGCCGGCGGCCAGCCATTCCTGCAAGGTGGGACTAACGGTTGCGCCTGAAACCGCCTCAGCGTAAATCCCACTGCCCCAGTAGGAGTAGCGTCGGGTTTCTAACGCCCAATTCCCATTCATGACCCCGTAGCCGCCATTGTAGCCTGCCAGTGCCAGCCCGACATCCCCATTTGACAGTTCTAACGCTCCCTGAAGATAAGCCAGCCCCCGTCGGGCATTGGTTGCTATATCGAGCATGTCCTCACCGGCGGCAAAGTGAAATGGCATTACCTGAAACAGCCCTTGAGCGCCCGCGCTTGAACTCACGGTAGGATCACCGCAGCTTTCAATCTGAATCACGGTGGCAATTAGATTCGGGTCGATTTGATAGGTGGCAGACCACCCCATAATTTGCTCCGCCCAATACTGCACTTCCGCCGTAAAAATTGGAGACAAGGCGGTAGTTGTAGTCTGAGCAATCGGAGTGCTGGCTGCTGCCTGTGGGGTGGGTTCGGGGGTCACGGATGGCTGAGCTAGTTCTGATTCCCGTTGGCCGCGTCGATTTGCAGGCTGTATCTGCGATTCGGAGATAGCAGCAGTTTCCGGAGTTTCACGGATGGGTAAATCCTCACAATTGCCCGTGAGAGTCATATATTGGGCATACATCCATGCCGAACCGGAGGAGGTGCTGACCAGAAGCCATTCACGGTTGTTATCCCAGCCGATGCCGTTCATCACCTGTCTATTCCTGGCAGCGCCCGTGATAGGGTAGTTTTCTCCCGGCCCGCTACGCTGATTGAGATGCCTCACATTGACCGTTGCGGTGCAGGAGGAAGTTTCTGCCTCACTGAAAATAGTTTGAGGGAGCGCTGTAGGAGTACCCGCTTTATATTTCTGTAGCTCCTGCCAGGTACGTATCTGGGTTATCAGCAGCACCGCCACGATAAAAAGCAGCACCAGATTCAGGCGAATACTAAAACGTTGTAATACTGGCATGGACACCTACGAGAAAAGTTTAAGCATGTTGCTGCGTTAACACTATCACTTTGTAGGTATTCAATAGTTAAGCTTGCCCTAAATAACCTTAAATTTCATTTATGATTTTTTCAACAAGGGAGGAAAGTGATGGTGCGGTCACACCATCACTCGTTAAGTTAGCAGGTTAGAAGGCTAAAAAGGTTTCAAACTGCCACACCTCATCCTCAGACGGGCGGCGTTTAACGCCCCAGTTTTCAAACGGGTCGTAGCGATTCTTGAGGGGAGTCCAATCAGTTTGCACGGACGGACACGGCCCCAGATAGGGGTTGGCAACTTCTAAAACCTCACGGTGCGGCAGGTTGTCCGGCACACACAGCCCTTTGTTGGGGTTGCGTATCATCCAGAAACATGCACCCAGCACCGATGCAGCTACCTGTAAAGTGGTGGCGTTCTGATGTGGAACAAGCTGACGGGTTTCGTGAATATCCAACTGTGAACCGACCCACCAGCCGTTGAGGTCATGACCGAGCAGCAGCACCCCCAGCTCATCTTTACCGCCGATAATCTCATCGGTCATGATGCGCTGTTTTTCCTGAAGCTGATACCCGTGCATTTTGAGTTCATGAAGGGAAGCAATCGCCGCGTCGGTAGGCAGATAGGCATAATGCACGGTGGGGCGGTAAACAGGAATATCCCCCTCCCACACGGTCAAGGTGTCGCTGATAGTGAAGGCTTCCCCATGCCGCACCACCATCCCGATAATTTCTCCACCTTCCGGCACCCACGAACGCACAAAGGTATTCATGCCCATCTGAGCGAGACAAATCTGATTGCCGGGGCCATAGGTGTGCTGATGAGCGCCCGCAGGCAGGCGGCGTTCGTGTGTTCCCCAGCCCATTTCGGCGGGTGCGACGCCTTCTTCGCGGAAGCCTTCAATTGACCACGTATTGACAAATTCATCCACTTCTTTGGGCTGGTCACTAATCTGCGTATCCCGTTCGGAAATGTGGATGACTTTGACACCTTCCAACATTGCCAGCCGTGCATAATCGCGGTTGGTGAGGGCTTTTTCCAGCGCGGTACGTCGTTTTTTATTCAGTTTGACCTGCTGGAACATGGCCTGAGCGATGTCCTCCAGCGCCACTTTGGTCCAGTGGCTAACCAGACCGGGATTCGCGCCGTGTTCGACAATGGCTGTCGCGCTGCTGGTTTTTGACCATTTGGCGGTGCGCTTACGGAGTGCCAGATGCCGGACGTAGAGGGTGCGTTCTGCTGGAGGGATGCTGGCCGCATCCTGGTAGGGGTCCCAGAGTTCGACGGAAGTATTGATATATAGCACCTGATGGTCATGACACCACTGGATAATTTCTCCTGTGTCGATATTCCAGGCCAAATCCACCAGTAAATCGCCAGCACCCACGTATTTGCCGAGCAGTTCCCCCATATTTTCCGGCGTGATGCGATCCTGCACAAAAGTTGCGCCTGCCGCCAGCGTATCGGGAATCGTGTGGCGCAAGTCGGCAAAATCCAGCACGGTTAGTTTGCTAAAATCCATGTCAAAGTGTTTGAGGACAAGCGGCTGGAAGCAGCGCGACACCGACCCACAGCCCAGAATCAGAACACGTCCGCCAAACGGAATTTTCATTGGTTTCTCCTCATCTAAACGCGCAGAATTGTAGGGCTTTTTGATGAGAATACAATACACTGTGAACAGAAAGGAGTGTGAAAGAAGCGGGATGTAAAATAGACTAAAGGGATGGCGAAAGTCCCTACTGTCTGAATAAAGAGTAGCTAGTGTCTGGCCTATAGGCGTTCTTACACGCCTGAGCCAGGTGAATATAGCTGATCCTGGTTGCAATCATATTGAATTTGTGCTGTCAATAATACAATAACATAAAAAATAATTCCTGGCTTTGGATAATCCTGCGTAGCGCCTAGTATTTTCCTTCATAGAGATATTGTATTTCCAAGCGTTCCAGTACCTTTTCGGCAAAATCATGGCGCGTTTCTTCATGAGTTGACCCTCATTTGATTGCTCAACAATGTAGCTGTGATTCGCTAAACCGAAGACGAGGCGATCTACTGCGACCTGGCGGAACGCTTCGATTAACTCCAATATAAGCGATGGCTTGCCTGGACGAGCTACGTGTAGGCATTCTGCGTATGGGTCAAGTCCTGCCAATAAGATGGCATGTTTCACCTGACCATACAAAATACCATAGCCATAATTGAGTAAACGATTAATTGGATCTGTTGCATCACGTTGTACTCT
>CAZKZS010000481.1:0-3299 GCA_964557285.1 uncultured Anaerolineae bacterium | reverse complement strand
AAGACGTAGCAGGGCAGGTTGCCCTGAATGTCATGCTGCGTTATGCAGGGCTGGAAAATGCCATCAACAATTTTCCCCCCGATAATCTGAATTTTGATGCAGGGTATGTGTTCCGCGACTATTCCAATCTAAACCACGCCATGATCCAATTTTATGGGCGGGCCGGCAAGGGACATGCCCTGCGGATTGGCCGTGCCTCCGCCCGATGGATGATTGAAAATCACCCGCTTTTTGGCTTCGCTGGAACGGTTTTTAAACTGATTCCCACCGAACAGGCCATGCGAATGAGCTTGAATAACACAGCAGAAGGCTTCCGAAAATTATATTACCGCGTCCACTTTGATATTCGTATTAATTTGCGAGAAGAAAACGACTATTTTATCTGGAGTTCACCGGACTGTCCCTGCTGCGTGGGTAAAAAAGCCGATGTCCCTATCTGCTGGATATGGGAAGCGGGATTTATTGAAGGCGGCAGTTTTGTCACCGCAGGAAAACATGTCAAAGTAGAACAAACCACCTGCATAGCCATGGGTCATCCCGAATGTACATGGCTGATTTATAAAAAACCGTCTGAGCAGGTCGAGGAACAGTGATGAGCGTGGAACAGGCACAGGCGATTTTATTGGGGCTGGCGCTTGGAGATGCCCTGGGGTATCCGGTGGAATTTTTGAGTTTAAAAAACCTGTACGAACGCTACAGCACAACCGGAATTCTCGAACCGCCTACTCCCGCCTATTACAGCGATGACACCCAGATGACTCTGGCCGTAGCCAATGCGCTGATTGAAGCAGGTGACAAAGATATTGATTCGCTGATGGCAGTCATCGGACGGGAATTTATACACTGGATGCACAGTCCGGAAAACAACCGTGCGCCGGGGAATACCTGCCTTGCAGGAACACGCAATTTTGAAAAAGGCATCCCCTGGCGTGAGTCAGGAATTCCAGATTCTAAAGGCTGTGGGTCGGCCATGCGGGTGGCTCCCATTGGCTATTTTTACCAGCACGACCCCGCGAAATTAAAAGAAGTGGCGCTGGCGAGTGGACTAATTACACACGGGCATCCGGCAGCGCAGGCCGCCTCCATTGCCGCCGCTTATATGATAAAACTGGCGCTGGATGGGGTTCATCCAAACGACTGGTTTCGTCCGGTGCTGGAAGCGGCTGGCGGCATTTCCGATGATTTTGACCACGCCATCCTGCGAATCGGTCATGTGGAGGGCTGGACGAACAAAGTCGCCGCGCTTCAGCATATTGGTCAGGGTTGGGTCGGTGAGGAAGCGGTTGCCATGGCTTTTTACTGTGTACGGCAGTTGCCGGATGATTACGTGGCGGCGGTACGTCTGGCCGCCAATATTGAAGGGGACAGCGATTCGGTAGCCTGCATCACAGGGGGAATCAGTGCCGCCCGCTTAGGGTTGAATGCGATTCCTGAGGCGTGGAAAAATCGCTGCGAAAATTACAATTTACTTCTGGAAATAGGTGAAAAATTAGCGGAAAAACGCCTCTCCCTGTGAGTCATACTCTGGACACAAACTTAATATGAGGGGTAATATAAGAGAGTGCAAATTTGTCTTCATAGTTGAATACAGATTTTTCGGTTGCTGTTAGAATAAGCAAAAGCATGGAAGTTTGGAGTTTTATAAGATGGCAAAACTACGCACGCTGCTAAGTCTGGTGCTGCTGGTGACAGTGGCTTTTGGCGCTGGCTTCCTGACCGCGAATCGGTCTGCTTCACCAGTCGCAGAAGCCCAGTCACCGGAGGCGGAAGAAACGTTTCGTCCTTTCTGGGAAGCTTATGACATTGTAAAGTCGCAGTTTGTTGATCCTGTGGATGATGAAACCCTGATGATAGGGGCGTTAGAGGGCATGTTAGAAGCCCTTGAGGACGAAAACACCAATTATCTCGAACCTTCTGAATTGGCGGCGTGGAATGAATCTCTAAACGGCGAATTTGAAGGGATTGGCGCTACGGTGCGTCAGGATGAAGAAACCGGAGGCTTAATCATTGTTGGCCCGCTGCCCGGTTCTCCGGCAGAAGAAGCGGGTATCCTCCCGGGTGATATTATTGTACAGGTGGGCGGCAAAGACATCACCGACCTTTCCCAGGCCGAAATTATCAATCAGGTGCGCGGGCCGGCGGGTACGGCCGTGCGTCTGGGAATCCTGCGGGATGGTGAGCCGGACATGATTGAAATCACCGTAATTCGGGAACGGATTGTGCTGCCGATTGTTGAAAGCCGGATGCTGGATAACAATGTTGGTTATATTCGTCTTTCTCAGTTCACGCTGGAATCGGCCACCGAATTACGTGATACCCTGCTTGAAATGGATGCCAACAATCTGAATGGTCTGGTGCTGGATTTGCGCGACAATCCTGGCGGTTATCTGGATAGTTCTCTGGAAGTCATTCGCCTGTTCATTGATGAAGGTGTCATTTTGATTGAGCAGCTTCCCGGTGAAGAAGAACGGGTGTTTGAGGCCAATTCAACTGCCGTCGCGCCGGATGTGCCGCTAGCTGTCCTCGTCAACGCAGGCAGCGCCAGCGCCAGCGAACTGGTGGCGGGTTCATTCCGTGACCTTGACCGCGCGGTGATTGTTGGCGTGACCACGTTTGGCAAAGGGACAGTGCAAATTATCAATCCGCTTTCCAATGGGGGCGCGGTGCGGGTGTCTATCGCACGATGGGTTACACCGGATGGTAACTCCGTTGACGAAACCGGACTGGAACCGGATGTTGTGGTCGAACTGGACCTTGAAGCTCCAGAAGGGCAGGATAACCAGCTTGAGGCAGCCATTCGCGCCCTGAAAGGTATCAAACGCGAACAGCTAAAAGCGCCGCTTGTTGGGTATTTCTAATCTTGCTCTGAGATTGCTCCTCTATAATCAATGAAGCATCGGGAGTACAAACTCCCGATTGTTTTAAAATCAGGAGCGTGGTTAGATGTACTTTGACACCAATTATCTTCTTTGTGTAATGCTGCCGGCGCTGCTGCTTAGCGGGTTGGCGCAAATGATGGTCAGAAATGCGTATGCCACCTGGAGTCAGCGTGCCAATAGTTCCGGTGTTACAGGCGTAGATACAGCCCGTCAGTTAATGCGGCAGTACGGTTTAAATGTCGCGCTGGAAAGCATCCCTCAGGAGCTAGGCGACCATTTTGACCCGCAGAATCAGGTTGTGCGGTTTTCTCCGGGGGTTGCCCGTCAGCCCTCTGTCGCTGCGATGGCAATTGCTGCCCATGAATTTGGTCATGTTCAACAGTATGCTCAAAAAAGCCCTCTCATTGCAGCACGGGGCTT
>CAZKZS010000480.1:0-3319 GCA_964557285.1 uncultured Anaerolineae bacterium | reverse complement strand
AAAATAGGGCATCGCACGTTCGACCTGTGCCGCGTCCCCACCGACCATGATGCTTAGTGTGCCTTTGGCCGCGCCTTCGCTGCCTCCGCTGATGGGCGCATCCAGCATATGAGCGCCTTTTTCCTGCAAACGGGCGGCGATAGCGCGGGTGGCCTGTGGGCTGATGGTACTCATATCAATGACCAGCGCGCCGGATTTGACGCCATGAATCACCCCATTTTCCCCTAGAATGACCTGTTCTACATCGGGTGTATCGCTAACACAGGTGATGATGATGTCACATCGGGAGGCAAGGTCGGCGGGGCTGGCGGCGGGTATTGCCCCTTCAATTTCGCTCATGCGGCTGGCGGTACGATTCCAGACGGTAACTTCAAATCCGGCTTTGAGCAGATTGCGGGTCATGCCGCGCCCCATAATCCCCAGGCCAATAAATCCTAGATGTTCGCTCATGAGAACTCCCCATATGAGATGAATAATCGCACTAGCATAGCGCATAAATCTGCTACAATAAAATCTGGAGGCAGAATCATGGTCGATATGCAATTTTTGTTCAAAACGGTAGATACCCTAACGTCAGAAGAATTGAAACTGTTGCATGATTATATTGAGCAGCGCCGACAGTCGGAAGAGGTGTCTGAAAAAGAGCCGCGCATTTTTGACATGCACGCGGGCGCAATCTGGATAAGGGATGATTTTACCGACCCACTGCCTGATGAATTTTGGACAGGTGAAGCATGAAATATTTGCTTGATACCCATGTTTTTATCTGGTTGGATACCAGTTCTGATAAACTTTCGGAACGTGTCCATAAAATTATCTCTATCAGAGATAATTTTCTTTTTCTGAGTCTAGTTTCTATTTGGGAAATACAAATAAAATTCCAACTAGGCAAATTAGCTCTGAAAACTTCACTTACCGAAGTCATTGACAGTCAACAGAAAAGGAATAGTATCTATTTATTAGGGATTACGTTACCGCACATTTTAGCCCTAGCTGGGCTTGCCAATCATCATCGAGACCCATTTGACCGTTTGCTGATTGCACAGGCTAGAATGGAGGAGATGATATTTCTAACTGATGATCAAGAAATCAGTAAATATGAGGTTAAAACATTTGGTAATTGATTTATTCCTGTTCGATGGTGGGGAAAATGCTACTGGTTGCCACGCTAAAACCGGGCAGCACCGTACCGCCCTCTAAATGTTCTTCCCCTGTCAGTTTCCGTAAATTCAGACTGCCATCTCCTTCAGGGCGATACACATAAACGGATTTCTGTTCGGGATAAACCACCCAGACTAACTTTGACCCATACCGGATATAGGTTTCTACCTTATACTGCATTTCGCTGGCCGTATTACTGGGTGAAACGATTTCAACCGCCAAATCCGGGGCAAGCTGAAAACGTTCCGGCAGGTGGGGCAGCCGTTCTTTTGAAATGTAGGCAGCATCCGGTTGAAAAATATCTTCCCCTGACAGCACAAAATCATTGGAGTCACCAACAGCATAACCTCTATCCGTTTGCATCACATAGGCCATCAGAAAATACAGGATTCTCGCAGCAATTAAACCGTGTAAAGGACGTGGGGAAGGCACTTCAAAAATCTCTCCATGAATAAGTTCGTATCGTTTATCAGGATGCTGAGCGCTAATTTCTAAGAACTGTTCTATGGACAATGTTTGGCTTAGTACATTCATCGGTAATCCCTTTCATCTCATCCCCAAAAGCAGTTTGTATGCCGTGCCTACCCCAAGTTCACCCGGCAGGGACACGGCAGCGCCGTGTCCCGCAACTCGCCCCGGGTGAGGAGAGTAAGCCAAAACTACGAGCCGGAGGGCAGCAAAACGGTATCAATCACATGAATCACCCCGTTTTTCGCCAGAATATCGGCTTCAGTGACCGTAGCAGCATCGGCTTTTACGGAGTCGCCGTCCACCGTCATGGTCATGAACGTTCCCGGCTGCTGTGTCCCAAAAACCGCTTCCCCTTCTTCGGTCATTAACATCAAATCTTCAGCCGTAAATGTACCGGAGAGGAAATGATAAAAGGCAATCGGGGTAATGGTATCCGTATTGGCGAACAAATCTTCTTTGGTCACACCCACCTGGGTAAAAAACGCATCCAGCACGTCATTGGTTGGCAGGAACAGCGTGTAATTTGTGACCATCAAATCGGTCTGGAAACCCATCATATCCATGAGTTCAAGAAAATAGGAAAAGTCTTCCCGCGATTGCAAAATTTCATAAATCGTGGGCAGTTCCTCATCTACCATCAGCGCGGATTCATCGTCCAGTGTGGCAGGCAGCAGGACTTTATCAATCACATGTACCATGCCGTTTTGCGCGGGAATATCCGCCTCGATAACAGTTGCATCATTGACCTGAATCGTTTCCCCGTCGCTGGTAATGGTCAGCGCAGTATGCGGAACAAACGTGCCGTACATGGCTGTTTCGCGTGCAGCAAAATTTTCTGCCGCAAAAATTCCTGGCAAAATATGATAAGCCAGCACCTCATTCACCAGGTCTGTGTTTGCCAGCAAATCTTCAGGGGTCATCTGCATTTCTTCCAGGAGCGCGGTAAAGGCTTCGTCGGTGGGGGCAAAAACGGTAGTAAACGTGGCCGCGACCGTATCCGGGTCGGAAAGGCGTTCGATAAAACGCTGATCGGCCACCTTCAGCGCTTCCAGCAGAATCGTAAACTGTGGGGATTCTTCGCTAGCAGCCCTATCACTCACCAGTTGTCCAATAGTTGGCGGGGTTTCTTCCTGGGCGGCGACCGGAAAAACAAAAACGGCAATCAGAACCAGCACAATCCCGAATAAAGCATATTTTTTCATGACAGGCTTCCTTTCGCTGTGATGTGCTTCCATTATAGGGGTTCTGCGGCGCTTGCCAAATTACCCTTTCTGGTGGGAAGCATTTAAGACAGTAATGCCTACCAGCTCCTTGTCATCATAGTGATACAGATTGCCGTCCGATTCCATGATGCTATCGTTCGCACGCTGCGGCTTGCGAAAGCTGATATAAAGCACATCCGCCTCAGCATCATAATCAGTCCATACCTGCCGCGATGGAAGAATAAGTATCTGGTCTACGAATTCTTTGGAGATAACCATATGACTGGGCCTCGTTTTCTGACTTTATCAGGTTTTGATGTAAAAAAGGCGAGTATATCATCTTCCGCAACCATTATTTTCTCCACTGTAAACCCTGATCGCTAGTCCCCATTTAGTGGTGATAGTGTACCGTAGGGGCAGGCATCGCTCTCTGCGTTCGCTTGTTCCTGCCCCCTACGGAAAGGGCGGGTATCGGGCGTACCGCC
>CAZKZS010000479.1:0-3331 GCA_964557285.1 uncultured Anaerolineae bacterium | reverse complement strand
CACCCACCATCAGAATAAACGGAATCCTGTTCATTTAAGATGCAGTCTCTTATTTGTGGACTGGGTAGGCGAATGATGAGGGTATTTCCTTGCACTTCAATATCTTCTTCCGTGAATAGTTCCAGGTCTACTCCTGCTGTAATGGTCACAAATGCGTTGTAACGAAGAGAGTCGGCTCCCAATGGGCCGGGCCGATCTTTTTTAATGGATAGATTTGGTAAATTGTCTACTGCACGCGCTCCTTCAATCCATGCCTGCTGTTGAATATTCTGGTGGATAGGCCCTGTATCTATCACATATTCAGGGCCACAGTCCATTAAACAAATATCAGGTAATATATTTTGTGCTGCCTGTACACCAGCAAGTGCCATTCCACCAAGCCCAATCACTACAATCATGACGACAAGGGCGATAACAACCACTATATCCCGTGTACTACTAATCATATGGATAGCTCCCACGTAAATAAAAGATTATACCTATGTATGATATATTATGATAATTGTTGGTGCTAGTAACAAATGTCATCTAAGATTATCAGATAAAAAATCACAATGAAACAACGCCCTTATTCTGATGAACGTTTATTCCGCTATGCGTGCGCGGTGCTGCTGATCACGGCGCTGGTGGCGGTGCTGGTTGTGACGTATGGCGTGCTGCAACTGGCTGCTGAAAAAGAATCTACCGATAAGAACACCCCTGACTCCTCAGGATTCCTGACCCCCGCGCCGGAGGTTTTGGCTCAGGTCTTGCAGCAGCCCGCCCTGGTTGTGCTTCCCAACGGTGCGATTCCGATTCAGCAGTCGCCCTATACGTTTGCCGGAAATGTGGGACGTAGCGAGATTATCACGTATGAACTGCGGCAGGGAGAAAATTTGCATGATGTGGCTGCCCAATTCGGCCTCGATTACTGCACGCTGGTGGGGTCGAATCCGGCCTATACCCTCAGCACCTTAAAACCGGGGACATCCCTCATTATCCTGCCTGTGGATGGTCTGCTGGTCAATATTGCCATGCCCATTACGCTGGATGAACTTGCCCGCCAGAGTCAGGTCAGTGTCTATGAGATTATTTTCAGCGTGTTTAACCCAGAATTGATAGCAGCGCAGCCGGATACGATTCTGGAAGTGGGGCAGCAAATCCTGATTCCGAACGGGCAGCGCGGCGATTGTATCCCCTGGGAGCGCCCGCCCTGGCTGGTCAACCGGAACGGCGACCCATTGATGATTGGCTGCGATTATTCCAACCCGTTTGAAGGTTATCCCACCAACGCCCCTCTGCGCGACGATTTTCGTTTTGTGCGCGGATTAAGTGCTTCTCATGCGGGGGTCGATCTGGCCGCGCCGGAAGGCACACCTGTATATGCGGCGGGGGATGGTGTGGTGCGGTACGCGGGCTGGCATCCTGACGGATTAGGCAATGTGATTGTGCTGGATCACGGCGGCAGCCACAGCGTTTATGGGCATCTCCTCACCGTCAGCGTGACCTGCGGGCAGCCCATTAAAGCGCGGCAGCTAATTGGCGGGATCGGCAGCACAGGCAACTCCAACGCGCCGCACCTGCATTTTGAGGTCCGCAACGCCTCCTTTGACCCCGTGAATCCCATGATTTTTGTGAACAAAGGATTTTAAATGGTCAGGCGTATAAGGTTATTACTTTTTGTGCCATCGCTAGAATTTTTTCCCGCAGGGCGGGCGGGTCAAGCACTTCGATATGGCTGCCAAAGCCCAGCAGATACACACCCGCTTCCTCCTCCACATCAAAGCGAATCCGAATTTGCTGCCAGCCCCCCTCATCCGGCGGCTGAAGGTCCTCAATGCGGGTGAAACGTACCAGCGCCCGAAACAGGGGCAGTATTGACGAGTCAATTCGTGCGGTGACATAGTAGCTTGGCAGACTGGCAACAAAATCACGGGTGGACTGTTCCCAGTAGGACGCCAGATTAAAATTGTCCGGTCGGGTACAGGCAGATTCTCCTATCTGCGCGTCCTGAATCCGCGAGACGCGATAGGTGCGCGGGCTGCCTTCCACTGCTGCCACCAGATACCACGCGCTGCCTTTGGCAACCAGCCCCAGCGGGTCAACGATTCGTTCCACAACGCCGCCTTCGCTGCGCTGGTAACACAGTTTAAGCTGGCGCTCCTGCCAGATGGCTTCCTGAAGCACGGGCAAACAGGCGATATTTTCTTCGGAACGCTGCCAGCCCGCCGCATCAATGTAAATACGCTGCCGCATGGATTCGGCGTTATGACGTGCCAGGCCCGGCAGCGCTGCCAGCAGTTTGATAAATGCCGCTTCGGATGCTTTTGAGAGTCCTAAATCTTGCAGCAAACGCGACGGCGGATTCACAAACAGCGCCTGCGTTTCTGCGGTGTTGAGTCCGGTCAGGTGGGTGCGGTAGGACTCCAGCAGCGACCAACCGCCACCTGTTCCGCGTGTCGCCACGATGGGGATTCCGGCCATACTGAGCGCTTCCATGTCACGATGAATAGTCCGTTCGGACACTTCCAGCCGCACCGCCAGTTCCTTCGCCGTCAAACGTCGTTTCATCTGTAACAGCAGCAAAATCGAAAGCAAACGATCAGCCCGCATGAAAAATTTTGCCTTTCCGAATATGACAGAAGCTGTCATGAATCCTAGTGTATCCTCAAATGTGCATCAGCAGGAGGAAAAAATCAGATGAAAGCAAGTCGCCCTCATATCCCGGAATATGGCATCCCAGAACATGAAGAAGGGCTGCTGCCCTGGAGCTTTGTGACGGAAAAGCTGGAAAAAGCCCGCAATTACTGGATTGCTACGATCCGACCTGATGGCACACCGCACGCTGTTCCCATCTGGGGTGTGTTTGCCGATGGTTTCCTGTTTTTTAGCGGCGGCCCTCATACCCGATGGTCGCGGAATCTGGAAGCGAATCCGCAGGTGGCGGTGCATCTGGAAAGCGGGGATGAAGTCGTGATTCTGGAAGGACGGGTTGAACGTATCAGCGACCCTAATTCGCCTCATGCCCAGCCCGTTGATGCGGCCTACGTTGCCAAATACAACATGCCTCACGGGTTGCCCGTCTGGAAACTGCATCCGCGTGTGGCCTTCGCGTGGAGTAAATTTCCAACCGACACAACCCGATGGACATTTGAAAATCAATAACGTTCCTGGATTGCCAGTCGCGTAAATCCTCACCCCCTTTCTGGTTCAGGGCGGGGAAGATTCCCGCCCCCTACGGACAGGGCAGGCATCGCTCCCGTTGGTCGCTTGTTTCTGCCCCTACTGCCTGCCCCTCTCTCATCGGGAGAGGGGTTTATATTTGCTTATCCTGATGTACAGGGTGATACAC
>CAZKZS010000478.1:0-3333 GCA_964557285.1 uncultured Anaerolineae bacterium | reverse complement strand
CCATCGGGTACACTCCTGCTAGGAAAGTTGCTTCTCCCCATCCCCATGATTCTACTAAACCACTTTCTAACTGAAAAGCAAGTTTTTCTTTTTGCACATTGAATATAATGTGCAGCAGAAACATGGTAGAATGACGGTTCATCGGCAACATGGGACAAGTGTATGTTAGTACGCGCCTTTCGGCTGACAGATAAATTTAGCAATGCCTTCCTAAAAGTAAATATCTATCTTGCCAGGGTATTGCTGGAACGCATCTTTGGACTGCGGCAGGCGCTGGAAACCACGATTCTTACCGTTGCCACCACCTTTTACGCGCTCTTTACTGGCCTATTTGTTGGCTCGTACCGATTTATCACCCGTCGCGGGCAGTCTGCTTACCGGGCGGCGGAAGAACGCCGCCAGCGCATTAACCAGATGATGGTACAACGTTCGATGGAAAACCGGGCGCTGGTGGCACAGCCCGAAGCCGCCGTCATCGAGGACCCCATGTTAGCCCGCAACCGCACCCTCAGCGCGATGATTGTGGTGCTGCTGGTCGTGCTGATTTTTTTCCTGTTCCAATCTGCTGGAGAGGATGGCGGGCTGGGATTTGCAAGCGGCGGGCTGGAAATTGCTACCAATCCGCCTCTGGTGGGTAACGCGACCGTTACTCCCGCCATTCCCGCCCCTTCTCCCACGCCTTTACAGGGAAATTTACCCGGTAATATCGCTGGAGCGCTGGTCTTTACCGTGCGCCAGAATGGACAGGAGGACATCTGGGGGCTGCCCGTTGGGTCATCGCAGCCGATTCGGTTTACGGACAGTCTGGAAGATGACCGCCATCCGGCATGGAGTCCTGATGGCAAAAAAATTGCCTTTGCCAGCCGACGCGACGGCCCCTGGGAGTTATATGTGCTGGATGTGACCACCGGACAAACGACGCGGTTAACTTTTACGTCCGATTACGAAGGGTATCCAACATGGAGTCCTGACGGCGCATTTTTGGCCTATGAAGGGTACACGGCGGAAACAGGCAATATTGATATTTACGTGATGAGCGTAGACAGGCAGCAGGGACCCATTCGGGTCACTACCAGCCCCTTTCCTGACCTTGAACCGGTCTGGTCGCCGGGCGGACGTGAAATCGCATATGTGGCCTGGCGCAACGACAGCCACGACATTTTGATTCTGGATTTAAATAACCCCTCCGAAGGGTCGGCTATCAATATCACCAACACCCCCGACATCCATGAACACAACCCGGAATGGAGTCCTGATGGAGAACGGCTGGCTTATGATGCTACCGCCGACGGGGTACAGGGAATTTATATTAAAGAGGTAGACTCTGGCAGCGAAGCACGACTGGTCGGGCGCGGGCGTACTCCGGTCTGGAATCCGGTAGACGGGTCGAGTCTGTTTTATTCCGTGCCACAGGGACGCAATTCCGCCCTGTATCTGGGACAGGTGGATGCTTTTGGAGTCGGTGCTAACGCGATTGCTTTTGAGGGGCAAATTACCGACCTGGATTGGTCACTGGGAGAAATTTTATTTTCCGGTTTTGGCTTGCAAACCCCGCCACTTTATCAGGAAATGGTCGAACGACGCGAAGGGCGAGTGGATTTGCGTTTGTTAAACGGGGTGGATGCCCCCTACCCTGTTTTAAGCGATACCGTCAATGAATCGTTTGAGGCCATGCGCCAGCGTATCCAGCAGAAAGTTGGCTATGACCTGCTCAGCAATCTTGAGGACGCCTACTGGCGGATTGACAGCCAGCAGGGGCCGCCGCGTTTACCCGAACCCGGTCAGGAGCGCACCAACTGGCATTACACAGGCCGCGCTATCGCCCTGCAACGCGACCTGGCATTGGTGGGCGACCCGCCTTCGCTGGTGGTGATTCGAGAAGAAACCGAATTAGGGACAATGTGGCGGGTGCTGGCACGAGTCGCGGAAAGCGGACAGGATGGGCAGCTTGGCGAACCCCTCCGCACCCTGCCCTGGGATTTTACGACCCGCAGCCAGGACCCGGTAGCCTTTGAGGAAGGCGGCAGTTTGATGGAAGTTCCCCCTTCCGGTTACTATGTGGATTTAACCCGGCTTTTAAGCGATTTTGGATGGGAACGCATCCGGGCGGACCGCACCTGGCGCACCAATTTTAGCGGGGTGCTGTACTGGGTATTTGTCAAAACCGAAGGGTTAAGCTGGCAGGAAGCGATGGAACAGATTTACACCAATGAGGAATTAAACGCCTTTCTGACAGGTATCACGCCGCTTCCACCCACCCCGATTCCTACGGCTACCCCCCCGCAGGAATCGACTGAATCCCCTACAGCCGTTGATGAGGTCGGCTAGGTTATGAAGCGAATTTTAGGCAATCCCAATGTGCAGGGTTTACTGGTGGTCAGTCTGGTTGTGATTCTGGTGGGAGCGTTCATGGTGAATAAACGCCAGCCCAAACAGCAGTATTCGCGCCCCGCCCTGCCGCCTACCGCTACCAGCGCCGAAATTGCGGACTGGCAGGTCGCCTTGCAGGAAAAACTGGATGCGCTGCCAACCCCGACCTTCACGCCGAACATTCCGCCGACGGGTTCACCGACTCCTACGCCCATTGTAACGGTTCAGGGATTTGTACCTGCTCAGATTCTTGGCACGCCCCTGCCTACCAGTACACCGCGTCCCCTGGAATTTTCCGAATCGACGCTGCCGGCCACGCCCGAATTTATTCAAAATACGCAAGTCCCCGTTCCCGTCGGTTTTGAGGATGAAGTGGGGGCGATTCCCGCGCCGCCGTTGACCACCACCCCAAAGTATCAACTGCCGCCGGAGCAGGTCCCGCTGAGCGCGGGGCCCTTTGACCATTTCTGGCTGACTCGTCCGGTGGATGTGACCGCCAACAGTGTATCCCTGTTTTATTATCCCTACGGCTCAAGCGGGCAGGGCTGGCGGGTGCATCATGGTATTGATTTACCCAATCGAGTCGGGCAGGAAGTCCGTGCGGCAGGCAGTGGCCGAGTCGTCTGGGCCGACCAGACGGCCAGCCGTGAAGTGCTGGAAGATGGACTCGAACTTTATTCCGCGTATGGCAATTTTGTCGTGATTGAGCATGATTTTAGCTGGCGGGGGCAGCGTGTCTGGACGCTATACGCGCATCTTTCCGCGATTATTGCCAAACAGGGCGAATATGTGGAAACGGGCGATGTTATTGGGCTGGTTGGCACAACGGGTTCAGTTACTGGCCCGCATGTGCATTTTGAGGTGCGGATAGGCCGCAACAGTTATTTCAGCACCCGCAATCCCATGCTATGGATGGCGCCCTATGTGGATCATGGGGTAGTGGCGGGGCGGGTGTTAGATGCA
>CAZKZS010000477.1:0-3376 GCA_964557285.1 uncultured Anaerolineae bacterium | reverse complement strand
CAATCAGCACCGACACCTGATAAATCAGGCGGCGCAGCGACTCATCCAGAAAAGCGAACTGCGCTCCGGTAAATTTGGTGTTGGGGTCGTTAATTTTGGCGGCATCCAGCAGAGGGGACATGCAGAACTGTTCCCACAGGTTGTTGAGATGACGGTAGGCGTCGTGATGCACATTATTGCCGTGCGGGTCGGCATCCGGGATTTGTTCCATCACCTTTTTCAGGTCGCTGACAGTTTTTTCAATATAATGCAGGTTTTCCTTCAGCACATTTTCGTCCTGATTTGCCAGCATCAACATGCGCTGCAAGTCGTGGGCTTCGCGCCGCAGGATGTTCAGATTTTTGAGGATTTCTTTGTCCTGAACGGGTGTATCGGGAAACTCAATGCTGGAATTTACATTGGGTTTGTCGGCAGTTAAAGTCATGTCTTCCCCCGTTTTTTAAATGGATGGCCTCTCCATTATATCACGCCCCGACGTTTTAGCTTATAATAGGGATGGGAGTCTGCCGATGCCTAAACTGGTGATAAAAGCACTCATTTTTTTACTTGTTATTAACGGCCTGCTGATTAGCCTGGCTTCGCGCCCTATGGATAGGGCGACGTTTCGTGGTTATGTAGCGCTTATTCGTATGACAGGAGATCGGAATTACACCCCGCAGCAGCCGCTTTATCCCGAATTGATACGCCTAAGCACAGTCGAATCCCTTAACTTGAGTTCCAGCGACCTGACCATACTCTCATCGGGAATAGGGCAACTTACCAGCTTAAACTATCTCAATCTGACAAACACCCCTCTAACCCGTCTGCCACCCGAAATAGGGCAGCTTTCCAGTTTACAACGACTTTTGCTGAGCTATACTTTGCTCACTAATCTGCCGCCGGAAATCGGTCAGCTTTCTGGTTTGATACAACTCAATCTGAGCAACACATCTCTGACGCGTCTGCCGCCGGAAATCGGTCAGATTCCCAACTTACGCTATCTTGACCTGCGTGATACACCGTTGTGGCTGCGTCTGGCTGAACTGGAAATTGAATTGGGGCTTCCCCCCGGCTTCTTCGCAGAACGCCAGCCGGAGGGGTAGGTCATACAGCGGTCATAAAACGTTCCAGACGCGGCAGGTAATCGGCATCCGTCATCGGGTCGTAGTGCGGGCGCAAATGACGATTCACAAAATAGGTTACGGCGTCGGGTTTGTCGGTGGGGTGGCCTTCATTCAGTTCCCACTGTGCCTCCGCCAGCATCAGCGCGGCCTGCGCGATGTACGCGAATCGGTCCACCACCCGCCGGATATGGGCCTGTGCGACCTGCTCCCCGTCGAGTTTGCTGAGCAGGTAAACGGTATGTTGCAGCGCGGATTCTACCGCCAGCACATCCTCCCGCAGCAAGTCCTCATGCACGCTGGATAGCTGCGCCTGAATAAACCGGATAAACGGCTCATGAATCCGGTAGCGCTGCATATCACGTAACACCTGAATACACAGGACGTTATGCGTACCTTCCCAGCTTTCCAGCACCATCATATCCCGGTACAGGCGCGGCAAAATGCTGAACGTTTCAATCGCGCCGTTGCCGCCCAGCACTTCAATGGCGCGGTGTACCATGTCCGTCGCGCGAATACTGGTGATGTATTTGTTAATGTTGACCAGCATCCGGTAGGTGGCTTTTTCATCCTCCGACGCCTGTCCGGTTTCCATTTTGTCCAGCAGGGCGGCCAACGCAAAACCGGACGCCACTGCCGCGTAGGTTTCGCTGTACAAATCGGCGACGGCTTCCTGCACCAGGGGAAAACTGGCAATCATCGTGCCAAAGGCTTCGCGGTTGCAGGCGTAACAGCCCGCTTCTACATAGGCACGCCGCATGATTCCCGCGCACGAAACCGCGTTCATCAGCCGCGACGTATTTAAAACCAGCGATACGGCATTTTTGAATCCGTCCTCAAGAGCGCCAACGGGATACGCTACCGCGTCCTGAAAATCGACTTCCGCGCTGGCAAGGGTGCGTGTGCCAAGTTTGTCCTTCAGGCGGCGCAAATAAAATCCGTTCAGGCGGCCATCCTCCAATCGACGTGGCACAAGAAACAGCCCTAACCCCTTTGTGCCTTCCGGCGCCCCTACCGGACGAGCCGTGATTAAAAACTGGTCGGCATTGATGTTGGAACAGAACCATTTTTCGCCGCTAATCCGCCAGACGCCATCTTCATACGCGGCCGTGACCGCATTTGCACCTACATCGCTGCCGCCCTGTACTTCGGTTAAAAATTGGGCGGCGTGCTGCATGTGGTCATAATCCGGGTCAAGCAGGGGCGGCAAAAAACGCTCCTGAAGTTCCGCGCTGCCGACGGTTTGCAGGGCGCGAATCAGGCCGGAGGTGCAGGCTAGCGAACACAAATGACCGCCTTCGCCGTTGTGGGCCAGCAGATAATATAAGCCCATCTGAAGCACGGATTTGCCCGGGGTTTTTTGCAGCGCCAGCACCCCCGATTCCCAGACCTGCCGCCCGATGGTGTCATGGTGGGGGTGAAATTCAATTTGTTCCAGCCGTTCGCCCAGGGGCGACCAGCGTTCCAGACGGGGGTGGTTGCCAATCCGATCCTCAATTTTGGCCGCTTCATCAAGGGTCGTCGCGCATACCTCACCAAAGGCCATCAGCGTGGGTTCGGCTTCCGCATAGGCCGCCTCTCCCAGATAACGCCGCAGCACCGCTCGTAAATTGCGGTCCGCCTTAAAAAAATTGGTCGGTTTGCTTTGTTCCCAGTTGTGTAAACCCTGTCGTCCACGTTCAATAAGATTCATGATGTGATTCCCTCAAAAAATCAAATCTTCATTTAATTAAGCGTAGCGAGTTTTGGCAAAGCCGCCAAGAGGCGGTATCTTTATCTTGTTCACGAAGGGAGAATAGACACAATGGCAGTACGTCAGGCAAACGCGGTCTGGAATGGTAAACTGCGCGACGGCAACGGGGTCGCCAGATTTAGCAATTTTGAAGGGAATTATTCATTTGTATCCCGTTTTGAAGAAGGTACAGGCACAAACCCGGAAGAAATGCTCGGTGCGGCACATGCAGCCTGTTTTTCGATGGCCTTAAGCGCCAACCTGGAACGCGCTGGATTTGAGCCGAAACAGATTCGCACCACCGCCCACGTGCATCTGGAAAAAACCGACGCAGGGCAGACCGTCACTAAAATTGTGCTGGACAGCGAAGCCGAAGTCGGCGGCGGAATCGACGATGCTCAATTTCAGGAAGTGGCCGAACAGACCAAATCCACCTGTCCGATTTCCCGTGCGCTGGCAACGAACATCGAATTAAACGCCCGTCTGGTCTAGTCCATTGACAGGCAGCACCACGCGAAAGGTGCTGCCTTTGCCCAGTTCGCTG
>CAZKZS010000476.1:0-3394 GCA_964557285.1 uncultured Anaerolineae bacterium | reverse complement strand
CTATCCGTGAAGGTGGCCTCACCGTCGGCGCGGGTGTTATCACTGAAATTCTCGATTAGGCAATAAAAATCCGAAGGCGGGTCTGTGAAAACCCGCCTTCTTTTGAGAGGTAGTTTCCCATGGCTAAAAAAGGTGTACGGGTTGTTATTCATCTCGCCTGTACGGAATGCGAGGCCAAGCCGCGCAATTACACCAGCGAGAAAAATAAACGTAACGATCCCAGTCGTCTGGAACTGAAAAAATACTGTCCGGTGTGTCGGAAGCATACGCTGCACCGCGAAACCAAGTGATTTACTGGGGATAACCTTCCCTCACTCTGCTATATTGCTGCTCTCACGGGCAGCCTGATTAGCCCGGCGTAACTCTCACTGGTTTAGTAAGAGGAAGGCGGGATTATTTTTGCAGGGTACACGACACGGTTTCGGCATGTTATACTTCCCGCATTGTGCGGTTTCAGGAGAATTATTTCGTGGTAGAGAGCAGTAAGAAAGAACGAGAAGAAACATCCGGCACGGCGTCCGTCATGAGTGACCGCCGCGCCCGGCGGAAGCGGAAACGGGAAGGCGATGATGCGGTTGCCGAAAATGGGGCGGTAGTGACCACCGCCAAAAAAGAAACCGCGACTCGTACTCGTGAGGAAGCTGAGCTTGAACGAATCAAAGCATCTCAGGCCAGAGGGGAAAATCTGCCTCTGGTGGGTCGGTTGGTTGCCTATTTTCGCGGCGTGGTGGCTGAAATTAAAAAAGTCACCTGGCCGACTCGTGAGGAAGCACAACGTTTGACTACTATTGTGCTGACGGTCACGATTCTGGCTTCGATAACGCTGGGCGCGATTGATTTCTTTTACGGATGGTGGTTTCAACAGGGTCTTGAAAACGCGGGGGTCTACCTCCTCATCGGGGCGATTGTTCTGGTGGTGGTTGGGGGCTTAAGCTGGCGTTTCATTTTAAGAGAAGAAGGTTAGCTGAGGAAAAACCATCGTGGGCAACAACTATTATGATGATGACGTTGAGCGCGATATTGACCTCGACCCGATTGACATGGAAGAGGGCGCTCCCAAACGCAAGAAAAAAGAAACCACTGAGCCAGTTTTGGGGGATATTTCTCTCGTCTTAAATCCTGATAAAGACACTGAGCCTTCGGGCGCACAATGGTATGTTGTCCACTGTTATTCCGGTCAGGAAAATAAAGTTCACCACGCGATCATGCAGCGCATCGAAACGATGAACATGCAGGATAAAATTTTTGATGTGGTCGTTCCGACGGAAGAAGAAATCGAAATTAAAGAAGGCAAGCGGCGCACTGTTGAACGGCGGGTTTTCCCCGGGTACATTCTTGTTCAGATGCTAATGGACGAAGACTCGTGGTATGTGGTGCGGAATACCCCCGGCGTGACGGGTTTTGTGGGTATGGGGAACGAACCGACGCCCCTCCGCCCTGAAGAAGTCGCGCAAATTAAAGGCCGCATGGAAACCCCGCCCACCAGCATCAAACTGGATTATCAGGTGGGGCAGACGGTGCGGATTAAAGACGGCCCGTTTAATGAATTTACGGGAACTGTCGGCGCAATTGATACAGAACGGAATAAGGTTCGGGTGATGGTGTCCTTTTTTGGACGCGATACGCCCGTAGAACTGGATTTTCTCCAGGTAGAGAAGGTATAGGCAAATGGCGAAGAAAGTCAAAGCGGTTGTTACATTGCAGCTTCCGGCGGGGAAGGCCAATCCCGCGCCTCCCGTGGGGCCTGCGCTGGCACAACACGGGATTAACCTGATGGGCTTCTGCAAGGAATATAATGCCCGCACCAGCGCCCAGATTGGTGAAATTATTCCCGCAGAAATCACCATCTATTCAGATGGGTCGTTTAAATTTATCCTCAAAAGCCCGCCCACCGCGTTCCTGATTAAAAAGGCCGCCGGTGTGGACAAGGGATCGTCTAACCCGAACACGAATCGGGTCGGCAAAATCACGCGGGCGCAGGTACGCGAAATTGCCGAAAAGAAATTGCAGGATATGAACGCCATCGACATTGAAGGCGCAATGCATCAGGTCGAAGGCACCGCCCGTAACATGGGAATTCAAGTCGTAGATTAGTCAACGGTAAGTGGCAGAGTCCCGGACTCGACACGACCACAGGAGCATTTAATGGGTAAAAAATATGAAGCGGCTCTGGCAAAAGTTGACCGGAGCAAAGACTACAGCCCTCAGGATGCTGTCAAACTCCTGAAGGAAATCAAATACAGCAACTTCGACGAAACGATTGAACTGCATATCCGCCTGGGTATTGACCCCCGCCATAGTGACCAGCAGGTACGTAACTCCGTCGTTTTGCCCAATGGCCTGGGGAAAACGGTGCGTGTGCTGGTATTTGCTGAAGGGGAAGCGGCTCAGATTGCGCGGGATGCAGGCGCGGATTTCATCGGGGATGATGAAGTCATCAACCGCATTAACAACGAAGGCTGGGTCGATTTTGATGTTGCCCTTTCGACGCCGGATATGATGAAAAAGGTCGGGCGGCTGGGTAAAGTGTTGGGGCGGCGTGGTTTGATGCCCAATCCCAAAGCCGGAACAGTCGTTGCCGGTGAAGATATTCCGCGTGCCATTCAGGAAGCCCGCGCCGGACGTATCGAATATCGCAACGACAAAACCGGAAACTTGCATGTCCCCCTGGGAAAAATCAGCTTTGATGAGGACAAAATTCTGGGCAACATGGCGGCGCTGATGGAATCGCTGGTGCGTTCCCGCCCGTCAGCCGTCAAAGGCAAATTTATTCGCCGTGTCGTGCTGACTTCCACCATGACCCCCGGAATCCGTGTGGATAGCAATCTCGCGGAAACTATGTTCTAAGCCACTTGCATTGAATCAGAAAAAGAGGGCAGTCATGCCCTTTTTTGTTATCAGAAACGGGAAAACATGGCGATTCATGTTGTTCAAGGGGATATTGCCCTGACCGGAGCGCAGTCGATTGTTCTGGGACTCAATACACGTGGTCAGGTGGATGTGACTGCTCTGGAAACCGCCCTGCGTGATCGGTCCCCCGTTTTTTTCAGCGAATACCGCCGGATGGCGCGGAATAATGTTCTATCGGGTGGAAAAGTATGGATTTTCCGCGAGTCACAGCCCTGGTTTGTGGGAATGGTGGTGCGAGATTCGGCGCGGGGCATTACCCGTCTGAGGTATGTAGAGCAGGCATTGACTCAACTTCGGCTGGAATGGCAGCGCGAAGGGTTGGAAAGCCTGGCGATAGCCCCCTTAGGCGATGAAATAGAATGGCCTGCTCTGCGTGCTTTATTAGAAGAACTCCTGATTTATCTGCCTATCCCGATTTTTATTTATGAAACCTACCTGGCGGGGCAAAAAGCCGATGAATCCGCGTAGTGGATAATCTCCCCCC
>CAZKZS010000475.1:0-3398 GCA_964557285.1 uncultured Anaerolineae bacterium | reverse complement strand
CTCACCACCAGGCACAGGATAAAAATGGGGTCGAACGGAATACGGTAGCGGGGCTGCATATTAACCATTGACGCGGGCAGCACCACCAGCACCATCCCGACCAGCAGCAGCAGCAAAAACCATCGGCTGCGCCCGCGTGTTTTCAGCAGCGCTAGCAGCACCCCCACCGCCCATAGGAAAGGCGAGATGCCCAGCCGCACCCACAGCCAGCCGATCCAGTCCGCCAACCCCAGATGCCCATCGGCTTGGTCAATCGGCGCAACAAATTCATTAAGTTGGGCGTCATTTTCGGCGGTGTGCTGCGGGTCGGCCAGGGTATTGTCCGGCTGCGAACGCATAAATTCCAGCGCGGGGCGGTCTATAAGCGTGGTTTCGCTATGGGTGTCGGCAAACGCGGTAGAACCAGCAGGCATCCGAAGCGCTTCTTTGGTCAGCAGGAGTCGGGCAAAGGCTTCCGTTCGCATCAGCAGAATATCCGTCGGGTGTTTCTGGAAGGCTTCCCAGGCAATCTCCCGAAAAATCGCATAATTCGTATGCCAGCCTTCTGTCAAATCGGGAATCGCACGGGCGTCATCAATAAAACGGTGGGACGGCACGGAAAAAAATTCATCTAGCGTAATATTCTCATACAGGGGATGAGTCAGCAGAATCGATTCCACATAACCCGCAAATCGGCGGGTCGCTGCACCGTTCTCTGGTGCGACATAAGACTTAGGATAATATACCGTACTCCACCAGACGATATTAGAGCCGCGTGTGATTCCGTAATGGCCGTACCGCAGACCGTTATAGAGGCTGACCCCGCCCAGAATCACGATCACAGGCAGCACCGCCGCCAGAAGGTTTTTGATAAAACGCTTGTAGGGACACGGCAGTGCCGTGTCCCCACTTAATAACAGCCCACTCAGGCTCACCAGCAGCAGCAGATTCCCCCCCCGCATCAAGGTATTCAGGCAGATCATGACCGCCGTCGCTCCCCAGAAGGCCGGACGCTGAAACTGGACTGCGTATCGCAGCGCCAGCATCCAGAAAGGAATCAGCCAGACCATCATGCCATCTGCGCCGACCATATGAAAATACACCTGATAGCTTAAATCCGCCCACCAGAATATGACCATCAGCCACGCCGCCGGACGCCCCCAGGGGCGGGCTATCAGATAAATCGCAGTGCTGGCCGTAACCGCCTGAAAAAACTGCCCCACCACGACGAGTCCAGTCCCGCCCAACGACAGCAGCCCGCCATAAAACAATCCGGTAAATGGCAGCCAGTATAACTGCATGGTGTAATACGCAGGATTTTTATCATCTAACTGCAAATAGGTACGGATAAAGCCTGTGCCATCTCCGGCAAACTCGACTCCCCACCCCCACCACAGGATTCCAAACAAAACGGCTGTCCCTGTGATGACTACCGTTATATCGCGCCGATTTTCCCGCCACTCGTTTTTAAAAATTTGCCAGGCTGTGCCTTCGGCGGGCGTCAGGGGGTCGGCAGGGACAAACGCGACTCTATACCCGCTTCTCACCAGCCAGATAAGCACCCCGATAAAAATCACCGCCGCCAGAAGGAAATAAATCGTTTCTTCGGAAAATTCCAGCACCCCTCTGGAAATGAAGCTGGCGAGAAAGAGGGAGAGAAAATAACTCAGCAGGCTGACCAGTACCAGCACCGCCACCAACTGCGATTTTGTCATGAAAACACAAAAAATCCTTTTCTGCCGCCATTTTAACCGGATTGGCATGATGGACAAAGGGTAGGCTATCCTGTAAACTCATGGCCTTGAAGTGAGGGCGACCATGTGCGGAATTTGCGGTTATGCTCATGCGGATGTCCAGCATCCTGTAAATGAAACTATTCTGCGGACGATGAACGAAACGATTGTTCATCGTGGGCCGGACAGCGACGGCTATTATCTTCAGCCGGGCGTGGCGCTGGCGATGCGGCGATTGAGCATCATTGACGTTGCAGGCGGCGACCAGCCCATTTATAACGAAGATGGCACGCTGGCAATTGTGTTTAATGGGGAAATTTATAATTTTCCCGAACTTCGCAAGTCCTTAGTCAGCCTGGGGCATGAGTTCCAGACCAACAGTGACACGGAATGTATTGTCCACGCCTATGAAAGCTGGGGTGACGACTGTCTGGCACATCTGAACGGGATGTTCGCTTTTGCCCTGTGGGATAAAAAGAATCGGCGGCTGCTGGTGGCGCGTGACCGCACAGGCATTAAACCCCTCTATTATGCTCAAATCAACGGGACATTTTTCTTTGCTTCCGAATTAAAAGCATTGATGGCACACCCGGATGTACCCAAAGAACTGGATGAGTACGCACTGGATGAATATCTCACGTTTGAATATGTTCCCGCGCCGCGTACCATCCTGCGGCACATCAAAAAACTGCCGCCCGGTCATGCCGTCAGTTATCAGGGCGGAGACATGCGGATATGGTCATACTGGGATCAGCATCTGGATCGCAGCGAGTCAAGTCTGGTCAACGGTTCATTTGATGACCTGGCGGTGCAGTTCCGGCATGTGTTGAAAGAAGCCGTGCGTGGGGAAATGCTCAGTGATGTACCGTTAGGGGTCTTTTTAAGCGGGGGGGTCGATTCCAGCGCCGTAGCTGCCCTGATGACTGAAATTAATGCCGGCCCTGTCAAAAGTTTTTCTATCGCGTTTGAAGATGCCTCCTTTAACGAATCCCACTTTGCCCGTCGGGTGGCGGAACATCTGGGAACTGACCATCATGAACTGGTACTGACCAGCAAAAAAGCGCTGGAAATTATCCCCCGTGTGGGGCAGTTTTTGGATGAGCCTCTGGCTGACTCGTCGATTGTGCCGACCATGCTGCTGTGTGGATTTGCCCGCCAGCAGGTCACGGTAGCGCTGGGCGGCGACGGCGGCGATGAAGTGCTGGCCGGATACTCTACGCTGCAAGCCCACCGCCTGATGACGGTTTACCAGACGGTAGTTCCGGGGCCGGTGCGCTGGCTGGCGCAAACCGCCGTCAATCTGCTGCCTACGTCCCACAACAATATCAGCCTGGATTTTAAACTCAAACGCTTTACGGGCGGTCACGGCCTGCCGCTTGAAGTTCGGCATCATACCTGGCTTGGCTCTTTTGACAGCCGGGAAAAAGAGGCCATTTTACGCCGCCATCTGCTGCGCCATCCCGATGCGACTTATGATGTGGTCAAGCAGCACCTGGAACGCACCAACGCGCAGCATCTTCTGAACCGCGTCCTGTATCTGGATATGAAAATGTATCTGGACGGGGATATTTTGCCCAAAGTAGACCGCGCGAGTATGTCCCATTCGCTGGAAGTGCGCGTTCCGTTTTTAAATTACGATGTGCTGTGTTTTCTGGAACAGGTGCCGATTGACTACAAGTTGCAGCG
>CAZKZS010000474.1:0-3412 GCA_964557285.1 uncultured Anaerolineae bacterium | reverse complement strand
TGTGCCTTCGCCGCAGTCAATTAAAAAGCGGTGTTCGTTAACAATCAAAAGCTGTGCGGTCAGTCCCCGATGAACACTCGGGGCGGCAGCAGAAGTCCCTAAAAAATGAAGTTCAAACATGAAGTTAAGTATAGGCGATTTACGCCCGAAGGTTAACCTTCGATTTCAACCCGTCCGGTTTTGCTGTTGATGGTGATATTTCGTTCAATAAACTGCTGAATCACCCATCGGTTGGTTTCCAGATGGCGGGTGACTTCAGAGGTGATAAAACTGCTTTTTCCATGTGCGATCGCCAGAATCAAAAGGAGCTGGTCGGCAAGGTGAGGGTCAACGGTAGCGCTGGTTTTATGAAATTTAAGCAGGTCTTCGGCGGCTCTATCAGCCACAATTTCGGAGGCAACGCCTTTTTCCCCAATGGAGGAAAATCCGCCGCGCCCGTTGCTGTATTCGGCGGTCAGGAATAGACCTGCGCCCGTGCTGCGTCCTTTGGCTTTTTCGGGGCGAATATCCAGCGGGACACGAAGCTCAGCAAGCTGTTTTTCAGCACGCACTGCCATGCGATGGGGAATCGTGATGGGCAAATTGGAAGCCAGCCCCACGCCAAAAATCCGTTCCAGATCGCCGCGCTCTAAAAGAGTCTGGGCTGATAGGCTGGTACGCCCCTGAATCTGTGCCATGACCGCGCCCCCGCCTTCGGGATACCAGCCGTACTGCACCAGTTGAATCAGGACATCTGCCCCACTTTGCACCAGCATCGGCGCGTAAACATCTCGTAGATAATGACCCGACGGGCTGTGGGGGACATGGGTGCCGCCCGTCACGTAAACGGTGGAACTTCCCTCAGTCAGCACCAATGGCAGTAGAACCGTCTGCATCACCAGCGAAGTCGCGCCTGCCGTGCCAATTTCAAACTGGTAGCCGCCGCTTTTTACGGCATGAGTCGGGCGAAAAGAAAGTTTATCCGACCCCACTTCCGCGCCAGTGACTTCCGCACCGCACAGCGCCGCCGCCGCTTCAATGCACATGACATGCTGGGGGCGCAAACCGGGTTTATCACGTCCAGCGCGGATTTTACGAATTTTGACGGGCATTTGAGTAATACAGGAAAGCGTCAGCGCGGTGCGGATAATTTGCCCGCCACCTTCGCCATAACTGCCATCAATTTTAAGCATCAGTCCACCACCAATCGCGGCGCAAGCATCAGATACGTGCCGCGTGGAATTTTACCATCCTGACTAAAAACAGGAATCTGATTCAGTGTATTGTTATCATAAGCGCCCAGTGTGACCCGGTATTCCCCAGCAGGGAGCGTTTCCGGAACGGTAAACAGGCTTGCCTGAATCATAACATCTCGCACCCGCAGATGGTCACTGAGTACGTCGATTACATTCACTTCTGTGTATGGGCTGGTGTTGGGGTCGCCATTCAAGCGGGTAAAAAAGCCGAGTCGTTCCGGTATTTTGCCATCTACGCGCCAGTAGGTCGTAATTTGTATCACATCTCCCCGATGGTAGGCCGCAATATTAGGCGCACGGTAGCCTACCAGCGTGATATTCCGCCCAAACCGCACCGGAAAAGACACCGCTTCCGGTACGCCTTCTATGGCAGGGTAATAAAGTGGTGGTTCTAACTGCAAGCGCCCACCAAACTGCGCCAGTTCCTCCTCCGCATCCAATTTTAAAACGCTGCCAAAGGGGTCAACAGGTAAAATTTCCGCAAAATGAAGCCACTGCTGCGCGGCATCTCCAACCGATTCGTGCGGATTCGCCAGCAGAATTTGCATGGGCTTGCCACCATTAATCAGCACAAACGCCGTGCGGCAGTCCGCGTACCGGAGATTCATGTCCTCGCGGTGAAGCATCGCTTCTGCAATTTGTGGGTCAGACCAGTCGCCCGTGCTGCTCTCGCGTAAATTGCTGGTGCAGATAAGAGTCGGCAGGGAGTCAGGGGTGCGGTCAAGATAAATCATCAAATCCGCTACATCGGCATGGTAGGCCACCCGCACATCCTGACGCTGCGGCCAGTCAACCAGATAATCCTGATACACACGCCAGATGGTAAAAATAAACCCGATGAGTAGCACGATTCCCACCAGTTTGATTCCGCCATAGGCTTGCTGATAGCGTACATACACGGCAGCAGTATAAGCGCCAATGCCCGCCAGAATACACATCACAGGCAGCAAAATCATCATGGCACTAAAATCCGGGTCGTTTTTCAGCCAGATGTCCGGCAGCAGCCCCACCACCAGCGTAATTAAAATCAGTCCAAAATGCGGTTCACGCCAGCGCCGCACAACTGTAACAATGCCAATCAGGACAAGAATCGACCAGAAAGGCCAGAGCAGGGGCAGCGACGGCACATTTTGCGTGGGGCTGCTGTCGCCTTGAATGAATAACGCGCCCAGGGTGGATAAAAAGGATTCCAGAAAATCTGGCACATTTTCCGGCCGGTCTTTCCAAAAAACGTAGATGCCACTGATGGATGGATTCCGCAAAAAGGAAATCATGTAGGGCAGGATGACAATGCTTATTAACGTGAGAACAAACAGGCACGAACTCCAAATCTGGCGCGAAACGGGCTGTTTGGTCTGCCACAGGTACAGGATAAAAATAATTAAAATCACCGCTAAAAATAACCCTGTGTAATGGACGTACAGGGCTGTTCCTGCCAGATAACCCAGCGCAGCATATCGTAAGGTAATGGGACGGGTAGGGCGGATAGGCTGATGCAGGCGAAATGTCCAGGTGATAAGGGTCAGCGTGGCGGTTACAAAAAGGGGCGTCAGGCTCAGACGGGTAGCGCTGCGGGAAAGCATCACCGCTTCAATATCCGTGACCAGAATAGCTACCGCCACCAGCGCTATCCCCGATCCAAACAGCCAGCGAGTCGTTCGGTATAAAAAGGCCAGTGTCAGCAGTCCTGCCCATACACTGAGTATCCGATAGCCAATCAGCCCATCACCCACCAGACGAGTGATACCCGCGTTCAGGATGTGGTAAAAACTTTCCTGACCTTCGTCCTCTCCGGTACGGAAAAAAACCTGCCCCGCCCCGTCTTGAATCTGCTGCGTAATATCAATGCTGATGATTTCTTCCTGAGAAAAACCGGGGGGCAGAGTCGATAAATCCCACATACGCAAAAATAGCCCCACCAGCAGCAGACCTACCAGACTCAGGCGGTCAAACCAGCGCGGAATCATAGGGCGGTAGCAATCGCTGTAAAAAGCAGAACAACCAGGCTGAGGCCAAAATTCACCCGGGTGAGAAAACGCTGGCGCTGTCGCAGGCGATTCAGGTCATCTGCTGCCTGTCCCCGGCTGGCAAGTAACTTTGCCCGTTCCAGCGCAGGCTCTAAACCAAATTGCAAAAAAATCACAATAACGACCATGCCGATGAATACCAGATGCTTG
>CAZKZS010000473.1:0-3413 GCA_964557285.1 uncultured Anaerolineae bacterium | reverse complement strand
CCTGCATCTTCCATATGTTTGAGGGTTGAAATTTCCTCCGAAAGCGGCGACGCCGACGCAACCAGCGGGGTGCGTAATTTCAAACCAAGATAGGTGGTACTCAGGTCAACCATGACTTATTCCCCTTTATGCCCATTGTGGCCGTTGGTGAAAGGACGGGAGGCCAGATACTCGTAATATGCCCAGCGGGTATCCACATCTTCCTGTGCCAGTTTGAGCAGTTCCTTCGCTACTTCCGGGCTGCTCTTGGTCAGCATCTTGAAGCGGTTTTCCATATAGAGATAGCGTTCAACAGGCATCTTGGGCGCGCGCGAGTCCAGGCTGAAGGGATTCTGGCCCTGCGCTCCGGCGTCGGGATTGTAGCGGTAGAGAGGCCACTGACCGGAGTCAACGGCGGCTTTCTGGCTTTCCAGACCCAACACCATATCAATGCCGTGCGCGATACAGTGGCTGTAGGCGATAATCAGGGACGGGCCTTCGTAGGCTTCGGCTTCCAAGAAGGCTTTTAAGGTATGTTCGTCCTTCGCACCCATCGCCACCCGTGCCACATACACGTTGCCATAGGTCATTGCCATCAGGCCGAGGTCTTTCTTGGGGGCGGGTTTGCCACCTGCCGCAAATTTCGCCACCGCAGCACGCGGGGTCGATTTGGACATCTGGCCGCCCGTATTGGAATACACTTCGGTATCCAGCACCAGCACATTCACGTTGCGTCCGCTTGCCAGCACATGGTCAAGGCCGCCATAGCCAATGTCATACGCCCACCCGTCACCGCCGATAATCCAAACATTACGTTTGACCAGTCCATCGGCCAGCGCCAGCAGATGTCTGGCTTCACTGGAATTGAGTTGTTGTAGTTTTTCCTTCAGCAGGGCAACGCGGACCCGCTGCTCGTAAATGTCGGCTTCATCTTTTTGCGAGGCGGTGACAATCGCTTTGACCAGTTCTTCGCCAACCTCACCCGCCAGTTTCCACAGCAGTTCAGTCGCATATTGATACTGTTTGTCCAGCGAAACGCGCATCCCAAGCCCAAATTCGGCGTTGTCTTCAAACAGCGAGTTTGCCCAGGCCGGCCCGCGTCCATCGGCATTAAATGACCAGGGGGTTGTCGGCAGGTTGCCACCATAAATTGAGGAGCAGCCCGTCGCATTTGCTACTACCGCCCTGTCGCCAAACAACTGTGTGACCAGTTTGATATAGGGGGTTTCACCGCAGCCCGCACACGCACCGGAAAATTCAAACAAAGGACGCTGTACCTGCTGCTGCCGGATGGTGTTGACCTTGATGTTGCGGCGGTCAATATCAGGAATGCTCAGGAAGAAGTTCCAGTTTTCGCTTTCCTGCTCACGGAGGGGCGGCTGTGGCTCCATGTTAATGGCTTTAAGCGCCGTTGCCGATTTATTCTTGGCTGGACAGACCTGTACACAAATGCCACAGCCTGTGCAGTCCTCTGGCGCGACCTGAATCGTGTATTTTAAACCTTCCCAGTTTTTATCGCGGGCATCAACCGCTTTGAAGGTTTCGGGCGCACCCGCCAGCACTTCCGGTTCATAGGCTTTGATCCGAATTACCGCGTGCGGACAAACCAGCGCACATTTTCCACACTGGATGCAGATGCTTGGGTCCCAGACCGGAATTTCGGATGCCAGATTACGTTTTTCCCACTGCGCCGTACCGGAAGGGTATGTGCCATCGACAGGCAGGGCGCTGACAGGCAGCATATCACCCCGACGGGCAATAATTTCACCCAGCACATTGCACACAAACGGCGGGGCAAATTCTGGCACAGGAGACAGCAGTTTGACCCTGCTTGTTACCTGAAGCGGGACTTTTACCTCATAGAGATGTTCCAGCGTGCGATCTACAGCAGCCAGGTTCATTTCGACCACTGCATCGCCTTTTTTGCCGTAGGTGTGGATGATGGAATTTTTAATTTCCTCAATCGCCTGTTCACGCGGCAGCACACCGGAAATGGCAAAGAAACACACCTGCATGACCGTATTGATACGCCCGCCCATGCCGCTATCCCGCGCTACTTTGTCCGCGTCAATCACAAAAAATTTGACGTTTTTCTTAATCAGCGCTTCCTGCATGGATTGGGGTAGTTTGTCCCAGACATCATCCGGTTCGTAGGGGGTATTCAGCAGGAACACACCGCCGGGCTGCAAATCTTGCAGCATGTCGTAGCGTTCAAGGAACACTGTCTGATGGCACGCGATAAAGTTCGCTTTCGTAATCAGATAGGGAGAACGAATGGGATTCGGGCCAAATCGCAAATGCGATACCGTCACCGAGCCGGATTTCTTAGAGTCGTAAACAAAATACCCCTGTGCGTAGTTGGAGGTATTTTCCCCAATGATTTTGATAGAGTTTTTGTTCGCACCCACCGTTCCATCCGAACCGAGGCCGTAGAAAATGGCACGAACCACGTTATCCGGTTCAATAGAAAAGTCGGGGTCAAAGTCCAGGCTGGTGAGCATCACGTCGTCATTGATACCGACGGTAAAATGACTCTTGGGATGCGGCTGGCACAGGTTATCAAACACCGCTTTGACCATCGCGGGGGTAAATTCTTTCGAGGCCAGGCCGTAACGCCCGCCCACAACTTCCGGCATCCGGTTCAGCTGTCCCCAGCCGTTCCGCAGCCCTTCATACAGGGCATCCACACAATCCAGATACAGGGGTTCGCCTGTGCTGCCGGGTTCTTTGGTACGGTCAAGTACAGCAATCGACTGAACGGTGGCGGGCAGGGCTTCTACAAACCGTTTGATGTCAAAAGGACGGTACAGCCGCACTTTGACCAGACCTACTTTTTCGCCGTGTGCGTTCAGGTAATCTACCGTTTCATGCACGGTTTCCGCGCCCGACCCCATCAAAACGATGATACGTTCCGCGTCGGGAGCGCCATGATATTCGTACAGTTTGTACTGGCGTCCTGTAATCAGGGCAAACTGATCCATCATATTCTGGGTGATAACCGGACAGGCCGCGTAGTAGCTGTTGACGGTTTCACGTCCCTGGAAATACACATCCGGGTTGTGTGCCGTACCGCGAATCACGGGATGTTCTGGCGACAGCGCCCGCGCCCGATGATCCATAATGTGCCGTTCGTCAATCATAGCGTGCAGATCATCGTCGGTCAGCAGTTCAAATTTGTTGACTTCGGATGAAGTGCGGAAGCCGTCAAAGAAATGCAAAAAGGGAATGCGCGATTCCAGGGTCGCTGCCTGGGCAATCAGCGCAAAGTCGTGCGCTTCCTGTACGGAATTGGAGGCCAGCATCGCCCATCCAGTGGCGCGAGTTGCCATGACATCACTATGATCACCAAAAATCGAAAGCGCCTGGGTTGCCAGCGCACGCGCCGCAATATGAAAGACCGTCGGCGTCAGTTCCCCGGCGATTTTGTACATATT
>CAZKZS010000472.1:0-3416 GCA_964557285.1 uncultured Anaerolineae bacterium | reverse complement strand
ATGTTTACGAACAGCATATTCGGGCAGGTAAGTATTTGGAGGCTGCGAGATGGCTTGTACCGATGACCTGGCGTGATTACAAACGTCTGGAAAAGCACCAAAAAGCCTGGCACGAAAAAAAGGGACGCGGCGACCTGTTCGTGGTTTCTGTACCTTACGATTCTGAGACTGGCCTCGACCTTTACAGTGTTTATCAGGCAGAAGGCGGCCAGTTTCCCAAAACTCCCCTTGATGATTTTGATGTTCCTACGGAGGCAGATTAACGATGGAAATACATCCGATGCAGGGTTTTAGTGCCATGCATTTTGTTTTTGTATGTCAGGCGCTCGACGACATCAAACTGGATGCTCAACCCGGAACCGCTATTCGCGGCGCCCTGTACCATGCCCTGATTAACATTTTTAGTCCCAAAGACCCAATTCCTGGCCTTCCCCTGGATCCGGTGCGGGAACTGCTCGCGGCGGAGGATGAAAGTAATGCACGCGGCCGGGATGTGCCGCGTGCCTTTGCCGTTGAACCCCCTCCAGCTTATACAGAAGTCACGGCGGGGCAACGTTTCAGTTTTGGTGTGTCGTTGTATGGCTCTGCCGAAAGATTAATGCCTTACCTGTTCCGTGCCGTACCCGAAATGGGTCGGCGCGGCATAGGCAGAGGACGCGGCAGGTTTCGCTTGATGCACATTAACGAAATATCTCCTTTAAACGGCGCGATGCATCTCATCATGCAGAAGGGGAAATTAGGCGTACCCTCTTTGACAGTAACACACCCACAGGTCGTGGAAGAAGCTTTCAAACGACAGGCAGATGAAGTCACCCTGCATTTTCTGACGCCCATGCGACTCATTGAAGGGGGAAGTCTGATACACACGCCTCAGCTGGGAACACTCCTTCGTCGGCTTATCGAACGCGCCCAGGCGCTGGTTGAATATTACCAGCCCGGCAGCACCATAGACCGTGAAGTGTGGAAAGACACCTGGCGTCGCATGGGAGAAGTAGGCAATCAACTGGACGCAGCAGGTATGTTGATGAATGAAACCCAATGGATGAATGTGCAAAGTTACAGCCAGGCACGCGGACGGGCTACGCCGATTGGGGGAATCGTCGGCAAGGCACGCTGGCGCATCAACTCACCGGAAGTGCTGGTGTGGCTGCTCTGGGGACAGAGTTTACATGTGGGTAAAAATGCAGCCAAAGGGGATGGCTATTTTCGGGTTGAATAAACCGACCAAAGGATAAAAAAATGAGCATTGTTCATGAACTTTATGCAGATGTATTTGGCAGTCACATTGGCAAACACAGCGAACGACTTGTTTATACAAAAGGCAAAACGGTATTGGCACAGGCACCCCTGATGCACTTGCAGCGTGTCCTGATTGCCTCGCGGGGGGTCAGTATTTCGGCAGATGCGATTGCTGCCTGCTGTGAAAACGGGATTCCTATCTTTTTTGTAAGCTCCATTGGTGAACCGGTGGCTTCGCTTTATGCGCCGGGGTTAGGCGGAACGGTGTTAACCCGCCGCGCCCAGCTTGCGGCTTATCATGATGAGCGCGGCCGTGCCATCAGCCTTGCCATTGCCGACGCCAAAATTAACAATCAGGCGGCAACCCTGAAGTATGTCGCTAAATCTCGCAAGGAAAGCGACCCGGATTTATACGCTCGGCTGCGGGATGCTTCTGTGGAAGCGGCTGCATGGGCAGATAAGTTATCGGAACTGTGGGAACTATCGCTCGATGATTTACGGGCTTCTCTGATGACCTTTGAAGCGCACGCGGCCACGCATTACTGGGCGGCTCTGCGCTGTGTTGTGCCAGAGATATACGGGTGGGAAAACCGCACCACACGCGGCGCTACTGATCCGGTGAACAGCATGTTAAATTACGGCTACGCGATTTTACGAACCCGCGTGGAATATGCGCTTCATCTGGCAGGACTCGATTCCTTTGCCGGATTTATCCACGCGGACCGCCCCGGTAAACCGTCGCTGACGCTGGATATGATGGAAGAATTTCGCAGCGTGGCTGTAGACCGTCTGGTGATTGGTCTGGTCAACCGCCGTTATAACGTTGTGATGACCGAACAGGGACGCTTGCAGGATGATATACGCCGCAGTTTTGCGGGCAAGGTGACGGAGCATTTACAGGCTACCGTGCGATATGATGGGGGGCGCTTCCCCATTTCGCAGATTATCCAGAAACAGGCGCGGCGGCTGGCCGCGTATTTACGTGGTGAAACCGAAGCCTATCTCCCTTACAAAGCGGAGTGGTAGTCATGCGGATTTTGCTCGTTTATGATATTGTAGATGATCGGCAGCGCGGGAAAGTTGCTACAGCCTGCCTTGATTATGGCCTGGATCGAGTCCAGTATAGCGCTTTTAGCGGGCTGCTCAGCCGCACATTTCAGGAAGAACTGATGATGCGGATTGAATCAATTATTGGTGAAGGTACGGCGCGGGTTCATCTTTATCCCATTGATGAAAAAGCCTGGAAAAACCGTATCGTTCTGGTCAAAGGCATGGACAATATGGAATGGGAGGAACCGGATGTTCCCCGATCCGCCGATGAATGAGGAAGAAGTTCTCCTCATTGAACCCGAAACTGAGAATAATTTTGTGACGATTACGCTGCTTAAGCAGTATGTGTACTGCCCGCGTGTCGTTTATTATGAAACCTGTACCCCCGGCATCCGCCCCACAACCTACAAAATGCAGGCCGGTGCGGATGCCCACGAACGGGAACGTAACCGTGCCGCCCGCCGGACGCTGTTAGCCTATCAAATTCCGTCGGGTGAGCGCCATTTTGATGTGCGGATTGTTTCCCCCAAACTCAATCTGTCTGGCCTGATTGATGAAGTGGTCATCACCGATGATGAAGCAATTGTGGTCGATTATAAACTGGCAGGTTGGGCAGGCGATAATCATCTGATTCAACTGGCTGCCTATGGGTTGCTGGTGGAAGAAGCCTTTGAACGGCCTGTGAATCGTGGTTTTGTGTATCTCTTAAAAGCAAGACACTTTGAATCTGTGCCTTTAGACGAGGCGCTTCGCAACTCGGTCTTTGAGACCCTCCAAAACGTCCAACATATTCGTCTAAACGAATATATGCCACCCCCTGTTGCAGAGGAAAATAAGTGTATTAGCTGCGAGTTTCGGCGATTTTGTAACGATGTTTAGCGTGTCGCAACTCCCCCCTATTTTTCATACGGTGAGGGAGTTGCGAAATAACAAAAAGTTGGGTATGATTTTAAGGGTATGAAGGTAAAAAAATGGATGTGATAAAGGCCTGTATTTGCTCCGCAAATGATTTGAAGGTCAAATCTATCGTGTGGATGTCTGAAAATCGCAGGCGGCTTCACTCTATTTCGATCCGTAGAGGATATTGAAACAATAATTCACGTGTGATACAATGTTTCCATACAGCT
>CAZKZS010000471.1:0-3428 GCA_964557285.1 uncultured Anaerolineae bacterium | reverse complement strand
AATCCACGAAAGGTATGGGCGGCTGTAATCAGGACAGCGCATAGCAAGAGTGTGGTGAATCTCATTCGCAATTCATAATCTCGTTATAAAATTAGTTAGAGCAATGTTAGCAGAAAGGATTGTTGTTATGCTGCGGAAGAGTCGGACTTCTTATCTTGTGCTGGGATTTTTGATTTTTGCTACGCTGTTTGTTTTGCTCGGCCTGCCCAATGGAAAATTTAAGTGGACGGCAGTCGCACAGTATTTTGGTGGGGATTTGCCGGCGAATGTGAAAGACCGCTACATTTCCAATGCAGGGATTCAGGTATTCCTGACCAAGCAGGATATTATCGAAGTATGGGGCGCGTGTTATCAGAGTGGCAGCCAGACTCGCTGTGAACAGGTCGCCCGCATTGACCCCTCCAAGCTCAAACCAACCACCGAAATCCCCGGCCAGGCCCTGAGTACCCAGGACAAAAGCACGGGCTGGCGTGTTATTCTGTATTATCTGGGCAAAGACAAAGATGTTGATATTTATCAGTTGAATGTCTACAACGGCGGCGGTGGCCTCGTGGATGATCGGCTGCTGATTACAGTCTTGGGCAAAAACGCGGGTCTGCGTGGTCGGTAAATTTCCCCTACCGCAGTGGCCTTCACTGCGGTATTTTTTTGTCCCTTTCATTTTATGCCTGCTGGTGCTGCTGCGAACCCTTGTCCCAACCATTTACACCCTGGATAGTTCGGAGTTTGTGACGGGGGCGAAAACACTGGGTTTTGTTCACGCGCCGGGCTATCCCCTGTACCTGCTGCTTTTGCACCTTTTTCTGCAACTGCCCCTGGGAGATATTGGCTGGCAGGGAAATTTATTTTCCGCGCTGTGCCTTGCGCTAACCGTGCCGTTTGTGTATCAAATTTTGTGCCGTTTGACCCATTCGGCGGGGGTTGCCATGTCCGCCGCGCTGATTTTTGTCTGGTCATATTACGTGTGGCTGACAGGATTATTTGCGGAGGTGTACGCGCTGCAACTGCTCACGCTGGCGGTGTGTGGCTGGCTGCTGCTCTTTCTCCCTTTTGTGGGTTCACGGGTGGACATCACTCATGAGGTTCGCTTGTTCCTGCCCCTACTGATTGGGATAGCCTACGGGATAGCGGCGGCGGCACATCCTGTCTCGCTTTTATTTGCACCCGGGATGGTGGCCGCCTTCTGGCTGCACCGTATTTCCTGGCGAGCGTCGCTTTCCGCCGGTCTGATGGCCGTGTTGATTTTTTTGTTCAGCCTGCTGTATTTTCCGATACGGGCAGCGCAAAATCCGGCGCTGAACATGGCGGGATATTATGATTGGCAGGGGCAGTTTCAGGCGCAGGATTTAAGCACAGTCGAAGGAATCCGTTGGATGCTTACGGGGCAGCAGTTTGACTCGCTGATGTTCGCAGAAGGGGTACTGCCTTCTTTTCAACAATTTGCTGAATTGTCCGGCTGGTTTATCGGGAACTGGCTCGGCTTTGGTTTTTTACTGGGTTTGGGCGGTTTATATGGGCTGTATCGACAAAATCATGGGCTGTTGATGGTGTGGCTCATCTGGTTTTTGCCCTATGCCTATTTTTACCTGACCTACGGTGCTGAGGATAAAAATATGATGTTGGGGCCGCTGTATTTATTGTGGACGCTGCCTCTGGCACAGGGTTTAACCATGTTGGTGGGGCAGTTTGATACGCGGCTGAGGACAGCGCTGCTCGTGGGTCTACCCGCCCTGATGCTCATCATCAATTTCCCTCTGTTGGATTTAAGTCAGGACACGAGTGTGCGTGACCGTTCCGAAGCGATTCTGGAAGCGCTGCCGCCGGAGTCGCTGGTATTTGGGGAATGGCGTACCGCCAGCCCGCTTGTATATTATCAGTTGATTCAGAAAAAACGACCTGATATTCACCTTTACAACCTGTTTTTGTTTCCCAAATCGGAATTGCGGATTTTTGTGGCGGAGATGACCGCGCAGGGAAAAACGGTCATTTTTACGGAGGAGGAGTACGCGCGGGAATTGTTGGGAGAAGCCTATGCCTATACTCCGATTCCGGTGAACTGGTCGCCTGCCGACGATGACCCGTTGAAGGTGGTAAAGGTGGCACACAAATAGCGATAGTTCTACGACTAAATAACTTTTAGATCGTCTCGTCCAAAAATTATTGACACTTTATTCGCAAATAGTTATAATGAAGTAGTCTTAACATACTTATTCTTCCCTGCAAAGAAAGAGACTCCGATTTGTCCTCGCCAGAAAGTATTTGTCTGTTCAAAGCAGACACCAACCGCACCCAGGATTACATTTTTGAATCGAACCGTCTGCCTGATATTCGGGGTGGCAGCCGCCAGTTGTCATGGCTCAACGAAGAAGAACTGACCAGACTTTTAGATAATCAACACATTGAGCAAAAAAACCGTATTTATATAGGAGGGGGTAATCTGCTGGCGATTCTGCCAGATGAAACTATTGCTCAACACCTGCAAACTGATATTGAAGCCCTATATCCGCGTGAAACAGGGGTAGTGACCATTTCAACTGCCTATACATCTTGTCATAAGAATGACCTGAAGGATAAAAACCGTTTTCAAGCCGCGTTACGCCGCCTGGAAACCCGACTCAATGAGGCGAAACGTGCGCCGCAAATCATCCCATTTTTTGAACGCCTGCCTTTTGCACGTCCCTGCCAGGCGTGCGGAACTCGCCCCGCCGTCGGGTTTGATGGTCGTCCGGGGAATGAATCATTTCCTCTATGTCATATCTGCAAAAAAAAGTTAGAACTTGGCAAAGAACGCAACTATTGGAATCATGATTTCTTTGGTGACGAAAAAACGGTTGCAGATCTAACGGAATTAGGAAGTTTTTCAAAAGGGGAAATCGCGCTGCTGTATGCTGATGGGGACAGCTTCGGAGACTACATGGCCGAGGCAGGTTCACCAGAGGATTACCGAAAACGCAGTGAAGCTATCAAAAAGGCAATTGATAAGACCATTAAGGGCTTGGAAGGCTTATTAAGCCCTAATGATAAGGGAGTACGCCCCGTAGAAATTATTACAGTAGGGGGAGATGATATCCTCATGTTACTGCCTGCTAAATGTGCCTTTAAGGTCGCTTATCATTTAGTATCCCATTTTCAACTGGATAAACTATCCCTGTCTGTTGGAATTGCTTTCGGCAAAGATAGTACGCCCGTGCGGTTGTTATTCGATACAGCCCGGATGCTGCTCAAAGAAGGGGCCAAACGCCGCCGCTTTGAAGATAAATCAGCACAAGGTTATATTGACTTTCATGATACCACCCGCGAGGGCTTGATTTCTGAAAGTTTGAGTCGTCATCGTCAACAAAATCAGTATCTTTATAAGAAGCTCCGTATGATTGGCCGCCCCTTTAGCCAGGCGCAGTTCGGGCATTTGCTGGAACAAATTCCCATGA
>CAZKZS010000470.1:0-3477 GCA_964557285.1 uncultured Anaerolineae bacterium | reverse complement strand
TCCAGCGCCGTAACCCGGGTTAATTCCACCGCCCGCCCACTAAAATGCCAGTGATAGGGTGGGAACAGCCATGCCCATCCCACGACATCATTGGCATCATGGGTATAGATAATCACTTCCCGTTGGGTGGGAATACGCGCTTCAATGGCGATTTTGCCGTGCCGGACGATAAATAACTGGGTGGCTTCTTCGCCCTCCTGAAACAGGTATTGTCCGGCTTCATACACCTGATTGGTGGCACAGCCAGCAATCAGCTTAAGATAATCCTCACTTAAGCCCTTAAAAAAGGGATGCTGTGCTAAAAGGACATCAATGTTTTGCATTTTTTCTCCTGACGACTCATTTTAGTTAGGATTGAGATGCTATCAACTGGATACGGGTATCATGGAGGCGCATCATGGCGGTTCGGGCAAGCTGGAACATCAAAACGGCGGCGACTTCCGCGTTTTCCTCACACAGGCTTCGCAGTTCATCGGCTTTGATTTTGAGAATGTGACACGGTTCACTGGCGATAGCGGTGGAGGTGTAACAATAGGGCTGAATTAGTGCAGAAATCCCAAACGGCTCACCCGGGTTAATCTGCCCCACGTAAAAATCTTTTTGCGTATGCAAATGATTTTTATCTTTCACACGAAAATGAAGTTCAATACTGCCAGTTATCAGAAAATGGAGATAGTTGGCTGGCTGGTTGTCCTCAAAGAGGAGCATCCCTTCTTCAATATGCTCCTCCTCGGTGAACATGGCAATTGTTTTGAGATAAGGCTCTTTCAACTGGCCGAAAAAGGGATAGCGGCGCAGCAGTTCAGGCGAAATCATTATTCTTTCCTCATCCATTCATGGAGTATTTCAGTTACAAGGCGTGCGGCTTCGGGAACAGCACGGGCAACAGGCGGTGTCAGCGACTCGGTGAACTCAGATATGGACTGGGCTTCAATGCCAACGATGATCATTTTTTCCGGCAGCACTGCTCCCAGGCTGGATCCAAGTTTCAGCGCGGCGGGCAAAGAGGCATCATGGATGCTGGAAAGATGTCCGGCAGTGAAATCGGGCAAATCGTCCAGGGTGAAACAGCTAATGCTCCCCGGAGGGTTTTTTCCGGTGAGCATGGCATCAATCAAAATGACATTTTGATACCCTATCATGCGTTCCATCAGACGCAAACCGCCCACTGCCAGACAGTCGATTTCACAGTCCAGTTCAGGAGGCAGGTGGGCGGCAACCTGCCAGCCCACGCTGTCATCTCCCAGCACAGGATTTCCCAACCCCAGAACCAGCACTTTGCTCAACAATACTGCCTCAACACCTCTACAGGCTGTCCGTCTGCATCCCGAATGATGACTTCCAGAGGCATCTGCCCCGGCAGAGAATGGGTTGCACAGCCAAAACAGGGATCGTAAGCCCGGAACGCCATTTCAATCCGGTTGAGCATCCCTTCAGTCACCACGACCCCTTTATGAATCAAACTTTGTGCTGCCTTTTTAATGGACATACTGATAGGGGCATAGTTGTTAGTCGTGCCAACAATTAAATTTACATGGGTCAAAATGCCCCGTTCGTCTGTCCGGTAGTGGTGCGTGAGTGTGCCGCGTGGGGCTTCCACACAGCCTACCCCTTCCGTGGGTTTTTCACGCGGAATCGTATGGATGACCTCTGAAGTAATTTCGGGGTCGGTGGCAAGTTCGACCCATCGTTCAGCCGCATATAGCAGTTCGACCAGCCGCGCCCAGTGCGTCGCCAGACGGTGATGCACCACTTTGCCGGCTTCCGGGTCAAGCGTCGCGTAAAACCGTTCATATTCTGCCTGAGCGCAGGGAGTTGCCATGCCATGTGCAGCGTTCAGACGGGACAGCGGAGTCGCACAATAAATGCCCGAGTCTTTGCCGTCCACAAATCCCTTCCACCCAACTTTTTTCAGGTAGGGGAATTTGAGGTATGTCCAGGGTTCAACATGCTCCCCAATCCATTCGGTGTATTCATGCGGCGCATATTTTCCTAACGGCGTGCCGTCGGGGGCAACAACGCTGATTTTGCCGTCGTAAAAATTGACGCGATTCTGCTCATCCACCATGCCCATATAATAGGTACGATGGCAGTACGTCTCTCCCATGATGAGGTCAACGTAAGCCGGATTTTTTAAGACAATCTCATCAAACAGGTGGAGGCTGAACTGAGCAAAATTAACTGCCCAGTGTCCCATCTGCTCAATGTCGCGGCGCTGTTCTTCAGTAATGCCTTTGGTCAAACCACCCGGAATCGAAGTGCAGGGATGCACTTTGCGCCCGCCAATCATTTCAATCACGGTGTGTCCATATTTCCGTGCCTGAATGACCTGACTGCCAATTTCCAGCCCGACCTTGTGAATCACCCCCAGGATGTTACGCTCCGCGACGGGCGCGTCCGGCCCCATCACAAAATCGGGGCCGCCCAGCGCATAAAAATGGGTGGTATGGTCGGTCACGTAAAAGGCGCTGTAGAGCAGTTCCCGCAGTTTTTTCGCGGCGGGCGGTGGGTCAACATGATAAACCGCGTCGGCTGCTTTGGCCGCCGCCATATGATGCGCTTCCGGACAAACGCCGCAGATACGTCCGGTCAGGAGGGGCATTTCCTCCACAGGCCGCCCTACGCAGAAGCGTTCAAAACCGCGCAGTTCTGGAATCTGAAAGTAGGTGTTGGCAACGTTGCCTTCTTCATCCAGAAAAATCTCGATTTTGCCATGCCCTTCTAAACGGGTGATGGGGTCAATGGTAATACGCTCCATGTTATGCCTCCTTCCGCGCTTTTCCGAGCAGCGATTTTGCCAGACCAAAGCGGTAAACCTGCCCTGCTGGATCGGGCAGCCCATCCAGAATCTGCTCAATTTCGGCGGGGTCGTTGCTGTCAATAACGGACGCAAAGGCGGTAATCAGCCGCGCCCCATAATCCAGCACACCCTCTGCGGGGCCATAACAGCCGATACACTGAGCGCCTACATCGGGGCATAACGCCCCGCAGCCGTTCCGCGTGGCCGGCCCATTGCAGGGAATCCCCTGCTCTAACAGGCAGAGAGTCGGGTGCGCTGGAGCAATCTCCTGGATTCTGACAAACTGTTTGATTTTTTTGACATTTCGTATGCGGCGGCACTCATCACAAACCGTTGTGCCATTTGCCCCTAACACAGAACCCGCAGGTGGCAGTTCCGCGTTTCCCTGAAGCACCTGAATCACATGGTCAATCACCGCCGCAATCTGATGCGATTCGGGGGGACAGCCGGGAATGAAATAATCAACCTTGACCACCTGATCCAGCGTTTTAAGTTGCGGGTAAAATTCCGGCAAATGGAGTTCCCCTTCGGAGGTCTGCCAGGTAAACTGTGGGCGGACACGAAGCGGATTCACTGTAGACACACTTTCGTACACCGTATCAAAAATTTCCTTCGTCGTCCAAAGGTTTGCCAGGCCGGGGAGACAGCCTTCTGTAGCTCACGAGCCAAACGCGACC
>CAZKZS010000469.1:0-3482 GCA_964557285.1 uncultured Anaerolineae bacterium | reverse complement strand
GTTGCAGGTTCGCCCTAGATAAATCTGCTTGTTGCAGGTCCACTCCAGATAAGTTTGCCTGTTGCAGGTTCACCTCAGATAACTTTGCCTGTTGTAGGCTCGCTACCAATAAGTTTGCCTGTTGCATATTGGCACCACCTAAGTATGCCTGTTGCAAGTCAGTCATGAATAAATTTGCCTGTTGCAGGTTCGCCCCCGATAAGGATGCCCCTTGCAGGTTCGCCCCCCATAAATTTGCCTGTTGCAGGTTCGCCAATCTTAAGTATGCCTGTTGCAGGTTCGCCCAAGATAACTCTGCTTTTTGGAGTGAGCCGTCGGTAAGCCAGCCATGCGCTCTGAGTTCTTCAACAGCATGTAAGGCGATGCTATTGTCGCGGCTGCCCATTTCACGGATGAGGCGGGTTCTGAAGGCATCTTCGTCGCGTTTATCCAGCACGTATTGGAACACAAAAAAGGTCAGCACGCCGCCTATGAGTTCACTTGCCAGATTGCCGCCCAGACTGCGCCATTGGAAGCGTCCATTTTCAATGGAAGAGGTGATGCCCATGACGAGAGCGATCACGACGAGCCAGAACAGAAGGACTCGAGTCTGCTGCTGCCAGGTCAGGGACTGCCAGGGGGTGCGCTGTGCCATGTGAGGATTCCTTTTGGGTTTACAGAAGTATACCGCAAACCATAAATAGGAGGGGCAGGGACAAGCGAACAGCGTGAGCGCTACCTGCCCGCAAAAGTCCCTCGCCCCGCTTGCGTCGCGCAAGCGGAGGGGTTTGGGGTGAGGGGAAATGGGCGGGGACAAGGGCGGTAGCCCGATACCCGCCCCTACGAACAATTTTCTACATCGGGAGAGCAGGGCGGGTAGGGGCAGGTGTTAAGCTACCCATGTAAGCCCCTCGCCCCGCTTGCGTCGCGCAAGCGGAGGGGTTTGGGGTGAGGGCAAAATGGGCGGGAATCGCCCCTACGGGCAGTTTTTTACATCGGGGGAGAGCAGGGCAGGTGAAATGGGTGTTAAATCACCCTGGGTCAGTGGCCGCCACTGTACGTAAAGGCTGGAATAATCCTGATTATCAAGGTAGCGAATTTCAATCGGTATCTGGCCTGAGGGCAGTATGAGAATCGCGCTAATTTGCCCGTCATGTGTATCGGCGGCCAGCAAAGACTCCCCGTTGATGTCCACTTCCGCGTAACCGATTGTTTGCAGCGCAATTTCGTACTCGCCAGCCTCTGCCACCTGCAAACAGCCGACCCATCTGGCCGTATAAGGGCGTTCCAGAGGAATCTCGTGAAAATACACGTAGGGCGTGGGGTCAACCCGATCCAGAACGGGGTCGCCCGCCCACTCATCATTCGGATAAAAATATCCCCGTAACCCCAATTTTCCAACGGGCGCGTGATAAAGGGCATGGTCGGGAATGGGATAAAAGTTACCCGTTCCCGGCGGCTGCCACTGCAAGGGCTGGTTGGTTTCCAGCGTATGCGGCCCACTGTTCAGCCAGACCGTGTATTCCTGGGTCTCTATCGGAACACCATCCAGCACCGCCGTTGTGCCGGAGAAAAGGAAAAAACGGTATTCTCCGGCCTGCCGCACGTACAGGATGCCTTTGCCCTGTTCATCCAGCCCCTGCAACCCCCGGATGTCCTCTGGCCGCAGTTCCACGCCAAACATGAAGGGGATGTCCGGTATCCTGCCTTCTAATTGAAATCGGTTCAGGTTCGGCACAGTGATACGGGCATTGGGATAGAGAGTTTGTACGTAATCTACTGCCCAGAGGTCTTTTCGGCCCAGCACGATATAAATCGGCTTCTGACTGTCTGTGTACAGGGGAAACAGAGTCGAAATTTCAACCCCTTCCAGATGTGGAAACAGGTCAGGTTCAATGAAATACATGGGATTGTGGGAAAAGGTCGAATTGGAAATAATCAGCCGATATTTATCACTCGGATAACGCAGCAGTTCATCGGCAATGATCCGGTTGCGGGCGGAAAGAATCCAGCCTTCGTAGTTATGCGCGTAGCCGTTGTAATACGCATTAAAATTAAAAATCAGGGCAGCCGCACCTATCACAAGGCCGCCAGCCAGAGGAAAGGTACTGGGCAAGGGGCGATACAAACGCGCGATGGTTTCCTGGATGCCAAACAGCCCCAATACACACAGGTAGGCCACCGCAGGCAGGACTCCAATTGTGCGGCCGGAATGGGCTTTGTCTATCGTGAGCGCTCCTGCCGCCAGCCCCGTAATGAGCATGATTAAAAAAAATTGGTTCTCTATCTGTCGGATACGAATCAGGGCAAACACCAGCCCGACCAGCATCAAAATGCCCATAACCGGATCAAGCATGGGGACGTTGCGATAGTTGTACAGCGACCAGCCATCTCCCCGTAGGTGGAACATTTTTAAGTAGGTCTGGGTGTTTTCATAGATGGCTTTTTCCAGGGTCGGATACATTTCTGGCACAAGATTCCCAATATAGGTATCGCGCTGCCGCCGCAAAAACACGTCCGGGTTGGTATTGGCAAAAATGAGCATGGGGAAAATGACCAGCAGCGCGACCCCGCCCGCCGCCACAAAATGGGGCAGTACCTTTTGCCGCCAGTGTAAAATCGCTACACCAAACAGCCCCAGAACCATCAGGCGGTAGGCCATATAAAACAGCAGCCCGCCGCCCACGCTGAATCCCAGCAGCGCCGCGTTAAAAAAATCGGATTTTTGTTTCAGCCGCAGCAGAAAATAAAGAGTCAGCAGGGCAAAAAAAGGGGTTTCAATGCCCGTAATAGCCAGTCGGCTGAAGGTGATTGACCAGCGCATTACCGCCAGAAAAAAAGCCATCCACAGGCCAAACGGAGCGCTGTGAATCTGTTTGCCGACCAGATAACCTAAAAAAACGGTCAAAACCCCAAAGGTGACACTTAAAACTCGCAGCGCCAGCACGCTCGTTTCGCCAAAAACGGACAGCAGCCCCGCGTAGAGCCACATCTGGATATAGGTCATGTGCAGTGAGCCGTTGTAAATGGGGCGAAAGCTGCTGTCATGCAGCATCTGGCGGGCGTTTAAACCCGCTTCCGCTTCATCTCCCCACACGCCGTAAGGGGCATCAGGGAAACGGTACAACCGGATCACCAGCGCCAGCAGCAGAATCAGCAGCAGCAAAAAAGGCGGTTTTTCCAGTTGAAGGGGAACAGCCGTCAGCAGCAGAATCCCGCCGACCAGCGCGGCCAGCCCCACCAGATAAAAATTCCAGGGTGTGCCATCGGGGACGGCCGGTTCGGGGTCAACCTGCCAGAACAGGGCGGCAGCGATTCCCATCAGGATGAACGCTGCCGCCAGCAGAATGATTCCCCCTCTGCGTCGCGTCACTCCCAGCCTTTGCCCGTTTCCGCAATCAGATTATCGACCACCGCGCGAAGTGCCTGCTCATGGGACGTGCCTTCCGCAATGGCTTTGTTATAAATCGCCACCTGACGGTCAGCGCTGGTGCCGTTTTCGC
>CAZKZS010000468.1:0-3499 GCA_964557285.1 uncultured Anaerolineae bacterium | reverse complement strand
GTGAATCAAAAACAATCACATCATCCACTGCCGAATTGACGGCTACCGGACGCAGCAGGCGGTCAATCCGTTCAACATCCCGTTCCTGAATGGCAAGGTCAATGCCCTCTGTAAAGACCATTGCGCGTAAAATGCTGATGTGCTGGCGCTCAATCTCGACAACGGTGTTGGTGGCGGCTTTGGCGCTGTCCACCAGTTGATTGTTCAGTCGTTCCTGAATACTTCCGGCAACCAGACGTGTTACAATAAACACCCCGATTCCGGCGACAACCACGGTCGCCAGCAGAAACGGGACAGTGACTCGGGTGCTAATTCCCGGATATAAACGTCGACCAAGCGCCTGCAACAAATTTCCCTTATAATGGTCACTAATTATTATAAAAAGAATTAAGGTCTTCATTCTGATTACCGGAATAATTTCACAGTTTTTTCACGACTAAGTGAATCCTTTATACTGAATACAAAGGAACATGAAATGGAATTCTTACACTTGGAGGATCATCAGCCACTACGGGAAGTGTTAAAAGTCGCGCTGCTGGCGGCTGACCCGACCCTGAAAGTGACTCAGTTTGAGGACAGCGACCAGGCTATCGCGTATATTGAGCAGCACCAACAGGACATCGATCTTTTTATTCTGGATATTCGTGTGCCTGGAGAAATTGATGGCATCGGGGTCGCGCGTAAAATACGAGATTTGGGCTGTTCTGGAATCATTGTACTGACTTCCGCCTATGGCCGTCCAGAACAGGCGTTTTTGGATAAGTACCAATGTGTCTGGATGGCAAAACCCTGGCATCTGGTGGATGCTGCCCGTAAGCTGTTTCCACTGGCAAAAACCCGTGAAAAACCGAAATAACTGCTGCCTGTCCGCAAGTGTGCTAATCTATCCATTGGTAGTTTCCCTTGAAACTGGTATAATTGAACGTATGTTCTAATCTCCTGAGAAGACAAAATGGACTCTATCCGACAGACCAATATTGATGAAGAAATGCGCGAGGCGTATCTCAGTTATGCAATGAGCGTGATTGTTTCACGTGCGTTGCCGGATGCACGGGATGGCCTTAAACCTGTCCACCGCCGCATTTTGTATGCCATGTATGATATGGGGCTACGTCAGGATTCCCCTTATAAAAAGAGCGCCCGTATTGTGGGGGAAGTGCTGGGAAAATATCACCCGCACGGCGATGCTTCCGTCTACGATGCAATGGTGCGAATGGCGCAGGATTTTTCCATGCGCTACGAACTGGTGGATGGGCAGGGCAACTTCGGCAGCATCGACGGGGACGCGGCGGCGGCCATGCGTTACACCGAAGCACGGATGGCGGCTTTTGGCGAAGAACTGCTGGCCGATATTCAAAAAAACACGGTTGATTTTGTTGAAAATTTTGATGGTTCTTTGACCGAACCCAGTGTAATGCCCGCCAGTGTGCCGAATCTGCTGGTCAATGGGGCGTCCGGTATCGCGGTGGGCATGAGTACCAGCGTGCCGCCGCATAACCTGGGCGAAGTCTGCGACGCCATTATTTATATGCTGGAAAACTGGGAACATCTGGATCAGATTACCGTCGGTGACTTGATGCGCTTTATCAAGGGGCCGGACTTTCCAACGGCGGGCATCATCTACACGGGCGAAGGCGAAAATGACGGGCTGGTGGCGGCCTATGCAGCAGGACGTGGCAAAATTACCGTCCGCGCCAAAGCACATATTGAAGATTTAGGTCGCGGGCGTTCGCGTATTGTGATTACCGAAATTCCTTTCCAGACCAACAAAACCTCTTTGATAGAACGTATTGTTACCGTTGCTCAGGAAGGCAAAATTGAAGGGCTGGTCGACCTGCGCGACGAATCAGACCGGCAGGGGCTGCGGCTGGTGGTCGAAATGGGGCGGCAGGCCGACCCCGCCCATGTGCTGAGTGATTTATTCAAACACACCCCTCTGCAATCGACGTTTGGCATCATCATGATTGCGCTGGTGGATGGTGAACCGCGTACTCTGAGCCTGAAACAGCTTCTTAAAGTTTTTATCGAACACCGTCTGGAAGTCATTCGCCGCCGCAGTGAGTATGATCTGGCACGGGCGAAAGAACGCGCTCACATTTTAGAAGGGTTGATGACCGCGCTGGATAATATTGACGCGGTTATCGACACGATTCACCGTTCGCGCACCACCGAAACCGCCCGCGAAAACCTGATGAGCCACTTTAAACTGTCGGAAATTCAGGCCAGCGCGATTCTGGATATGCAGCTTCGGCGGCTGGCCGCGCTGGAACGCCGCAAAATAGCCGACGAACTGAAGGAAAAACGACAGCTAATTAAAGACCTGACGATGCTGCTGAGCAGTGACAAACTCATGCGGATGGAAGTTGCCCGGGAAACCAATCTGATTCGGGATACCTATGCTGACGAACGCCGCACGATTATCATTCGTGGGGAAGCAACGGATGTCACCAAAGGGGATTTGATTGGCGAACAGGAAAATACCTGGATTACCCTGACGACTTCCGGCAAAATCAGCCGCCCGCACAATGGCGACGCGCCCAAAGCCAGCGCCAGCCAGAAAGAACCTCCTATGCGGGTGCTGCAAAGTAACCCTTCCGACATTTTGTATCTGATTACCGCACAGGGGAACTGTGCCACCCTTCTCACCTCCCAGATTCCCAAAACCAACGATATTGAGGACGGAATCCCTTACTGGCAGTTGTGCGACCTGACTGCCGATGAAAAAGTCGTTCAGGTCATCAGCCTGCCATCGTATCTGGAAAACGGCTACTTTTTCTTTGTCACCGAACTGGGCGAAGTCAAACGGTTGAAAGTTGAAGATATTCCAGGGATGCGTGCCAAGTCCTTCAAAGTGTACGACGTGGAGCAGGGCGATAAAGTGGGCTGGGTATTTCTGACAGTGGATAACGACCATGTGGTGCTGGTTACACGGCAGGCACAGGCGATTCAATTTAATACCGAAGATGTGCGTCCGTCCGGTTTGTCGGCGGGGGGGGTGCGGGGCATTAAGCTGGCCGAAAAGGACGATTGGGTTGTGGGGGCGGGCATCGTGCAGCCGGATGCCTTTGTTTGGGTCGTAACGGATGAAGGGATTGGCAAACGTACCAGCATCAGCGAATATCCAACTCAGGGACGTGCCGGAAGTGGAGTTCGCACCATGAAACTGCCCCCCGGTAACAATCAGGGGCTGGCGGCGGCGCTGGTTCACGGGGAAGAAAGTGAAATTGTGGCGCTGACTGACAAAGGCAAAGCCAAACGTGCGCGTCTGGGAAGTGCGCCCGCCTTCAAACGAGATTATAAAGGCGAAGCAATGGTCAGCCTGGCAAAAGGTGAACGGGTAGTCGGCGCGTTTGTGTATGAACTTCGTCCCGAACCCCGGCCTGAACAGGAATCGCAGCCCTTAAGTTAACATCCTCTGGTAAAGCTGATAGTATTGGGTGGCAATAGCTTCCATATTGTGGTGGGCGGTCACATCCTGATGGGCTGCCCACCCCATTTT
>CAZKZS010000467.1:0-3514 GCA_964557285.1 uncultured Anaerolineae bacterium | reverse complement strand
TACACTTTCCCCTGAAAGGAACACTCATGAAACCTGCTTTTTTTACTCTCCTCCTCATTTTTCTAAGTCTGATGCTGCCTGTAAAGGCGCAGGAAACAACCTTCCGCCCGCGTGCCTTTGAACGTGAATTTGAGGCCGCCCTGCGTGACAGGGGCATCAACGGGGTGATGGTATTGATGATGGAAAAAGGGGAGGTGGTGTATCTGGAAAGTTTAGGGGAAACCCCGCCCGACCTTGAAGCGGAATACCCTATTGGCCGCCTGGCCGACACATTTATCAGCACCGCCGTGTTGATGCTGCAAGAACGCGGCCTGCTGGATGTCACCCTCCCCCTGAGCCGTTTTTTACCGGACGTGCAGGTTGAGCTTACGACTCATCAACTGCTCAACCACACAGCAGGGTTAGGCAGCGCGATTTTGAATCCGGTAGATTGGATTCCAGTAGGAGAAGCGACGGAAAAAAGCAGCGTATTCGGCTTTTCCTACTGCACACGCTGTTACGGGATGCTGGTTGACCTCACTCGCCAGATGACTCAGCAGCCCTTTGACCAGATTCTCAGCCAGTCCATTTTTTACCCACTCCATATGGATAGCACGCACATTCAGGACGGGCAGATATTCACCACGATACAGGATATGGCGCACTGGCTGGGGATGTTTTTACAAAACGGACGCTGGGACGCGGTGCAGTTGGTTCAGCCGGACACGATTCGCAAAATGCAGTCCCCGACTATTCCCACGCGCCGCCGTGTGAATGAAGAATACGGTTATGGCTGGTTTGTGCGGAAAAATATCGGGCTGGACGTGCGCGACCCAAATCAGGATCGTCTGGCAACCGCCTACGATATGGGAGCATACCGCGCTCAGATAACGATGATTCCCCTGTACCAAAAAGGGATTTTGATTCTTTCCCCCGAACCTACATCCGGTTTGGAGGGCCTAATGGAGATTGCAGTCCGGCATTTTATGGGCTGGCAGCCGCCCGAAAAAAATCAGCCGGAAAGTCTGAGTCTGTTCACAGGAACATTCCGGACGGAGGATGGCACAGAAATCGTAATTGAGGAAACGAGTCGTGGGCTGCGGGTACGTTACGAAGGCAAAACCTATGCGCTGGAAAACCCGGAAACGCGGCAGTTTGTTTTCCAGAATCACACAATTTTTTTTGAATACCAGTCCGGCAGTTTGTTTAACTTTGTGCTGTCTACCGATGGTGTTACCCGGGTGTTTACCCGCCGCTAACGTTCCGCCACCACAACAATACGCTGGTCGTAGGTATTGGTCAGAAAATCATAGCCTGTGCAGGTAATCAGCGTGACTCGTTCGACAGGCGTAGGATAAACCACGCTCATATCGTCCGCTTCCACTATTTTGACCTCTGTGACCCGGTAATCGTAAGAGGTACCCTTTTCGGAAAGAGTGACAATATCCCCCGGTTTCAGTTCGTCAATACGGGAAAAAACGCCCGGCGTGCCGTCACGCAGTTCGACATGCCCCGCCAGGACGATATTCCCGGGTTTGCCAAGCCAGCTTGTCCCCTGCAAATGGCCGACTCGATTTTCCAGATGACTTACCCGCCAGCCATCTTCTTCTAAAGTGGATTCAATGATGGCCTCATTGACACCTGCCGCTGCGACAAAAATTTGCGGGTACAATGCTGCCCCATCTACTTCGCTGGTTGGCTGCGGGGAATGGGTGACGGGCGGCGCAGCCAGTGGGGGCAGCGATTCCTCCTCCTGAGAAGGCAGGCCAAACCGCAGCACCCAGACAACCGCGCCGGAGATAACCCCCACCAGCAGCAGGCCGAAAAACCATTTCCATTGATTTTGGGTTGCTTTTTTTGAAGTCATTGGACAAAATCACGCGATGTTGGTTTCATTATAGCTGATTTTTTTCATGGGCAAACTGGTCGACAATCTGACGGAACGCTGGCAATCCCTTTCCCCTATAGAACAGGATACTCTGATTGTAATTGGGGTGATCATGGCGGCCTGGCTGATTCGCCAGATTTTCCAACCCCTGCTTGTTGGCTGGTTGCGCCGTTTATCTGCTCGTACCCAGAATCAATGGGATGATGTGATTATTTCGGTACTGGATGCTCCCATGCGCTATCTAATGGTGGCGGTGATTCTGGCGGCCAGCGTCCAGTTGATTAACCTCAAGCAGACGGTCGGCGTTTTTATTAACCATGTTGCCAGCACCCTGGTGATTATCGCGGTGTTTTTAATTATCTATCGGGTGGGCAGCCGGATTACCCAGACGCCGCTTTCCCTGCGCCGCGTGACCAGTTTACGGGTCGAAGAACCCATTTTGCCGTTTTTGCGAACGGGTCTGCGCTTTCTGCTGATTGCCCTGACACTGGTGATTATCATCGAAGAATGGGGATACAACGTCAACGGGCTGATTGCGGGTTTAGGCGTTGGTGGGCTGGCGGTGGCGCTGGCTGCACAGGATACCCTGGCGAATCTGTTTGGTTTTTCGACCATTGTGGGGGACAGCCCTTTTGTCGAAGGCGAATACATTGTGAATGAATCAGCTACCGGAACGGTAGAAAAAGTCGGGCTGCGTTCGACCCGTATCCGCCAGATTGACCAGGCTTTAGTCACCGTCCCTAACAGCAAACTTGCTGCCACTCCCATCACCAACTGGTCGCGGCTGAGCAAACGCCAGATGAATGTCATCATTGGCGTGAACTATGAAACCAGCAGCGACGCTATGCGGACTCTGCTGCACCGGCTGCGGGAGATGTTAAAAAGCCGTGAAAAAGTGGATGCCGAGTCGGTGGTCGTGATTTTTAAGAAATTTGGCGACAACGCCCTTGAGATTCTCATCCGGTGTTATATCCTGCTGCCGGACTGGACAGAGTTTCATCTGGAACAGGAACAGATTTTTCTGGACATGATGGACATTATGCAGGAGATGGGGGTGCGTATCGCCTTCCCCAGCCGTTCGATTTATATTGAATCTGACCAGCCCAAAAGCAAAAAAATCCAACCCCCGCCGCAGGATGAAAATTACAAACCTCTCTCTGATGACCTGGCACAGGACGATTTTAAGTAAACTAAATACGCTTGTGTATTCTACAGCTTATCATAAGTTATTATCTTAATTTATAATATATATTAATTATATTTAGTAATATACTCATGAATTTTTTGTTAAAATAACTCGATAAAAGTTTTATATATTGTTTTCATGAAAATAATATGATTAAGTTAAATAAGTTCTAATTTATGGTATTGCCGTATGGACATGATATCAACTTATAAACAGATTGAAGATTATCAGCATAAAAAAGGAGTTCAAAGTTATCGTCAATATATAGTTGGGTTATCAAGTGATATAAGGGAAAATCCTCGAAGTGACCAATTATTAATTCAACGTGCTAAAGTATACGTGCTTTCACAGAAACTTGAATTTGCTATTAAGGACTGTACCAAAGCATTAAAAATAAATCCTCATAGAAGCGAAACCTATTTGCTCCGAGGGAACATATATTTATTTTTGGGAGATGTAGT
>CAZKZS010000466.1:0-3525 GCA_964557285.1 uncultured Anaerolineae bacterium | reverse complement strand
TGTCCTGAAAAGGTTTGCTGATCTCCGGTTATCAGGTCGGCCATAACAATACGGACGGCTTGCCCCTCAAAATACAGCCGAAATCGCCAGTTTTCCGGGTTATTGATGATATACAGCCGCAGTTCCAACGTGCTGTCATCAACCCACTGACCCACCAGCCCGATTGGATCATGGTCGGAAATCATCCCCAGCCGTTCCACCACGGACACCCGCATCAGCCCATCCAACCCGATAGGCAGTGTGACCGTATCCGCACCAAACGTTACTGTTACCAGGGTCGCCTGTTCCTCAAACCGGAAGGCTTTCCAGTCCAGTCCATTGGTTTCCAGCGCATAGGTTTGACCGGAAATCTGTTCGGCGGTGTCGGGAATCGGGAAATATTGGGGGGTAGGCCGATAAATGAGGGGCAGCGTTTCATGGGAGTCCACCGCCGGAAGGATGACGTTTTTTAACAGGGTAAGAGCCGTTGCTGGTGCGTCCAAAAGTCCGGCGGTCAAAACCACGACCATTTCTCGCTGAGGAAGGATGTAAATCATCTGCCCACCGTAGCCGGAAGCATAAAACATCTCTGCCTCCGACCACCACAGATAAGCATATTCCCCGTTGGGCGGTGTGGTCGATTCTTTGACCCAGCCCTCCGATACCATTTGCTGCCCGCGTCGAAGCATCATTTGCCCGATCCGCCCCATGTCACGGGTAGTCATCCACAGCCCCATGCCGCCCATGTTGATGCCCTGCGGGTCGGTTTGCCAGCGCACCATCCCGATTCCCAACGGGTCAAACAGTTTTTGACGGGCATACTCAAGCGCCGTCATACCTGTGGCCTGCTGCAAAATGGCGGACAGCAAATGGGTGTTGGTGGTACTGTAATTAAATACCCTTCCCGGTTCGGCCACCATGACTCCATCCAGCACAAACTGAATCCAGTCCGGGCTTTGCATCATTTTCCCCACGTCTGCATCTGACCATTCAAGACCGGAGGACATACGAAGCAGATGGCGCAGAGTCATTGCCTGTTTGCGGGCATCCACATGGGCAAAGGTGCGGCCGGGGAAAAATTCGAGAACGGGCTGGTCGATACTTTGAAGCCGCCCTTCATCCAGCGCGATTCCCATGAGAATCGAGAGGATACTTTTAGCAGCCGAGCGAATGTCATGCAGTGAGTCCGGCCGATAGGGGTAAAAATAGGTTTCCAGAACTGTCTGACCCTGATGAATGACCAGCAGGCTGTGGAGGTTGACGTTTTCGCGTTTGAGATCAGTAAGCATAGGATGTTCATCCCCTGGAGAAAAAGCATGGGCAGATAATCGATTAAACAATTACCGCCCATGCTCAACTCGCAAGTCCGATGATGATACGCGAAACATGCGAGTCTAACCATTAACAAACCTCACTAAAATTCTGTGATTAAGGGCGGGAAGTTATCCCTCTGGCGCTTCGATGATGACGATTTCCGCGTAATAGAGGTTCGCTTCGGTGGGACTGGCCTGAATGGAGAAAATGCCGCCCCAGGTTCTGCCATTTTCATCAACCAGAGTCCAGTTGCTGCCCGCGACAGACTCGCCAGCAGTGCTGCCGACCTGAGTCCAGCCCTGTTCCACCAACTGCGCGTTGTACAGTTCCAGGATTTCGCCCGCGTTGAACTCTGAACGCAGGAAGGTGGAGGTGCTGGCCGTGCGGAAGCCATAACCACCGCCGCCACCGCCGCCGCCACCGTAATTGTTGGCAATTTCAACCCCTTCGGGGGTTTCCAGATTCGGAAGCTGCATATACGGGTCGTCGGAAGGCATCTGGCCGGGTTCGCTGTTGCAGGGATAAAAGGCATCTTCCAGACTGACGTAGCCAAAGACGCGGGTTTCGCCGTCTTCTTCGGTAAACGCAGTCATATCCAGGAAAGCTTCATCTTCCTGATAGCAGAATTGAGCATTGGCGGTCACAGGCGCATTAAATCCACGCGGGCCGCCCGAGTTCAGGTTGACCTGTTCCCACGCATCGGCAGGCAGATTTTCGCTGAAGAAGGTCATCAATTCTTCGGCGGGCAGGTCACTGGCAAGATAGACCTGGCTGTAAGCCGGACCGCCGCTTTGAGACATGACACTGCCCACAATGCGGGTATTTTCCGGCAGAGGCAGTTCAAACGGGACTTCTTCGGGCAGGCTGCCGACGTACACCGTCACCGGACCGGCAGGTGCATAGGGCGCGGCAATATAGGTGAGCAGTTCGCGCACGGCTTCGGGGTCATCTTCGCCGCCGATAATTTCCACACCGCCCCCCTGAGCGAAGGCGGGAATCGCGCTCACCATCAGAATGAGCGCCAGCATGAGAGTGAATGTGAATTTCATAGGGATCTCCTTTTGCTATGTGTACACCGTTAGCTGTCTGGTGGTTTCACTTCGGCTTACGCTGAATTACCAGTTCCGCATAATACAAATTTTCACCGACTGGGCTGCGTTTGATGGACAGCATCCCGCCAAACAAATCCCCTTCCTTATCGGTGAATGTCCATGTGCTGACAGTCATGCTTTCAATGGACAGGGTTTCTACCGGAGTCCAGTTTTGCGCTTCCAACTGTGGATTATAAAGCGCCACAATTTGCTCAGCCGACAGTTCTGAACGCAAAAAGGCCGTTACGCTGGCGAAATTGCTTCCGCCGCCACCACCGCCGCCCTGCAAAGGAGGGTCGTTGTGACTGGTCGCAATCACAACCCCTTCCGGTGTTTCCAGCGCGGGGATAAGCATGTAAATACCGCCTGTTTCCCCAACGCTGGTGGCACATTCAAAACTGTTGCCCCAGGTATATTGAATGTTGACGCGGGAGCGACCGTCTGTATCTTCTACCGCCGTGACATTCATGAAAAGGTTATCCCCTTCCTCCTGGCAAAACTGCTGACTCATCGTGAGGTGAGAGACAAATCCATATCCCGGACTGCCCAGCACTTCAATCCAGTTTTGTGCTGTCATGGCTTCCTTATAAAAAGTGATAAGCTCCTGAGGGGAAAGGTCGCTGCCGAAAAAAATCTGCGTATACAGCACACCATCATCTGGCGGCGTTCCATACTGGGACTGGATGCTGCCTGTAATCGCTGTACCGTCGGGGAGGGGGAGATTTTGGGTTTCTCCTTCGGGCAGGCTGCCCACGTAAATTTTAACCTCACCATCGGTCATACCAGGAGCAGCAATATAACCCAGCAGTTCACGCATGGCATCCGGGTTTTCTTCGCCGCCGATAATTTCTACTTCGCCATCCTGAGCAAAGGCGGGAATCGCGCTGACCAGAGTCAGAATCAGCGCCAGAATCAAAAACCATCGTTTCATGTAGCCTCCTGTATTTCTACTGCTTATATAGTCCCTTTTGAGGATAAACCGTTCCTGAAACCATCGCAGCGTGGAGTAAGCATAGGCTGTGCGTAGGGGAAAACAAAAAACCCACCTTAAGGCGGGTTTTTTTAGCTGGGAGACCTGGACTCGAACCAGGACTAACGAATCCAGAGTCCGTCGTTCTGCCGATTAAACTATCTCCCAAAG
>CAZKZS010000465.1:0-3566 GCA_964557285.1 uncultured Anaerolineae bacterium | reverse complement strand
GGTCATCAGCGTCGGGTTGAGCGTGGGAGTCGGGGACTGGCTGGCAACCTGAATAGCGATTTGTGTTGCCTCCTGTTCGGTGGCTACCTCCACTACTGTAGCCGCCAGAATCGCCGACTGGGTTTCAGTAGCGGGAAAATAGGTGGCCGCCGCTATCGCTGTTTGGGTGCGAACCGAAAACACAGTAGCCGCTTGAATCGCGCTTTGGGTGGCTTCTGCCTGATTGGTAGCGCGGGCATCGGCAGTCCCTTCCGCATTGGCCGCCGCCGTTTCCGCCGCCGCCGTTGATTCTGCATTGCCCGTTGCCAGCGCATTGGCGGTTCTTGTCTGGCGCACATTGGGCGTAGGGGTGATGGTAGCCGTTTCAGTGGCCGTTGGTGACAGCGTGACAATCGTGAATCCTGCTGCACCTGTATTTTCCGGTTCAACGGTAGCAGTTGGGGCATCCTCTTTCTGATTCCCTGTCAGTAAAAACGCACCCAGCGCCAGCGCGACAATCGCAATAAGGGCAATTAAAATGCCGGGGAGCAGACTCCTGCCCTGCACGTGTGTCCCCATACGGACAACAATGATAGTGATATTGTCCCGTGCGCCGCGTTCATACACCATTTGCAGCAAAATCCGAACTGCCTGTTCTGCCGGATAACGCCGCACGACTTTGAGTATTTCCTTTTCTTCGAGAATACCCCATAAGCCATCCGAACAGATGAGAAACACATCGCCTTTTTTGGTTTTTAGACGGCGGTTATAGGGGGGGATAGGGGCGGACTGACCGATAAAAGCGGTCAGTTTGGTTTTACCTGCCTCTGTGGACATGGCTGCATGGTCATGACTCAACTGTTCCATCGAGCCGCCGCGAATCCGATACACACGGCTGTCACCTACATTAAAAAGAATAACCTCCTCAGATGGGGTAAGGACCATACCTGCCACTGTCGTCCCCATGTAGGCCAGTTCATAATCCTGGGAACGGTCGTACACCGCCTGATTCGCTGCCCTCAGCGCGGCAACAATCCGTTTGGTTTCATCTTTTTCCTGGTTGGAGGGGTCATAGTAGCGGTCTGTGATGATCTGTGCGGCAAGCTGGCTGGCAACTTCGCCCATGCCCAGGCTGCCAATTCCATCTGTGACCAGAAACAGGCTGCCCCACTGAGCGTCGGGTGTGCCTGCCTCTGGAAGTGTAACCAGCACATGGTCTTCGTTACGCTGCCGTTTGAGTCCCCGGTCTGAAACAAAGCTGTAATCCAGTTGAGTCATAGTGTTTAGCGCTTGTGTATATCGAAAATTTGAGTTGCATTATCATCCTCATCGACTTCAAAGCGCAACTTGGTGTTCTGCCCCAGGGTGATTTCTGCGCCGCTGGATAGCGGAACACGGATTTTAGGGGTAAGCGGCTGCCCATCGACCAGCGTGCCGTTGCTGCTGCCCTCATCAGCTATAAAAAACTGTCCGGCTTCAAAGAAAATCGTTGCGTGGTGGCGAGAAATGCCTTTATCGTGCGGGAGGTTTAAATCCGCGCTCTGCCGCCCAATTTTGTACGGGGTAGTATTCATGGACCACTCGCGCCGAAAATCGGGGTCAGGCGTCTGGATAACGATGAGATGGGCATCAATCGCGGGCGGGCGGGTCATAATTTCCGTTGCGTCGTTGTCATCGGAAACTGACCGGTTAATTTTCATATCCACCATCGTTTTTCCCGATTCCGGCAGCGTCCCCCAGCTTTCATCGGCACGACCCTGACGTGAACGTACCAGCCACACAAACAGCGCAATCAGAATCAGCGCGATTAACAAAATTGCCAGCACAATGATCGGATTATCGCGCGCGGCGTCGGTGATTTCTTCAATCGGGCCGGGGGAAGGGGTGGCGGTTGGCATCGGAGTCGGGGTTGGGGCGTTGTAGGCGACATCAATTGAGGACGTAGCAATCTGGACATTGTTCGCGTCCAGCGCAATCAGCGTAATCGTATATTCGCCACTCGCTAAAAGGTCGCTTGGCAGCCGGATTTTATCGTAAGGGGGAATATCAAAGGTGGTGCGTTCCGTCACCAGCAGACCGGTATCCTTATTAACGATTCGCAGGGTATAACCCTTAATCTGGGTTTCGTTTTCCGGCAGCACATCAATCACAAACTCGCTGCCTTCCAGATTAATCGACTGAACTTCGGCTTTGACCTGCGGCGTGGGGGTAATTTCCGGCGTGGGTCTGGTATAGGTAAAGGTGCTGTCCGAAGTCAGCCGTTCGCCTCCGCTGCCTCTGGCATTGAGCCGAACCACATACTGTTCCCCTGGAAGTAAATCCTGAGGAATAATTTCAATCGATTCTGCCAAATCAGGCTGGTAGGTGTCGATAAGCAGGTTAGTGTCTTGATGGATGATGCTGACTTCAAAATCGGTAATGGCTTCAGGCTGATTCAGGTCAAGGCTGAGCAGGATAACATCATTTTCCTCATCGTATCGCACGCTGGTAAGTTCCAGACGGGTAGGCAGCAGGGTTGCCGTAGGTGTAGCAGTGGGGCGGGCAACAACCGCATCTTCCTCATGCACTTCCTGATTCAGAATAATGTTGTTGGCGTCCAGTGCATCGACCCGCAGCACAATTTCACCATCTGACAGCCCCTCTACCTTGCGGGCAACCGCCGTGATTTGTCCATCCACCGCAGGCACAAAAAATTCATCCACCACCTGATTGGTTTCCGCATTTTTATTCTGTATCCGGTACTGCGCTATCGCTCCGTCGCCCTGCCTGCGGATTTCAAAAGAAATTTCTTCCGCAAGGGGGTCAAAACGGAAGGATTCGATAAACAAAATCAGGGGGCGCGGGGTAGGCGTTGGAATCACGGCTGTAGGAGTTGGACGAGAACAGCCTGTTTTCACCTCAAACTGGGCGGCATCCGGTTCAAGGCTGGCCGACCCCACTTTGACCGTGAGAGTCGCGCTGTGGGTGCCACTTTCGATGCAAATAGGCGCTTCTACCAGCCACTGACTCCGCAGCGCATCCATAATCTGACGGAACAGGTCATTTAAGCTGTCCTGCCCTCCAATTGCGGAAAGGCCGCCCGTTGCGGAAGCCGTATTACGAAGTTCCTGCTCATTGATGTTCCTATCCCCGCGCAACCCAATGGTGTGAATAGGAATCGGGCGGTTGGGGTCGGTTGCCAGGTCAATGACTTCATCGTAACTGTGGGTGCTGCATTTGTCGCCGCGCCCCAGGGTAATTTCATCTCGCCCATCCGTAAAAACAATGACGGCACGGCGGGCAGTCGGTTCAAGGCTTCCCATCAGTTCTAAGGCGCTGTAGGTGGCATCGTACAGGCATGTTCCACTATTGGGTACGGAATTGACTGTATTCACCATATTGGCTGCCAGTGTCCGGTCTGCGGTAAAGCCCTGAATCACATTAATCTGCTGGTTAAATTGAATAATAGCGAACAGGGCTTCCTGGGGCGCGATATTGATGGCTTCTGTGGCGGCCTGTCGCATGGCGGGCGCGGCCTGCTGCATACTGCCACTGGCATCTAATACCAGCACAATGTAAAGGGGGGTGTTCGGGCGGGTCGGATTATC
>CAZKZS010000464.1:0-3578 GCA_964557285.1 uncultured Anaerolineae bacterium | reverse complement strand
AGCACCACTTTTTTCACTGGAGGAAAAGGGGTTTCAGACATGATTACTCCTTTGAATAAAAATGTGTTCTAAACGTTCGACAAGTGTATCTACATCCGATTTTTCCATAATGAGAGGGGGGACAAAGCGTAAGGTGTGCGTTCCTGCCCCCACCATCAGCAGACCGTGTTCATATCCTACCGTGATGAGGTCAGCAGCAGGGATATTTAACTCCATACCCACCATCAGGCCGCGCCCGCGAATATCAACAATCTGAGGGGCATTGAGTTCATGCAGCCGTTCCCACAAGTAAGCTCCCACTTCTGTAACATGGGCTAAAAATTCCGGCTGGCTGACCCGTTCAAGGACATGATGAGCAACAGAAGTCACCAGCGCCCCGCCCGCAAATGTGCTGCCATGATCGCCCGCAGCAACGGCGGTATGCACTTTTTCGGTCATCAGACATGCACCCATCGGGAGTCCGGCGGCGAGAGGTTTTGCCAGCGCCATCAAATCCGGCGTGACGCCATACTGTTCATATGCCCACAGTGTTCCGGTGCGCCCCAGCCCACACTGCACCTCATCAAAAACCAGCAGCGCCCCGCGTTCATCACATAACTGGCGCAGTTTCTGGATAAATTCTGCGCTGGCAGGATACACACCACCTTCCCCTTGAATAGGTTCAATCAGCACGGCACAGGTTTCTTCAGTGATGCCTGCTTCGGCGGCAGCTATATCGTTAAAGGGTAGGGTTTTGGCTGCTCCCATCAAGGGCTGAAAGGGTTTTTGATAGGGTTCTTTGGGGGTGACAGCCAGCGCACCCATCGTTCGCCCGTGAAACGCATTGCTAAAGGAAATAATTTCGCGGCGCTGATGGTCATTACTGGCAAATGCATACTTGCGGGCAAATTTGATGCAGGCTTCGATGGCTTCTGCGCCGCTATTGCAGAAAAACACCCGGTCCGCAAACGATTTTTCACACAAAAGCTGCGCCAGTTCTGCCTGCGGTGCGGTATGATACAGATTGCTCACATGAATCAGCTTGTCCGCATGTTCCCGAATCACCTCAGCGACCTGCGGGTCGCTGTGTCCCAACGCCATCACTGCAATGCCCGCCACCATATCCAGATATTCTTTGCCTGTGTCATCCCATACCTTCATCCCTTCCCCGTGTGTGAGGACAAACGGCGGGCGTTTATAGGTTTGGGCAACGTAATTTTGAGTCAGTTCAACGGCTGAGGTCATCTGATTATGCTCCTACGACGGCTGTTCCGGTATTCGCCAGCAGCCCGTCCAAATTGGTGATGATGACCTTACGCGCCCCTTTTTCTACCATGTGCAGCGCCGTATGGACTTTAGGCAGCATCCCGCCAAAAATGATATTTTGTTCAATCAGATGGTGAGCAATCGAAGGGGTGAGCGTCGGCACAATTTCCTGATTATTCAACACCCCTTTCACATTCGTGAGAAAGACCACCTGTTCCGCGTTCACCGCCACACCAACCGCGCCCGCAACATGATCCGCATTCACATTGAATCCGCCGTCCACGCCCAGACAAATCGGCGCAATGACAGGAGTTACTCCCTGCTCAATCAGATTGAGCAAAATCTCACCGCGTACAGAAATGACTTCCCCGACTCGCCCCAAATCCCCTTTGTGATGTTCCAGCTTTTTGGCCTTAATCAGCCCCCGGTCAAGGCCGGAAAGTCCCTGTGCCTCGATACCCGCCAGTTGAAAGGCTTTAACGATTCGGGTGTTAATCGCACCGCACAGCACCATTTCCGTAATTTGCAGCGCCTGTTCATCCGTTACCCGCAGCCCATCAATATACTGTGCCTGCACGCCGTATTTTTCCTGCATCTGGGTGATTTCTTTGCCGCCCCCGTGTACCACAATCACGGGTTCGCTGGCCTGAGCTACCGCCCGCGCCAGCGAGTCCAGAAAACCCGGCTGGTCAATTTCGTGACCGCTAATTTTTAGCACTTTCATGATGTTTTTCTCCCCTGATTAATTGATTAAGCCCATCGTTTCGGGCAGGTTGAGCATAAGATTAGCATTTTGCACGGCCTGACTCGCCGCACCTTTCCGCAAATTATCCAGCGCGGAAACCACAATCAGCATGTCAGATGTGGCGGGATGCAGGGAAATCACCGCCCCGTTGGTATTGGCTACGTCTTTAATGCGGGCGGTTTCACCCGCAGGCAGCAGCGTGACCAGAGGTTCATCAGTATAAACAGATTCATAAACCTGCCGGACTTTTTCCAGTGTCCAGCCTTCCGCCAGAGGCACATAACTGGTCGCCAGCAGCCCCCGGTCAACCGGAATAAGATGCGGTGAAAAAATCAGCGTGCCAAGCGCAGGATTTAAGGCGTGAAGTTCCTGCTCAATTTCACCCACATGCCGATGTTTTCTGCCAATGTTGTAAGGTTTAAAATCGCCAAACACTTCCGAAAACAGAATATCCACTTTGGGCTGCCGTCCTGCGCCGCTGACCCCGCTTTTGGCATCTACAATCAGAGTCGCTCCAGCCTGAATCGCGCCAGCTTTGGCAAGCGGAGCAAGCCCTAAAAGGGTGGTGGTGGGATAACAGCCGGGGTTAGCAATACAGTTTTGATGAAGAATGTTTGGGCGGTTGAGTTCAGGTAAACCGTAAGGGATGGGGAGCAGGGCAGGAACGGGGTGGGGGTGTCCATACCACTGCTGATAGGCGTCCGCCGTTTTCATCCGTAAATCCGCCGATAAATCGACCACTTTCGCACCTGCATCCAGTGAACGGGCGGCAAGTGGGGCAGAAACCCCGTGCGGGGTACACAGGAAAACCATCTCTACCCGACTGGCATCAGCTTCCGCATTGGTTGAAAAAGTCACCCCCTGATATTTTTGTCCGGCGTAGCTGTCTGAGGTGGCAAACTCAATATCCATTTCGGGATGTTTATTCAACAAAGTAATCAGTTCTAAGCCTGTGTATCCTGCTGCCCCGTAAATCCCGACTTTCATTGCTGCTCCTTATGCTAAAAAAACAAAAACCCCGCACTTCGTTTTACCTGGAAGTCCGGGGCATTTAACCTGAGTTGGGCTTTTACGTTTGTCTGTTAACGCATATCAAGCCAACCGAACTTCTTTCTGCTCGGTGGGCGACGACGCAAACGGGGTTCGCGGCTAACAAACAATTCGTAAATCACGTTTGGATAAAACCTGATAAGCTAATTATTCAAAATTGTGTACGGAAAATGAAAAACTGTCAACGTTTTTGTTAGTTTTGACAAAAAATTCATAAAAGTTTGGCATAGTTGCTTCCCTGTTAGCCCCGTGTGAAAATCGCTCTATACCATTTTTTAAGGATAAATGATGGAAAAAATTTCTCCGCAGACAGGGCGCTGGATACTGACATCTACGATTCTGGCGTCCAGCATGGCATTTATTGATGGCAGCGCGTTAAATATTGTGCTTTCCGATATTCAGGATGGTCTGAACGCTTCCGGCGCGGAAATGCTGTGGATTGTGGATGGCTATCTGCTGTTTCTGGCCTCATTGATTCTGGTTGGCGGCTCGTTAGGCGATCATTTTGGGCGCAAGCGCGTTTTTATGATAGGCATTG
>CAZKZS010000463.1:0-3598 GCA_964557285.1 uncultured Anaerolineae bacterium | reverse complement strand
TGGAAGAACTGGGACTCATCCCCGCCCTGCAAATGTGGGCAGAAAACCTGCCGGGGATTCGGCTGAATATTGATATTCAGGGCGTTCCGCGTCGGCTAGATGAAGTCAGCGAACTTACCTTTTTCCGTTGCGCTCAGGAAGGCATCACCAACGCGCAGCGACACGGGCGGGCGACGGAAATTTTTTTGCAGGTCATTTATCAGCCGGAAAGGGTACAAATGACGGTTTCCGACAACGGGCAGGGGTTTGATGTGCTGGCGAGGATTAACGCCAACGCTTCACATGGGCATTATGGCCTGCTTGGGATTCAGGAACGGGTGTGTCGGCTGAACGGCGAAGTTGACTTGCAAAGTACACCGGAACACGGGACAACCTTAAATATTTCTATCCCGTCCGCCGAAGCCATGCAGCCTGCCAATACAGTCCGTGACCCAATTTGCCACGCGCTGATAGAACCGCATCAGGCATATTACAGTCTGGTTTATGAAGGGGAACGGTATTATTTTTGCTGTCCGGTATGTCAGGGCGCGTTCCAGAATGCACCCGAATTGTATCGTCCCAAAACCCCTTTTCAGTTTAAGGGGCTGGCCGCTGCCCAGGTGTAAAATTTATCCGTTTCTATCTTGAATAACGGGTTGGGGTAGGCTAATATTTGATTTACCCTGTGTTCTCTGCATAGGGGTCGGTCTGGGCCTTGCACGGCAGGGACTCCGAACCATGTCAGGACCGAAAGGGAGCAGCATTAAGGAGCTTCCCCTGGGTGTTGCAGGATCACCTGGGCTGACCCCCATGCAGAGAACCTAGAAGCCTGTAGGGTTTTCCCGCGCATGACTTTCCGACTACTGCGTTTCACAGGCGCAGTTTTTTTTATCGTGCTGGCAGTGGGGGCGCTGTACTGGTTTTCGCTGGATCAAGTCACTTTCACTATTAATGGACACTCCTATGAAGTTCGGCTGCGCGGCGATACGGTAGGGGATGCCGTCGATGCTGCCGATGTGCTGGTGGAGTCGGCTGACCAGATTGAGCCTTCATTAAACACTCCCCTGTCGGATGGCATGGTTATCCAGATAAAAAAAGCGGAACAGGTTGCGGTGGAAGCCGATGGGCAGATTTTACGAATTTATACCCATTCCAGCGACCCCTTAATTATCCTTTCAGAAGCCAACATTCAAATCGGTCATGAAGATGAAGTGCTGGCCGATGGGATTCCCCTCTCGCAGCGTCCGTTTTCCCAACGGCCACCTCGCGTCATACGGGTGATTCGGGCGGTGACGGTTACAATCCAGGAGCATGAAACGGCTTTTAACATCACCACAACGGCGGATACCGTTGGCGGGGCGCTGAACCATGCGGATTTATTCTTATACGTGGCTGATAAAGTGAACCCCTCTCTGGATACACCTCTGATAGAGGGTATGACGATTGAAATTATCCGTTCGCGTCCGGTCACGATTTTTATGGATGGTCGTTCCATCGTTACACGCACCACAGCCACCACAGTACAGGCAGCGCTCGCGGAACTGGGCATTGTACTATCCGGTTTGGATTATGTGATTCCACATGAAACGGCTGCGTTTGACAGCACTATTCGGATGGTGCGGGTGACAGAAACCTTTGAAATTGTGGAAGAATCCCTGCCCTACCGCACCCTGATGCGGCCAGATGAAGCGCTGCCTCTGGATACCCGTCAGATTCTTCAGACAGGGGAAAACGGCCTGTTCAAAAAGCGCTTCCGGCTGCGGCTGGAAGATGGGCAGGTGGTGAGCCGGATTCTGCTGGACAGTTGGGTAGAAGATGCGCCGAAGGATGAGGTGGTGGCTTATGGAACGCAGATTCAAACCCGTACCCTGTCTACGGACCAGGGAGACATAGAATACTGGCGGGTGCTGACGATGGACATTACCCACACAGGCAAAAATTTACCTGAAGGGACAGCAGCAGTTGATACGGAAATTATCCCTCCGGGCAGCCAGCTTTATATCGAAGGGTATGGGATAGCGGTGGCTGCGGAATCCCTGCCTGAAGGCGGCCTTTCAATTGCATTGGGCGATGGTAATATACAGTATGGGACGGTAGAAGTTTACCTGCTTACCCCACCACCGGACAAATTCCCCTATCTTTTGCAGGAGTCGCCATGACTAACCCACGTCAATTGTTAGATGCTTACGCGGTACAGCCCAAAAAGAGTCTGGGGCAGAATTTTTTATTCGACCCCAATACCCTGCAAAAAATTGTGGACTGCGCTCACCTTCAAAAATCCGATAGGGTGCTGGAAATTGGGCCGGGGACTGGCAGCATGACCGCCCTTTTAGCACAGCAAGCGGCGGAAGTGATTGCAGTTGAAGTGGATGAACGCTTGAAGCCCATTTTGACAGAATCCTTTGCCACCTTTCCCAATGTCAAATTTTACTGGGGGGATATTTTAGAAACCGACCTTGCCCAATTGATGGGAGAGCAGCCCTATAAAGTGGTGGCAAATTTGCCCTACTATATGACCAGCGCGATTTTACGAAAGCTGCTGGAAACACCCCCCAAACCGCAAACCATCACCGTCACGGTGCAAAAAGAAGTGGCGGAACGGGTCATCGCCCAGCCGGATGATATGAGTTTGCTGAGCGTGAGTGTGCAATTTTATGGCAAGGTGCAGCTAACCGCCAAAATTAAATCTACTGTATTCTGGCCGAAGCCCGATGTTGACTCGGCGGTGCTGCATATTGAGGTGTATGATAGCCCGCCGGTGGATGTGCCAGATGAAGAAACGTTTTTTAAACTGGTGCGGGCGGGATTCAGCCAGAAGCGTAAGCAGCTTAAAAATTCGCTGGCAAGCGGGCTGCGACTTTCTAATGAGGCAGTGGCCGCTTTTCTCGAATCTTCCCATATCAACGGGACACGTCGCGCCGAAACCCTGAGTCTGGAAGAATGGGCGGCGCTGACCAGAGCTTACACAAACGAAGGATACTAAATGCGAGTGTTGATTACAGGCGGCGCGGGATTCATCGGGTCGCATATGTCTACGTATTGGGCGGAACAGGGCGCGGACGTTACGATTTTTGACAGTCTGGTGCGGCGCGGGGCCAAACACAATTTGGACACCCTGCACCAGAAATTCCCCCGTTTACGCCATATTCAGGGGGATGTGCGCGATTTTGAGGCGGTTCAGGCGGCCATGCAGGAGATTGATTTGGTGCTGCATCTGGCCGGACAGGTGGCCGTCACTACGTCGGTCGTAGACCCACGCTCCGATTTTGAGATTAACGCGCTTGGAACGTTAAATGTGTTGGAGGCAGCCCGTCTCTCAAAAAATCCGCCGATTTTATTTAATTTTTCGACCAACAAAGTGTATGGTCACTTGGACAACCTGCCTGTGTTGGAACAGGAAACCCGTTATGCTTTTGATAATAACTTAAAAGGGGTGACAGAAGATTTTCCCCTCGATTTTCATTCACCTTATGGCTGTTCCAAAGGGACTGGCGACCAGTATGTGCGGGATTATGCTCGCATTTACGGCCTGAGAACAGTGGTTTTCCGTATGTCCTGCATTTACGGCCCACGCCAGTTTGGTATTGAGGATCAAGGGTGGTTGGCGCACTTTGTTATT
>CAZKZS010000462.1:0-3601 GCA_964557285.1 uncultured Anaerolineae bacterium | reverse complement strand
ACGCCCGATACCCGCCCGAACAAGGGCAGGCATCACTCACTGCGTTCGCTTGTTCCTGCCCCTACGGTCCGCCCCTCAGCTACTTGGTGGAAATGCGAATATGGTCAAAAGGGTGAGGATTGGCGCGACTAACAATCAGGATTTTTTCTTCTTTTCTTCTGCCCGCAGGGTTTCTTCTACATCCTCACGGTTGCCTTCTGCCTTGCTGGGTTTGGGGTAATCTTCCGTCAGTTTTTCCGGTTCTTTTGCACCTTCTGCCTGGCTGGGCAGTTTTTCGCGCTGTTTGGGTTTGTCTTTGTCATTCATGTTCATGTCTCCTAATTGTGCTGTGGTTCTTCGTTCACCTGATTAAACTGGCGGGCAGCCGTGCGGCCAAGCGTTGTCAGGCTGTTAAAGAGCGAGGAGTCCATCCTGTCCTGAAGCTCCATGCCGCGCACGGCCAGCATACTGCCGCCCTGATGCCCCGGTAAAACCAGCGCATCGACCAGCGCCAGAATATCGCTGGTCAGGCCGGGGAACAGGCCGTGAAATCGTGCCAGTAGTTTGGCCGGAATCGACAAAATCACTTCTGACTGCCCACGTTTAACCGCCGTGATAATCTGATGGGCTGCGCGTTCCGCATCCATAGAGGTTCCCGGCAGGTTTCCCGATACACCAAACCAGGTAAATTCTTCCTGCTGCCGCCCTTTAAACAAAGCCGCCAGATACGATCCAGTTCGCATCAATCCGGGGATCACCGTTGTCACGAGAATCCCCCGGTTAAGCAGTTCCGCCCGCAGCCCTTCAGAAAAGCCTGTGCTGGCGAATTTTGCCGCCGCATAGGGCAGCAGATGGGGAACACTGACTTTTCCGCCAATGGAGGTGATATTCACAATACGTCCCTGTCCGCGTTCCAGCATATGCGGCAGCACCGCCATTGTGGTATAAAACAGCCCCCAGAACATCGTCCCCATGGCCTGCTCATAATCCTTCAGCCGCATAGTTTCCATAGGTCCGACCTGAATCGTTCCCGCGTTGTTCACCAGAATATCAATGCGGCCAAAACGCTGAAGCACTTCCTGAACGGCCTGCTCGACCTGTTCCTGAATCGACACATCACAGCGAATCGCCAGCACCTTCGCGCCTTTGGCTTGCAGGGAACGCTGCGCCAGGTCTAAATCGCGCTGCCTGCGGGCGCAGATAGCAATCTGACAGCCTTCACGGGCAAACTGCTGTGCCAGAATATATCCAAGCCCGCGTGAGCCGCCCGTGATAAACACCACCTGTCCGGTCAGGTCAGCTTCCCGGACGCGCACCCAGATGGTGCTGCCAATCCAGGCGGCGGTACTAATCAGGAGCGCTTTGGTGAGGGCGGTCATGGCTGCAAAACCACTTTGGTACAGTTCTCCTGTTTGTGTTTAAAAATTTCGTAACCATGCGGCGCCTGTTCCAGTGGCAAACGATGGCTAATCACCCGTGAAGGCTGAATTTCGCCGCGCTGCACCCGTTCCAACAGAGGCTGTAAATAGGTCTTCACATGAGTCTGACCCATTCGCAAGGTCAGCCCCTTGCTGAAGGCCGCCCCAAAAGGAATCTTATCCAGAAAGCCGCCGTAAACTCCGGGGATGGAAACTGTTCCCCCCTTGCGGCAGGCTTGAATCGCCTGACGCAGCACATGGGGTCGGTCTGTGCCAAGCCGGACAGCCTGTTTTACCCGGTCATATACCGCGTCGATGCTGCCCGTGCCGTGTGCTTCCATGCCCACTGCATCAATACAGGAATCCGGGCCGCGTCCGCCCGTCATCTCTTTGAGCGCTTCCATTTCATCGACCTCCTCAAAATTGAGGACTTCCGCGCCGCCCCATTCCTGTGCCATCTTCAGCCGTTCGGGTACGCGGTCTATGGCGATGACCCGTTCTGCCCCCAGCAGGTAAGCGCTCAGAATGGCAAACTGTCCTACCGGCCCGCAGCCCCACACGGCCACCACATCGCCGGGGTGAATGTTGCAGTTTTCGGCAGCCATGTATCCAGTGGGGAAAATGTCGGACAGAAACAGGGCTTCTTCATCCGGCAGGCCGTCAGGAATTTTAATTGGCCCCACATCGGCATAGGGGACGCGGGCATACTGCGCCTGTCCGCCCGCGTAGCCGCCGAACATATGCGAGTATCCGAACAGCCCCGCCGCCGAATATCCATACATCATTTCAGCCATCTTTGCGTTGGGGTTAGAGTTATCACACAGCGACCAGAGATGCAGCGAACAAAAGAAACATTTGCCGCAGGAAATCGTAAACGGGACCACCACCCGATCTCCAACGCGCAAATTGGTAACTTCTTTGCCAACATCAACTACCCGCCCCATAAATTCATGACCTAAAATATCTCCCTCCTGCATGGTGGGAATATACCCGTCGTAAAGGTGCAGGTCAGAGCCGCAGATGGCCGTCAGCGTAATTTCGATAATGGCATCACGCGGATTCAGAATTTTAGGATCGGGAACGGTATCGACCCGTACATCATTTGCGCCGTGCCAGCAGACTGCTTTCATTGGTGCATCTCGCTGCTGCGGGCAGAGGGCTGTCCTTCGGTGGTAGGAATTTCTCCCGCTTCCATCAGCGATTTAAACCGCCCTAAATCGGCAGCGATTTCCTGTTCCGGGGCTTTGCCAAACAGTTTCGCAATCAGTTGACCCGCTTTGCCCGCCGGAGGCACATATTCCAGCGTGACTTTGACTTCCGTGCCACGCCCATTAGCCAGTTCCTTAAATTGAACCGAACCAGCGTTGGCAATCATGGAATCGGGCAGGGAGCGCCAGCCAATCACTTCATTTTCCACTTCATTGACAATTTCGGCGTCCCACTCCACTTTCATTCCGGCGGGGGCTTTAGCGACCCAGTGGGAACGATTGCCGTTCAAAACTTCAACTTTTTCCAGATGGTGCATAAATTGGGGTAGATTTTCAAAATTGCGCCAGAACGCATACAGTTGGTGGGCTGGTCGGTTGATGGTTACGGCCCTAACCACATGAATCCCCTGTTCGTGGGGAACGCTGACCGCTTCTTTGTTGGTTTCGACGGCAGTATTCATGTTGAGCATATCATAGGCTTCGCAGTGGCCTGTAATGCCGCGTTTGGCTAAATAAGCCCCTATGGAAGCCAGTGTCGCGCCGATCACACCCCGTTTTTTTAAGCCGACTCCGGCCAGCGCACCGCCCGCCGCAATAGAAGCCATACGTTCCGTTTTGCCCACGTTGATCATGCTGTTTTCTGTTTGCTGTTTCGTCACCATAGGATTCATCCTTTCGTTTTTGCCATAGAGGGAACGGACTTGAACTCCGTCACCTTTTAATTTATGAGACTGAACTTAAGGAGAGGTGAGTAACAGCTACGGATTTGCTGAAAAAGCGGGGAAACAAACCGCACCGCATCCAATCAGCAGCAGCAAAAGCGGATTCCATGAAAATTCGGTGCGGGGCGACCAACGGGGGAAACGCGCATTTTCGGTCCCATTGGTCAGGCGCTGCAACTGGCTGCCATCCCGATTCATCCGGTAAATGCTGGTTGTGCCGTGCTGGTGTGACTGAAATACAATCCACTGTCCATCCGGCGACCAGTCCGGGTTA
>CAZKZS010000461.1:0-3644 GCA_964557285.1 uncultured Anaerolineae bacterium | reverse complement strand
GTTGAAAGATGTGTCTGAGTCTACCCCATTCCCTTAAAACTGTCGGAGGGTGAACAGAACGGGCTGAGGGGCGGACAGTAGGGGCAGGAACAAGCGAACGAAGTGAGCGATGCCTGCCCTTGTTCGGGCGGGTATCGGGCGTACCGCCCTTGTCCCCGCCCCTACATTCATCTGCCTGTCCGCCCCTCAACCCAGAACGGGAGAGGGACTTTTTGCTCCCCTCGCCCCGCGCAGCAGTGGGACGCGAACGCGGGCCGGGGGTGAGGGAACATGCTTTTTGACACTCCCGAGAGGGTATTTGAGGGCTGTCCCCTCCCTGCCCTCTTTATTAATACGCCAGCACGACTTTTAACGCGGAATCCGGCTGCTGTTCGATGAGATGATAGGCATCGGCGGCTTTTTCAAACCGGATATAGTGCGTAATTAAGCCCTCCACATGGAGTTTGCCGGAGGCCAGCAAATGCGCGGCGGTCTGATGCACGCGCCCCCGATCCCAGGCGGGATAATCACGGTGGGGGCAGTCCCACACGCCCATACTGGAAATCATCGTGACGCGGTTGTGATGCCACTCCGCCCCCAGTTGCAACGCGGTCCCGCCCCCGCGATAAAATCCTCCGGCCACCACCGTGCCCGCCATGCGAACCGCCCGAATCGCATCGTTGAGCGCGGAGTAGCTGCCAGAAAGTTCAATCGTCACATCGACTCCGCCCAGCGTAGAAGATTTGATTTCGTAAGCCGCATCTTTTTCCTGGGGGTCAATGGTGTGGTCTGCACCAAAGTGCTGTGCCAGTTCGCGCCGAAAAGCGATTGGATCAACCGCGTAAATGAAACTCGCGCCGTTCAAACGGGCAATCTGCACCGCCAGCAGACCAATCGCGCCCATGCCAAAAATCGCCACCCGATCTCCCACTTTGAGATGGGCATCATGAACGGCCTGAAGCGCGACCCCTGCCAGCGCCAGCAGCACCGCTTTTTCCGGTGTCATTCCAGCAGGCAGGGGGGTGATGTCCCCTAACATGGTGGTTTCATCTTCACTGAAGGTCTGAGTCTGGCGGTGGGGATAAGGCAAATGTATCAAATCCCCGACCCGAAAACGCCGCACCGCCGCGCCGACTTCGATGACCTGCCCCACCCATTCATAACCGGGACGAACCACCTCATGCGTCCGATTCTTACGGGGGACAAACAGACGCAGGGAGTCGTCAAATTCCTGTTCCACAAAGGGGCTGTTTCCGGTATACAGATTCATTTCCGTGCCGTGACTGATGCCGCTAAGCAGCGCTTCAGCACGAATCTGAGTCGGTTCAAGCGGTGGGTCGTCGTAAGCCCGAAATTCCAGATGATGCGGGTGAGTAAAAACAACTTCTTTGGGCATAAAATTAAATTCTCCTGCCCGGATGATTATGCCCCAAACTGCACCGCATATCCAATAGCGATCAGAATCACGGTTAAAAAGCCGTAAATCATTTCCCATGCTCCAATAATCGCCGTGCGTGTTGGGCGGCGGAACTGGGACAGCCCTTTATAGGCGCGTGCCAGCAGAATCACAAACGGCACTATTGCCAGCAGGGGGACAAATTTTCCTACCGCCAGCGCGTTCACCAGACCCAGCGCCAGCAGGTGGGTATTCCAGGCGGGCAGGGGTGAGACCGCCTTTTCTTTTTCAACCTTCAGACGGGCGCGGACATACAGAATAGAAGGTACAACGCGCAGACTCAGCAGCAGCCATAACATCAGTGCATCCCGCATGTCCCATCCTCCCAGCAGGGCAACCGCCGACGCGACAGAGGACAGCGCCACCGCCCCACATGCTTCCGGCAGAAAGGCGCGGCTGTCATTCCGCACATCGTAGGCGATTTGTACCAGCGCCAGAGGTGCGGCCAGCCCAAGCGGAATTAAAAATTCAGGGTCTGCGGTAAGCAAGACGGGCAGCCCCGTCAGCAGCGCCGCCGCCCCGTAGCCGATTAAAAAGCGTTCTGCCCATTGGGTGCGTGCCAGCCGCAGCCCTTTCTGGCGGTCTTTGAGCATCATCTTCAGGGGCTGGTGAATCAGGAACACACTGAACGCGCACAGACTCAGGAGCAGCCCCGCGCCTGTTGCCGCTACCAGTAACCCCAATACAATCGGTTCAAGCAAAAACCCCCACCCCCCATGTTCGGCGGGCAGCGCTGCCGCTTTGATGGTTTTTCGGGTGGTTGCTGCTGCTACAGCCATTCCGTTCTCCCTCCTTGTTAAACTCACCAAAGTTTATCAAATCTACCTATAAAAGCGGAGGGACAAATGACACATCATTCACATGACATTTTTTGAAAATAGCATCGTAGTCGTGGTTGATCTCAAAAGCAGCAGGAAATTCAACTGGCTGTCCGGCGATGTCCGATAACTGCTGCTGTACCCGCACCCGAATTTCAAACCAGGTCGCGTGATGGTGCAAAATAAAATGGAACACCTCTATCGCCTGCTGCGGCTGGCCTTCTTTCAGCAGTAGCTTGCCCCACCCTACCATATGCTTCATCAATAGCATGATGGAGTTGGCCTGCACTGCTTGAGAAAGTGACATTTTGAAATGCTGGCGTGCCAGTGGGAGGTCATTTTCCAGCAGCGCGGCTTCCCCCAGGCAGTAAAATCCGGCGGACTGCCCCCATAATGAGCCAATATCAGTGAAAATCTCTAATCCCTGCTGCGCGTAAGTTTTCGCCCGTGATGGGTTCGCTTTTAAAATTTCAACCCAACTCATCGTCACATACACCCAGGCCGGGTCCTGCCGCGATTCGGTCAGCAGATAGGCTGCCAGCGCCTCCTCCAGCAGCGCCATGCCTTCCTCATAACGCTCTTGTGCGATAGCGATGTCTCCCAGCCCAAACCATGCCCAGCCCATCGAAGTCGGGTCGCCCAACCGCCGCGCTTCCTGCACCCCATCCCAGAATATTCTGGCGCTTTCTTCGTACCGCCCCTGCAAAAGAATCAAATTTGCCAGCCGATTCAGGACATAGGGAATCACTGCATGGTCGCCCACCTGTTCGCTCAATCGCAGCCCTTCGCGGTACAGGCGTTCGGCTTCTACATATTCCCCCAGAGTATAAGCGACCTCACCCAATGCCCGCAGCGCGTTGCTTTCCCCCCACCTATCACCAATGGCGCGGCTGACCTCATAACTTTGCTGATAATAACGGCGCGAATCAGCGTATCGGGTTCCGGTATGGGCAACATCTCCCAGCGTTCGCAGCGCCATAGACACACCCCAACGGTCATGCTGGGCTTCAAAAAGCGTTAAAGCCTTCTGCGCCCAGACCTCCGCCTCAGAATCATAGAGAGGCCAGGTCAGCGCGATTGCCAGCGATACCAGAAAAATAGCGTTATCCGGCGTATCATCAGCCGCAATCACAGGATGGCTTTCGGCGCGAAGAACACGGGTTTTTTCAATCTGGCTCACGTTAAGACAGATACAGGCCAGTGAAATTTGAATCCTGGCTCTCAAAAGTTGTTCTTCCGGCGAGAGGTCTGGCAGGCGCTTTAAATAGTCCAGCGTACCGCCGAACATTTCCTGACTTTCCTGATAGCGCCCGCGCATAATGTAAAAAAAGGTGAAGCCGTTTAGCAGTTTCCGCATATTCGGCAGGTCACGATGCACTGCCCACATCCAC
>CAZKZS010000460.1:0-3657 GCA_964557285.1 uncultured Anaerolineae bacterium | reverse complement strand
AGCAGCATCACCACCAGCACCACATAGTACATGCTGAGGTCATTATTAAACCGCATACCAAACAACTCCGGTGCAGGCACAGATTTCCCCGTCGCGCCGCCCAGGTCAATCTCGCGGAAGAAGTCGCCGATAAAACCCGTTGACTCCCAGAAGCCGCCTTCAAACCACGTTCCCTCATAGGATTTAATAAACCAGGGGATGATAAATTGGGCGGCCAGAGTCGCCATCGCCAGATAAAACCCCCGCACCCGCAGCGACGGAATCCCAAAAATCAGACCGATGACTCCGGTAACTAGGGCAGAAATTGGCAGCGCCAGCCAGAACGTAACATCCTTTTGCGCCACCAGCACCTGAGAGGTATACGCGCCGACCATCACGAAGGCGGCCTGCCCCAGGGAAATTTGTCCGGTGTACCCCATCAGCAGATTCAAGCCCGTTACCACAATGATAAAAATGCCGATACGGGTAAAGGTGCTGAGGACAGACACAGATACCGGCCCTCTGTCAAAAAAGGGCCCTTCACGGGTCAGCAGAGGCAAAATGAACAGCGCTGTAAGGATAACAATCCCCCAGAACCAATCCACCCGTGTGCGGTAGATTGCCATGTCCTGCTCATATTTCACATCGTAAATCCCACTTGGACGTAGCATTCCACACGCTCCTTAAACCCGGTCAATCCGGCGCTGCCCGAACAACCCATCCGGCTTCAGCATCAGCACCACGAGCAGCACCGCAAATGGCGCAAATTCCTGTCCGGTGGTGCTGTCCACCAGCGCGGAAACGAGTGTTTCCACAACGCCAATCACCAGCCCGCCGACCAGCGCTCCAGTAATGGATTCCAATCCGCCCAGCAGCACCGCCGGAAACGCCCGCAGCGCAAGCGGTGGAATCACAATGGCGCTCAGGCCAATGCCGGGGCCAGTCCCCTGAATCACCCCCGCGATGGTTGCCATGGCAGCAGCAATCGCCCACGCCACCGCCAGAATGGTTCGCACCCGCAGCCCCACACTTTCCGCCAGCACCTGATTTTCTGCCACCGCCCGCATCGCCAGCCCCACGTTGGTAAATTCAAAAAACAGCACAAAGGCGATAAAGCAGGAAAGCGCAATCGCAAATCCCCACACCAGATTCCGCTGGAAACTTAAGTCTTTGCCAAGCCAGCTTTCCGTTTCAAGGCGGTAATTGGGCTGCACTTGAGGCGGAACGGCCTGTGTTCCCACTTCCTGGTAAATGGTATTGCCCTGCGCGTCAATGCCAATTGGCACAACCATCGGTTCTTCGCGGGCGGGTTCAACAAAAACCGCCAGAGGGCGCGGCTGTGACCCCCATATCAGGGAAATGCTGCCCTGAAGCACCAGCCCCACCGCCAGTGTCATCATGATAGCGGCCAGAAGCGGCTGTCCAATCAGGGGACGAATGGCAAAACGTTCGGTTGCCAGCCCCACCGCGATACTGCCGATAAGCGCCCCCATCGAGCCGCGCAAAATATCCTGCTCAAGCTCGTTAAACAGCACAAAAACAATCCCTGCCGTAAGGATGCCTGCCGCGATTCCCATCTGTACACGCGGCGTCCGCAGCCAGTTGTTTAATTTTTGCGTGCGAGTCTGCTGGATGTCACTGTTGCGAATTTCGGCGCCCGTCGTGACCAGCCCTAACACGACCAATCCGGCGATAACACCTAAAATCAGCGCCAGAATGTCGGAAGGCGGCGCGTCAAATGTCTGCCAGAACAGCATCCCGCCTGCAAACATCATGTAGCCGTGTGCAAAGTTAAATACGCCGGATGCTTTGTTGATGATGACGATTCCTAAAGCCACCAGCGCATACACCCCGCCGACCATAATGCCGTTCAGGGTAAACTGCACCAGATTCGCACAGGATTCACCTGTGTTCGAGCAATCATTTGTCCTTGCCCAGAGCAGAGTCAGCACCAGCGCGATAGTTATGACCACCCATTGAATTGTCTTTGCGTTTTTATTCAAGCCAACTACCCTTTAATAAATTTAACTTGCAGAAACCGCCCTTTTTAAGACGGGCAAATCATGCGTATCTCCTACGCTGCGAATACTGACTTCGGTTTCCGTCAGCCCTTTGCGCCCATCCTGATAGGTGACTTCGGCCTGAACCAGCACCCGGTCTTTGCCTTCATACATGCCGTGAATAATATCACCATAACGGTCTTCCAGCGTCCGGCGGCGCAGTTTGCGGGTGCGGGTCAGTTCAGACTCATCGGCGTCAAAGGTTTTGTACAAAATAGCAAATTTACGGATACGGGAGGCGGGTGGCAGCGCTTTGTTTACCGCTTCAATTTCTTTTTCTATCAAATCGTAAATTTGCGGCTTTTGCGAGAGGTCAACCATCGTCGTGAAGGACATCCCGCGTTTTTCCGCCCAGCGTGCCGTATTGTCAAAGTTAAGTGTCACCAGTGCCGTGACATAGGGCATTTCCCGGCTGCCAATCGTCATGACATCCTGAATGTACTGGCTGAACTTCAACCGCACTTCGATAAACTGCGGGCTGAATTTTTCCGTGTCCGAAAGCTCCCGCATATCCGTCATACGGTCAAGGTAGACCAGATGCCCATGCTCATCAATGTATCCCGCATCGCCCGTATAAAACCATCCGTCGCGCAGGACTTCGGCAGTTTTTTCCGGTGCTTTGTAGTACCCCTTAAAAACGCTCCGACTCTTGACCGCCACTTCGCCCTGTTCGGTGACTTTAATCTGGACTCCTGGCGGCGGTTTGCCAACTGTCCCCAACTGCACATCATTCACGTAATGTAGGGTATGGGTCTGACATTCCGTAGAGCCGTAAAGCTGCAAAAGCTGGATATTCAGGGCGCGGAAAAACCGGATGATTTCCGGACTGACGGCGGCCCCACTGGTATATGCATACCGGATGCGGCGCAGCCCCAGTTTATCCCGCAGGGGGGCAAATACCGCTATATCCCCCAGAAAATACAAAAACCGAAGTCCGAGTGCCGGCTGTTTTTTCTGCTCAGCCAGCGCTGCCATGCGATACCCCACAGGCATAAACCATTCATACAGCTTACGGTTGAGCCAGTTAGCGTCCGCCATCCGTGCCTGCACCATGCTGACCAGGCTTTCCCACAATCGGCTGGCGAACAGAAGCGTATGCGGCGCAATTTCCCGAATATCATGCTGAACAGTTTCCGGCTTTTCTGGGAAATTCACGACCACGCTGTGAACCAGATGATTGGCTAACCCTAACCCCTGTTCCGCAATCCACGCCATCGGGCTAAAGGATACATGGTCATCCCCCGGCAGCAAACTTTGTACCGAAGCCACATGCTCGTTGCCATACAGCAAATTGGCATGGGTAATTTGCGCCGCTTTGGGCAGTCCGGTAGTGCCACTCGTGTAGCTGAAAATAGCATCATCATCGGCGCTGCCAAGCCGCACATTTTCCTCAAAAGCACGGGGATTCTCCCGCCCGTACTGCCGCCCCAATTCTTCTACATCTTCAAAGCTCATCAGCCAGGCATCATGATAATTAAACAGGCCGCGTTCATCCCAGTAGACCACCTTACGAATCTCAGGGATGTCCTCTCGAATTTCGAGCAGCTTATCGACCTGTTCCTGGTCATGGGCAACCACCAGCACGCTGTCCGAATTGGTAGCAATGTACTGGATTTCT
>CAZKZS010000459.1:0-3663 GCA_964557285.1 uncultured Anaerolineae bacterium | reverse complement strand
GGCATAAGCGTAACCGAAGGGCTGGAAGCAACCATGTTTTTCCGCGATGCGATGACGGAAGTTGCTCTGCAAATGCCCGAAGTTGCCCAGATTGGCCCCGAAGATCAGGTGGCCCTGCTGCGGAAGCTCAATCAGGTATTTAATACAGTGCAAAAAAGCGTCGTGGATTACTACGATAAATACGCTAAACCCAGCGAGGGGTAACGGCCATTTTTACCCCCGGACGTGGCTCTAAAGTCGCGCCCATATGGGGATGAATTTTTTGGGGCAGCAGCCGCAAGTCGAACTGCTGCAAAATCCGCGCCAGCACCACCTTCGACTCCATTTGCGCGAAGTATGCGCCCATGCAGTTGCGCCGCCCGCCCCCAAACGGCAGGTAGGTATAGGGTTCGGGGCGGAATCCGTCAAAACGCTCCGGCAAAAAAGTATGCGGTTCAGGCCAGTATTCAGGCATCCGATGAGTCAGGTAAATCGAGTACAGCACCCGCGTTCCTTTGGGAATGGGATACCCCTGAAATTCTAAATCCGCAGCCGCAATTCGTGACCCCAGATGAATCGGCGGGTAGAGCCGCAGGGTTTCATCAATCACCTGCCCCAGATAACCCAGTTTGGGTAAATGTTCCCACTGCGGAATTTTACCCTGTAACACGGCATCCACTTCAGCCTGTGCTTTTTGCAGGACTTCAGGATGTTTACCCAGCAAAAACAATACCCACACCAGCAGCACCGTACTGGTATCGTGTCCGGCAATCAGCAGGGTTAAAAGCTGGTCACGGATAAACCCATCACTTAAATTTGGGTTTGCCGTCAGTATCCCCAATAAATCATCTGCTGGAAACTGCCGCCGATGCCGGATCATCTGATACAGATAATCGTCCAGAATCCGTAATTGGCGGCCAGCACGCGGCACGCCCCGCCAGACCATCCACAGTCCCGGCGAAATATAAGCAATGGATTTTAGGATGGGAGTCCATAATTTTTTTAACTCCCCGCTAAAATCCACCCCATAGAGGGTATCCATGAGAATCAGCAGCGCGATTTTTCGCATTTCGACCAGCATATCGACGGCTTTTTCGGCCTGCCAGCAGGCTGTGATTTCATCGGTGCGCTGCACATAGGATGCAACATAAGTTTCAATCATTTTGCGGTGTAGGGAGGGAGACATTTCCCCACGAATCGAGTCGTGCAGTTCCCCATCGGTTACTAATACTCCCTGACGCAGAAGCGCCGTCACCGGATCGGTTTCACAGCGCCATAACAAATACTCTTTTTCGCTGACCAGCACAAACCGGGCCGCCGCCGGCCCCACCAGCATCACGGGTTTAAAACCGGAAAGATTGATTTGAAAGACATTGCCAAGCTGCTGATGAAACGATTCCAGCGCCGCCAGAATCGTTTTTTCCCGTATCCACGCCTTCAGTGCGGTTAGGGATACGTTCGCATCCGTCACTGGAATCATTAAAATTCCATTTCCAGCTTGGTGTTTAACGCGGTAAAAGCGGGTTCATCATAGTCCAGCCAGTCGGTCATTTCCTCCCAGGTGCCGGCTTTTTCCGCCCGTCCACAGAGTCCCCGGTAGGGGCAAAAACAGCAGAGGGAGACCTGTTCCGTTTTAGGAAATTCGGTACGGGATTTAATTTCGGGAATCAGCCGCATCAAATAGGCTTCATCTTCTTCATACAGGGAGGTGCTGTAGGGCAAAATTTCCGGCTCAGTCGGCGCGTTGGCGAACCAGTACACCATCTGCACCTGCTCCGGTGAAAACTGATGCCCCATGACGCCCGCCCGCACCAGCACATACCGATACACCCGCGTCTGAATATTACGAGTCAGCCACTGCGTTTTAGGGCGGTGGCGGGTGGTTTTCCAGTCCACAATGACCACACGCTCCCCGGGTTCAAACGCCAGCAGGTCATATTTTGCCACCAGATGATGTCCGGCCACCTTCGCCGACAGCAAAATTTCGGGATAACGCAAGGTGGGCAGATTTTGCGGCGGGTAGGCCAGATAATTTTGCCACCAGATACGCAGTTCTTCCCGTACCACAATCTCCGGCACGCCTAAAATATGCTGCTGAACCAGCCGATGAAACGCCGCGCCCTGCTGCATGTATTTTTCACTGTCCAGCGCGGGCTGAACTTCCGCCGCAGGCCACGCCAGCCTGTCCATGTAACGAAGCTGGAAGCGCCGCGCACAGGCTTCATAATCATGAAGGCTGCTCTGGCTGAATTGAAATTCAGAAGGAATAGGCATGATATAATTTCCTTAGAAAGGCAGTTGTATTATCTCATATCCGCCCGTTGAACGCCCATAGGAGATACTCATGGATATTCATCCTGCAACCACTATTGGCGCGGTCAGCCTGACCGTGAGCCGACTAGCCCGTTCGCTGAGCTTTTATCAGGAAAATCTCGGCTTTCAACTGCACCGTCAGGAGGAAAAACGTGCCTTTCTGGGCGCGGGCGGGGCAGATCTGCTGATTCTCAACGAAAACCCAAAAGCTCGCCCCTTACGACGGGGGCAAACCGGACTCTACCATTTTGCGATTCTGACCCCTTCGCGTTTCGCGCTGGCACAATCCTTAAAAAATCTGGCGGATACGCAAACGCCCGTGCAGGGGTTCGCCGACCACAACGTGAGTGAAGCCATCTATTTGCCCGACCCGGACGGCAACGGCATCGAAATTTACCGTGACCGCCCGCGCAGCGAATGGGAATATGTGGATGGCAAAATTCGCATGGGAACAGACCCCCTCAATCTGGATGCGGTGCTGGCGGAACTTAAAAATAAAGAAGCGGTATGGACAGGATTGTATCCCGAAACGGTCATCGGGCATGTGCATTTGCATGTCTCCGACTTAAAACAGGCTCAGCATTTTTATTGTGATGTGCTGGGATTTGCGTTGATGCTGCGGTACGGCCCAAGCGCTCTGTTTGTGTCGGCAGGCGGCTATCATCACCATCTCGGATTAAATACCTGGGCAGGCGTTGGCGCTCCCCCTCCCCCACAGGACTCGATTGGTCTGAACTGGTACGAAATTGTGCTGCCTGACCAGGCGGCGCTGGATGAGGTTGTGAAGCGGGTCAAGGCGGAGGAAATCACGACTGAGGAACGTGGGGATGGGATTCTAATCCGTGACCCCTCTGAAAATGGAATTTTGCTTAAAAGTGCTGTTCCTGGCTGAGGCTGCTAAGATACGCTTATTACTGAAAGGAATATAAGGTTATGAAAGTAAAATTAGTGTGTCTTGCGGCCATCTTTTTGCTATCTGTGGCGGGGGTGTCGGCACAGGACATCTCCTCCGGTGATGTTGAAGTCATGAGCGACGGTCAGGCATACCAATCCTATCTCGCTGCGCCGACTGATGGCGGGCCGTACCCCGGGATCATTCTGATTCATTCCTTCCGGGGGCTGGAGCAAGGCTACAAAACGATGGTCGACCAGCTTGCAGCAGAAGGATTCGTGGTGCTGGCGGTAGGCTGGCAGACCTTTGAGCAGAGTCCATCCGACGCTACTGTTAAACAATTGGTTGAGGACAGCATTACCTTTCTGAGCGAACGCGACGACGTTGATCCAGAACGACTCGGCTTAACGGGATTCTGTGCGGGCGGGCGTTATACCATGCTTTTGCTGCCACAAATTGACACTCTGAAAGCGGGCGTC
>CAZKZS010000458.1:0-3664 GCA_964557285.1 uncultured Anaerolineae bacterium | reverse complement strand
TGGAGACATTCCCCGCCCCGTCTGTAAGCAAAATCATCAATGGCATAACATCAGGATGGGAAATCATTTCACGCTGAAACACTTCCCGCGCCATTTGCAAACCAGCCGAAAGCGGGGTTTTGCCGCCCACCGGAATATCCGACAGCGCCTGTTTTGCCATCGTCACCGAATTGGTGGGGGATAAAATCAAGGTAGCACGGTCTTTTTGGAACACAATCAGCCCCACGCGGTCACGACGCTGATAGGCATCTGTGAGCAGGGAAAGAATCGCGCCTTTGGTCGCGCTCATCCGTTCCGCGACGGCCATACTCCAACTTGCATCCACCACAAACAAAATCAGGTTGGCGGCCTTTTTGACGCGAATTTTTTTCTGGATGTCCTCCATTTCAATCGCATAGGCCATTTCCCCTTTGTCACGCTGGACCTGATACGGCGCGGCGGCGCGAATCGTAGCGTCAAAAGCCACATCGCTATAATCCCCGTTGGCGGGGCGGGAACGGATATAGTGGCCGCGTTTGCGTTCAGTTACGGTGTTGGTGCGGCGGCCTGATTTGTTAGTTTTGGTCAGGCGGTCAAGCGGGGTATCCAACTGGCGGGCGGTAAATTCCTGGCCGGACTTGACCTTTTTACCCCCCTCCCACCAGTAGGAATCACGGGTATCAAAGACATTTTGCGGGGCGGGGTCGGTATGCCCGAAATCCTGAACATCTTCACCTGCTTCAGTGGCTACCGACTGACTTTTTTTTTCACCGCCGACTCGCCAGTGTCCGAAGTTTCGGCTTCTTCACCACCCTGCCAATCCGAAGAAATTTCTTCCAGACGGCCTTCCACATCCCCCGTATCCAGACTGGCATCGGAAAAGGGATTACGTTTCATGCGGTGCGGCAGGGCTAGCTGAGCAGCAATCAAAATGTCATGGTCGTTGATGCTGGTACGGCCTTCAAAGGCGGCGTTCGCGCGGGCGGTTTTCAGAATCACCAAATCGGCGCGGTGTCCATCTACCCTCAGGCTCGCCGTCAGGTTGGCAATCATATACAGTTCGCGCTGGGTATAAATGACCTCATCCAGAATACTCTGGGCTTCCGTAATCTGGTGAGACAATTCTTCTTCCTTATCCCGCCATGCCTCATAAAACCCCGATGGATCCTGGTCAAAGGCGATGCGGCGTTCAAGAATATGAATCCGTTCCTGTACGTCATTGATGCCCTTAATTTCCACAGAATGGGCAAAACGGTCTAACAACTGCGGACGCAGTTCGCCTTCTTCAGGATTCATCGTCCCCACCAGAATAAACTTCGCGGGGTGCTGAAAGCTGATGCCTTCCCGTTCCACAATATTAATGCCCATGGCCGCCGAATCGAGCAGCAGGTCAACAATGTGGTCGTCCAGCAGGTTGACTTCATCCACATACAGGATGCCCCGGTTCGCGGCGGCTAAAATGCCGGGTTCAAAGTGTTTTTCGCCTTTTTTGAGTGCTTTTTCAATATCCAGTGTCCCCACGACACGATCTTCGGTAGCACTCACAGGCAGGTTGATGAACGGTGTGCGGCGAATATCAACGGAAACCGTGCCACCATCACCGTATTTTTCGCGTACATAGTCTGACCACTGCGCGGGATTTCGCGGGTTGTCATTAAAAGGCGAGTCGGCAATCACTTCCATTTCCGGTAGAAGGGCTGCCAGCGCACGGGCAGCCGTCGATTTGGCGGTGCCTTTTTCGCCTCGTAGCAGGACGCCGCCAATCGCGGGATTGATGGCGTTCAGAATCAGGGCGCGTTTCATGTTGTCCTGACCAACGATTGCTGTGAAGGGATAGACGATATAATGCATAGCTTACCTGAACATCTGTTTGAACCCTCCTATTATAGCCCCTCTGCATAGAATTGTTTAGCCCACAATGGTATACTTGTCATACGTTTCTTGCGGAACAGTGGGGTTTTGTAGGGATGAGTGATGAACCTAAAGGGTTAGCAAAAGTGTCGTGGACAGACCCGGAAACCGGTGTCCGCAAACATTTTGTGCTAACGGAAGGCGCAACTATTACCATTGGGCGCAGCCAGAACAACGAAGTGTGTATCCGCGAACAGCATGTCTCGCGCCAGCATTCTGTCATCAGCTATCAGTACGGCGTATTTATGATTTCTGACCTGGGCAGCGCCAACGGCACTTTTGTCAATGACCAGCGCATTACTGAGCCTTTCCCTCTGGCGGACGGGGATGTAATTCGCCTGTACGTTCCAGTGATTAATTTTTCGGCAGTGGTGACAGAAGAAGACGAAGCGACAGCACGCGCTACCGGAACATTTATCATGCCCGCCGACCAGTCGCAGCGCCCGCGCCTGATTATTACCACCGGCCCGCAGGAAGGCTATGAAATTCCACTGCCGCAGGATGTGGTGCGGATTGGGCGGGCAACCGCCACCGCCACCTGGGAAATTGGTCTGCAAGACCCGGCAGTATCACGTCCTCATGCCAAAATCGAAAAACTGGATGGCCTGTGGTATGTGACCGATCTGGGGAGTTCCAACGGAACACTTTTAAACGAAACCCCACTCACAACGACCCAACAGCTTTCAGATGGGCATGTCCTGACGATGGGACAAACCAAACTTCTGTTCCGCATGGGCAAATCCTAATTGGGGCAGTTTTTCTTGGGGCTGCTGCTGAGCAGCCTCATCGCAGGGCTGGCCTATCAGCGCCGCCTGCTGACTCGCAGTGGAATGATAGGTGCAGTGGTCACTGGAACACTTACCCTGACCGCCGGATTAAGTTGGGCGCTGGTGCTGATTGCCTTTTTTGTGTCCTCCTCCGCCCTCAGCCGATTTGGAGAACAGCAAAAATCACAGGCGCGGGAACAATTCGATAAAGGCGAACGACGGGACGGCTGGCAGGTATTCGCCAACGGCGGCCTTGGCACATTTTTAGCCGTTTTATATCTTCTTATGGATGAAAAACTCCTCTGGCTGCCTTACCTTGCTTCATTTGCCACCATGAACGCGGATACCTGGGCAACTGAAATCGGTACAATGAGCCGCCAGAGTCCCCGCTTGATTACCAGTTTTAAAAAAGTGGACTCCGGCACTTCTGGCGCAGTTACAGTTTTAGGGACAACTGCCGCCCTGGCAGGAGCATTTTTTATTGGGCTGGTCGGCGGCCTGCTGAATCCGTTTTCTTATCCGGTGTTGCCTGTACTGGTAATGGTTACGCTGGCCGGACTGTTGGGGAGTTTTTGCGACTCTGTTTTAGGGGCTACCGTGCAGGCATTGTACTGGTGCGCTGACCGCCAAAAACTGACCGAAAAACCGATCTGCAAGGATGGCACTCCGGCGGAACACCGCAAAGGAATACACTGGGTCAACAATGATGTGGTGAATTTCAGCGCAACAACTTTTGGCAGCCTGATAGGGTTTTTATTGGGACTAACTATTTGAAAGTTAGCACATAATTTCCTACCAGCACCCGCCCGTTAGAAGCGGTAGTGTACAAAAACCTATATGTACTTGGAAAATATTCCAGCGGATAGAGGACATCTTCCGGTGAAATATCAGCAACTTTTGTTAAGGGTGTCTCAAAGGTCATTGGGGCGGCGGAAATCATTGGGGTGATTCCGGCTTCCGTGCGCTCAAGATGCAGCAGATAAAAATTGTTACCTGAGACAATGCCT
>CAZKZS010000457.1:0-3664 GCA_964557285.1 uncultured Anaerolineae bacterium | reverse complement strand
AAGCTGATATGTGGTGCAGCGAGATTCGGGTCAACCGTCCGGTGAATCAGACCCTCTATCTGGCCGTTCGCTATGACGAGTGTGAAGTGCGTCCGGTACGTGCCATGTCTGCGGGTTGCGGCTGCGGGGAGGGTGACTGTGAATACAGCCGTATCCGCGAAGGTTATGCGTTTAAAGTGCTGACTCGCCTGCCTGCCAGTTATGACCCTATGCCGGAAATTCAAATTAACAGTGTGTTCACCTGTGATGACGAAACAGCTCATCGGCGGTATTGCCCGCCCTGTCCCGCCGATCCCTGGGTGATTCTGGCGGACATCACCCTAACAGGCAGTGGCAAAATCACGGAGCAGCAAATTGATATGCCGCCGCACCGCCGTTATATTGCCGCTTTTGGCGAATTTTACTTTGTGTGTGAGCCAGACCTGAAACTTCATCTGGGCCGCCGTCCAGAGGTGGAATATCGGGTTGCCCGTGCTGGACTGGAAGAAATGGTCAATGTGGCCGGACTGCGGGCGGTCGAAGAACGCATGGACAATGACCTGACCCGTGTGACTGAACTGGCGGTCACTGACCTGCGCGGCGTGGATGCCCGTTCCAAACTAGGACAACAGCTTGAGGGTATGAACATTGCTGAGGTAGCCGCGCTGCCGTTAGATGAATTTATCAATAGGGTGGTGACGGATGACATGAACAGCGCCACCCGTGCCAGTGTCCGGCGGCAGGCAACGGAAATCCATAACCGTGCTAAGCGGGTTGAACGTATTTCGACTGACCTAAAGGGGTGATTAAATGGGGACACGGTACGGCCGTGTCCCTACGAGTTCTTTTTATGGAAGGATTTAGCCCCGGCCAGCCGGAGTAATTTTGACATTCGGATCGTCGCGCAGGACCTGCTCTGCGCCAGCCGGCGCGTACACTACAATCAAATGAATCGGTTCGCTGCTGCGGTTAATCGTGGAATGATATACCCCCTTCGGAATCCAGAGGCAGTCCCCCGGTTTAATCATCACGGGCGGCTGGTCATCCAACATTTGCTCCGCTTCACCTGACACCACGTAAATGACTTCATCGGAGGTAGGGTGATTGTGGCGTACATGACCTTTGCCCGGCTGCAAAACCACATGCCCAAAGCTAAAGGTGTTCCCGCCTGTGACGTTTTCCTCCGCCAGCATATGAATCACGCCCCAATCAAATTCTAATTTGTCGACAGAATTTGTATCGGTAATAAAACAACTGCCAATTTTTTGCATTTTAAAGTCTCCACTTTTGATTTCATCATAACGCAGATTTGCGGTGTCTCAAAAAGGAAACTGCTGCCCCGCCAACGCCCAGAAACAGCATTTCCCATCCGCGCCAGGGTAAATCAATGATGGGAGAAAGGGGAATATCCCAGTCAAAAGCGGTTTCCGTTAAATAGGTTACGTCGCTGCCATCTGGCCGCATCCGATACAGGTGTTCCTGATTCCGGTCACCAGCCCGAAAATAGATCCACTGCCCCTCCCAGGCCAGATGCTGAAGGGTTCTTTGCACTTTATGAATACGCTGACGCGCTGAGCCGTCCGGCCGCAGGCGGTGAATATGGTCATGTTCATCTGAGGCTATCAGCCACTGACCATCCGGCGACCAGGCCACATGCTGCATATTTTCCATAAAATAGATCGGGCTGCCGTCCACGCCTATCAGGGTCAGGCCATTTTCAGTAATCAAAGCAAGCTGCTGGCTGTCCAGCGACCAAATGACCTCAGAATAAGGGGAAAGTGGATGGGTAAGCAGAAGTTGCGGTGTTTTGCCCTGTACATCGAGTTGATATAGGGCGTACTGTGCCGATTCCATTACGGTAAAAGCCAGCTTTTTTCCATCCGGCGACCAGACCAGCTTATCAATCGGAAAGTTAATCATGACAAGCGGCTGAATATCAGGAGCGCCTGCGGTAGGACGCGCAAGGAAAATGCCGTATCTGCCATCTAAGGTTTCGGTGCGGAAGGCCAGCCACAGGTCACGCGGCGACCAGCTTGCATATACGGTAAAGGTATTGTTAAAACGCAGCGTACTGGTGCTTCCATCCTCTAAGCGCACAAAATAGTTATCCCACCAGCCGCGAGTGATGTATTTGGTGTAAATCCACGCTCCATCTGGCGACCAGCGAACGATGCGTGTTCCTGTCGCGGGAGAAGATACTCCCAACCGCCGTAACTGTGTTCCGTCCCGCCGCATAACATACAGATTGTTGACCGGATGCCCGCCGGAAGGGGTATCCCGTTCGGAAACAAAGGTAATCCATTCCCCGTCCGGCGACCAGGTAGGCTGGGTATCAATGGCCGGATGACGGGTCAGATTTTTCAGGTGGCTGCTGCCAGGAATTTTGAGGTAAATATCGCTGTTCCCACGCAGCAAATCCGAATGGGCAATCAGCCGCGCATCAGAAGGGCGCTGGCGGCTGAACAGCAAAATTCCACTGACCAGCGCCAGCACCAGCCCTACCATTCGTATCCCATAGCGCAGCATAGGTTCATTTTAACAAAAATCATCCTATAATTTCTGTAGAGGTGATAAACAATGGCGGTGCGTTCGATTAAAAATCAGTACCGAGGAATTAATGCCCATCTGCATAGTTTTTGGCAGGGAACGGGACGCTGGAATCGGTTTCATAATGTCTATATTACCGAATTGATGCAGAGCATGAAAGCGCTTCTTCGCCCAATGGGGTACACCGCCGATATTGAAGAGTCCCTTCAAATCCGGCGCACTGTAGAATCGGTTTCCTATCCTAGAGGCGACCTTGTAATTTATGATACACATCCCTACCGTCCCAAAACCCAATTGGACTCTTCGCTCCAAACCCTGACGATTCCTGAACTTTTAGAAGTTGATGAGGATGTAGAACACCCCTATTTCGCAGTGGTCATTTATGAGCAGCCGGAGTTCCAGCGTGGAGAAGCGGTCGCATGGATTGAACTGCTTTCACCCACCAATAAAGGCAACCACCGCGACGCACAAACCTATTTTGCAAAACGCCGCCTGCTTCTGGAAAATGGGCTAGTGTTTGTCGAAATTGATTTTTTGCATGAAACGCCGCCGACTTTTCCCCGCCTGCCTGATTACACCCGGAAGCACCCTGATTCTTTTCCTTATCGCATTGTGGTTCTCGACCCCCGCCCGGACTTCAAAACGGGCAGCACCCGCGTACATGAATTTGAAGTTGACCAGCCAATTCCCATGGTTGACATTCCCCTTAATGGTGGAGAAGTGCTAAGTTTTGACTTTGGGGTGCCCTATCAGAAAGTATTTGAGGACAGTTTTTATGGGGATGATGTGGATTACAGGCAGCTTCCTATGAATTTTGACCGTTATGCTCCACCTGACCAGTTGAACATCTTAAACCGGATGCTCACAGTTATCGAAGCGCAGGATTTGGACAAAGCCCCCCTGCCTCTGACCAAATCCCTCACTTCTGTGGAAGAAGGTTTGTCGCTTATTTGAGCAGCCGTATATTGTTGTGCATTTCTTTGAACCCTCCTCTGGCTGATGTCCGAAAACTGACAACTCAAAACCGAGGAGGGCAGGGAACGTGCCTCAGCCTAGTACAAAACGGTCTACCTTTCGTTTAACACATCGGGATAGTGTAATGCGATATTCTCCGCATTTAGAAAAGTATGTTCTACGT
>CAZKZS010000456.1:0-3667 GCA_964557285.1 uncultured Anaerolineae bacterium | reverse complement strand
TCATGTTTACGATGGGCGATTTGATGGTCAGCACGCTGGAAAAAGACCTGCGTTATGATGAACTCGCCATGATTCGCACCTATGTTTCTACAAACAGCGCCGAAGTGGTGGATAACACCGCCCTGCTGGAAACCCTCAACAGCCTGCCGGATATGGAAAGTACCATCGGACTCGCGCTGCACCCCGCCTACTGGAAAACCCGCCCTGAAGATGAATTTGAGGAAGGCCGTGTGTTTGCATACACGCAGCCGATGGACAATTTGCCCATTGAGCCGCATCATCTGGTCAAAGGGCGTTACCCCGAAACCGGAAAAAATGAAATCGCCGTAGAGCGCCGTTTTGCAGACGCGCACGGAGTTACCATTGGCGACACGCTCATCCTGCGGACGCTGGAAAACAACAACGAAGAAATCTGGACAATTGTCGGCACAGTGTACATGCCCTACCAGTATCCCCGCGTGCCGGGCAGCCCGACATTTATTCGGGGGGATATGATGCTGTTTGCGGCTTATGAAGATGCTCAGCATATCGCTGCTTTTCAGGGGGTCAATCTGTTTTTAACCCGTTATAAGGATTTTCAAACTGCCCAGGCGGAGTCAGATACGTTTGAACAAGTCCTCACGGAACAATCGCCGTATGTGCCTGTCTCCACCATTGTGGAGGACCCGACCCAAAACGCTTATCTGCTGCAAACCCGCAGTTTCCGGGATGTGATGGTGCTGCTGGCAATTGTTTCGCTGGTGGTATCCGGTTTTCTGGTATTTAACGTCATTAATGCGATGGTGGTGGAGCAGCGTCGCCAGATTGGGGTGATGAAATCACTGGGGGCAGACAGCCGGGACACCTTTTTTATGTACGCGGGCATCTCACTGGTCTACGGCATCATCGGCGTGATTCCGGGGGTGCTGCTGGGAATACCTCTGGGTTATTCAGCCACTAAAAGTTTAGAAACCCAGCTCAATTTTTTCATCGGCGACTTTCAGACTTCGCCACCCGCCATCCTCATGGGCATTTTACTGGGGCTGCTTGTGCCACTGCTGGCTTCGCTGCTGCCCGTCCTGACCGGAATCCGTATCACGATTCTGGAAGCCATGACCGACCTCGGGATTGATGCGACTTATGGGCAGGGCTGGATGGCGCGGGTGGTCGATGCTGTGCCTATTCCGACCAGTATCCGGCAGGCACTCCGCAACGTGATTCAAAAACGCGGACGACTGGCGCTGACCATGATTACCTTGTCGCTGGCGGCAGGTGCGTTTATGGGAATCTACGCGGTACTGGCTTCCCTGACCAGCCTCACCGATGATATTTTTAGCACGTTTGGTAATCAGATTAGTTTTGTGCCACACACCACGCAGGAATTTACCCCGATGGAAGTGCTGGTGCAGAACGTGGAAGGGGTACGCCAGATTGAACCCGGCGGCGCGGTTGCTATCGAGATTGAAGGGTTTACACCAGAACGTTTTGGGGGTGGGTCGCCTGTTTTGTTTGCCCTGGGAATGAACCCTGAAAACCCGGATATCGTGAAATTTAATTTGCGTTCCGGCACAGCCTGGGAAAATGATCCCAACCGCGAAGGCGTGGTCATTACCACCAGTATCGCGGATAAAATCGGCAAAGATACAGGGGATACCATCAACATTCGGGCGGGTGGGAACATCCAGCCCTTTGAAATTATCGGCGTGTCCAATTACCCCTTCCCCACCGTCTGGTTTCACTGGGAACAGCTTGCCCGTTTTGGCGGTTTGACTCGTGGTGCGCCTACCCCGAATCAATATTTCACGATGGTGCAGCTTGAGGGACGAGAGGTTCTCGCCAGTGGGATTGATGATATGGCGGGCATGATGCTAACGTTCACCGATGGGCAGTTTTTAAGTGCTGGTGAAGTCATCATTACTGAGGAAATGGCGGAGTCGTGGGGGTATGGTGTGGGAGATACGCTGACCCTTACTTCTGGCAGCCAATCGCGGGATTTTCGCATTTCGGGGATTTTTACGCTCCCGCCGATGCAAACGGATTCCCCTTCCGACGTGGTTGCCCTCCACTGGCAGGAGTTGGCCGCGCTAGAAGGTCGGAATTTAGAAGGCGACCCCGTTCCCAACAGTATTAGCATCATCATGGACAAAACTGATCCAACTGTCGATGAAGTGGATAGAGTCATTCAGAATATTAATGATACCCTGCTGGTGGAAGGCATCACCGCCAACTATACCAACTGGGTTGAAAGTGCGGAACAGGTCAGCCAGTTGATTCAAACTGCCGGATTTTTGATGAATACCGCCGCCCTGCTGATTGCCGCCGTTGGCGCGATTGGCCTGTTTTCTACCCTTTCGATGAGTGTTTTTGAACGCCAGAAAGAAATTGGCGTCATGCGTTCCATCGGTGCGGTTTCCAGCACAATAGCTACCCAGTTTCTGATTGAAGGCTGGCTGGTGGGGCTGGCCGCGTGGCTGGTGGGAATCCCGTTGAGTTTTTGGTTATTTAATGCGATTCTGGATGCGTTTAACTTCGGGTACGTAATCGGGGTTGAATACCCGCCTGTGACGCTGGTCATGGGTCTGGTTGGGATGCTGCTGATTGCGACCCTTTCCAGCCTGTGGCCGTCGATAGCCGCCGCCCGAAAAACCGTTTCCGACATTTTACGCTATCAGTAATGTCCCCTCCTTAGGGACACGGCAGTGCCGTGTCCCTAATTAATGTCTCTACTAATAAAGTGATAGATTTCACAAAAAATTCACAACGCCTCAATGTTCATCCTGTTATAATGATAGATATTACATTCACTCAGCTATGTGATTACCTATTACAAAAGCTGTAGGGGGAAACACAATGAAAATTTTGCGAGTTCTATCTATACTTTTCCTTCTGGGTATTGCAGCAGCTTATTTGATTCCCCTCCAGAAGGCGGAGGCGGTTAGCACCGCCTGCACCAGCATTGCATCTAATGCTGCATTTAATGACCGGCAGATTCGGAATGGTGATACTTCTGACGGCACGAGTTTAAGTTTAAACGCGGGCGAAGTTGTCACTTTTGCGGTTTCTCTGACTCGGGGGAGCAACGTCAATATTACCCTTCAGGTGGGAGGAGTCAGCCAACAGACAGGAAATATTAGCGCTAATGCTACTAGAACCCTAAGTGTGGTTGTTCCTTCAACAGCAAGTCACCCTGTTTCCATTAGCTATACGGGCAGTGGTACGGTCAGAATCAGTTACACTCCAAGCTGTACCATGCCGGATACCGATAATGACGGCATTGCGAACAGCTACGATAACTGCCCAACCGTAGCCAATCCCGCACAAACGGATACGGATAGGGACGGCACAGGGGATGCCTGCGATACGACCCCCAACGGCGACACCGATAATGATGGGGTGGATAATCTGGTTGATAACTGCCCGACGGTAGCCAACCCCGCACAAACGGATACAGATGGGGACGGCATAGGGGATGCCTGCGATACCACCCCCAACGGCGACGATGATAGTGACGGCGTAGATAACAACGTCGATAACTGCCGCACCACGCCCAATCCCGATCAGGCCGATACGGACGGCGACGGGGTAGGGAATGTCTGCGATCCGACGCCCAACGGGGACGATGACGGCGACGGCGTAGATAATCTGAGTGATAACTGCCCCGGTGTTCCCAACCCCTCTCAAACGGATA
>CAZKZS010000455.1:2130-3678 GCA_964557285.1 uncultured Anaerolineae bacterium | reverse complement strand
CTAACTTTTCAATTGTTTTTACAAGAGTGCCACCAGTGGTATTAATGTAAGCCGTTCGTTCAGCTTCACTGGCAGATGGGTTGAAGCTAACAATGACCTGATTCTCCTCAGTCTGCCAAGCTGCATCAACCTCTACCTGGAGAGGAGGCACAGAAGTTGGCGTTACGCTACCGGAAATTTGAACGTAGGGCTGAGGGATAGCTTGTAAGGTTTCTCTGGTTTCAGAAGCAACGCTTTTAGGAAGCAGGAAAGCGATACTCAATAACAGAAAAATGAACCAGCCTGGATTAATCGTGCGGAATTTCACCTGTTTAAACATAGTTACCCAACTTCTATTCATTTAGTTAAGATGCGTTTTTATCTAACGTACAAAATAAGCAATTAAGAGAAATAATCTATTAACAGTATAAATGATATTTTAAAGATTTTGTAAAAATTCATCTGGTTAATGTAAAAAGAGTAATTTGTATTACAGATATTTTTATCATACTGTATTTATTATAAAAGCAGCTTATAGCTGCTTTTGATGAAAGGGAACACGTTTTAGGACTTACGTTGTTATTACGGTAAAGACCATCACGATAAATATAGTGGGGATTTCATGTGGATGAACTGAATATTACCATTGCTGGAAAAAGTAAAGAGCCATGTTCAGTTATCCCAGGGCTGATACTCTTTTTCGTTTGACTTCCCGCAAAAATTTAAGCCGCACGCTGCCGCACAAAATCAAACAGCAGCCAGCCCGCCGCTAGCATCGCCAGCCCGACCCCTGCCCGCCGCATGGCAGCGTTCTGGTCGGTAATTAAATCGTTGCGTTCCCGCCGCAGCACAATATCACGACCAGCAAGGGGAGTCGCTGAGCCAGTCACTTCGCCGGACGCCAGCAGTTCGGCTTCTTTACGCACAGCGTCGCGCTGCTCATCTATTTTTTTGATCTGATTGCGGTAATCCACATACTGATAGGTGCTGTAGATTGCCAGCCCCAACCCGACCAGAATCACAGCCAGCAGCAGCACCCGCATATTTTCTTTCGTGAATAAGCTTCTCATTGCTTTTTTCCTAATTGGGCAGCAGGATAATTTTAGCGTCCTCACGGCTTTCCAGCCGCTTAAATGCGGACAGGGCTTCCATTAAGGGCAGTCGGGCGCTGACCATCGGGCGCATATCGAGTCTGCCAGACGCCATCATGCGAATCACATTCTGGAACGTGCCGTGTCCGGCATGGCCGAGCGACCCCGCAAGCTGCACTCCGCGCTGGTTATAATGCACCAGTTTTAAATCGGCAGGGCGGCCCCCCATGCCAATATGAATCACGGTGGCGTTGACGGCCAGCGCAGTGGTGAGAGGGGAAAGAGTCAGGTGTGCCATCCCCGCCGCCTCCACCACAAAATCGACCCCCCGCCCATAGGTTAAATCCAGCAGCAGTTCATTGATGTCTTTGTCTGTCGGATCAAAAACGGCAGTTGCGCCGAGTTTTTCTGCGGCAGCACGGCGGCTGGCAGAGGTATCAAACACAATGACCTGAGCAGCACCTGCCGCCACTGCCAG
>CAZKZS010000455.1:0-2120 GCA_964557285.1 uncultured Anaerolineae bacterium | reverse complement strand
GCCAACCCTATCGGCCCTGCACCAAAAACAACCACATAATGCCCCGGCTGCCAGGTATGAATCCGGTTGAACATGGCATGATACGACACTCCCACTGGCTCAACCATTGCGCCCAGTACCAGCGCTTCATCCTCATTCCCGATGCGGTCTGCAATTTCGTCCAGCTTCCAGCAGTAACGGGCGCGTACCGAAATATACTGTGCCATCGCGCCAGAAGTAGTAAATCCCAATTCTTCCATATTGTCACAGTGATTGACGTATCCCCGGCGGCACGACACACATTCGCCGCACCACTGGATTTCTTCGGCTGCAACAATATCCCCCGCCCGCAAATCCTTCACATTTTTCCCGACTCCAACGACCCTGCCGGCAAATTCATGCCCTAAAATATTCGGCGTTCCCACATAACCCGGATACAGCATGTAGCCTTCGGCATCTTTTTCGTACATGTGCATATCCGAGCCGCAGATTCCTACGGCTGCTACCTGGATAATGACTTCATCTTCCTTCGGGGTAGGATCAGGGGACTCGCCCAGATAAATCCGTGGATTTTTCCACACCATAAATCCATTTTTGGCTTTGCGGGTCTGCCGTTCCCGTTCGCTGAGTTTATAGTCCGGTTTGGGCGACCAATCGGCGGTAAGGGTTAGCGCTTTCATTAAATTTTCTCCAATAAAATTATCGAACTGAGGGGTGTAATTTTAGCCCGTCCTCTGTTTGTACCACTCTACTTTGATGGGATCAGCTTCTGGTCGCGTAAAAACTTGGCAATGGCCGTTGCCACTACCTGATGTCCCCGTTCTGACCAGTGAGCGCTGGCATCATAGAGTGGCGTGGGATCGTCGGCCAGCGCTTCCAGCAGCACCGGCCGCAAATCCAGAATTGGGATGCCCGCATCTCCAACTTTTCTATAAAATTCGTTATACGGTAAATCGTATTGAATATGAATATCCTGCCCCAGATTTTGATACAGCAGGTAATTCCAATCCGGGTGAATATCCCAGACCGTAGGCACAATCACAATAGCGAAAACCGCGCCATCGGCTTCTACCTCGTCGCGCAGCTTTAAAATTAATGCTCTGGTAACTTCCCAGGCGTTTTCCACTTCCTGAGTATAGGGATACTGCAAAAAGGAGGCCGTGATTTCCCACGTTTCCTGCTCAGGTACATTGACCTGAGCGCCATTTAAACGCTGCCAGTAGCGCGTGACGATACCGTATAACACTGAATGGCGCACCAGAAAATCGGCAACTGGATGGCGATAGTACCAGTCCGCGCCCACCGCCGCCGGAATATCCTGCCGCACCAGTTCCCCGTTCTCATTCAGCCGAAAACCCGGAATAGGAAATGGATTGGCCTCTACCAGCGGATTCAAGACGATGCTATTGTTGCGGGGGTCGTTACCTGCCGTAAAAAACAGCAGCACCAGATCTAAATCAAAATGAGAGGCTTGTTCCAGATACCGGATATAGGCTGTTGCTGTTCCTGCACTGGATACGCTGAAATTTAACACTTCTATTGATGGGTCATTCAGCGTTGCCTGTAACACCTGTGGGACCTGCTTTTCATGCGGGTAGATGCTCAGCCCCAGGAACGAATCGCCCAGCAGTCCGATTCGATAGATTCCCGGCGGTTTTTCCAGGCTATGTTCCACATCAAACGCCCCGTGAGAATTCATCCAGTTGGGGAAGGATGCAGGTGACAGGTCAGGGCCATAGGGTCTTGCAACATAATCAGGATATTCAATCGGAAGCTGAGGGCGTTCGCCGTTGAGCCGCAGCCCGCCCTCAATCACCAGCAGCGTAACCGCTACACTCAACACCACAATCAATAATCGGAGTCCGTAAAATCGCAGTTTTTTCATAAGCCTGCCCCCCGCAAAATCATTTTTTCATCTTTCAGATGTGAAGGCAGCCATTTTTCGACAAACTCCCGGGGAGTAAGGTCGGACATACCTAAAAAAATCCTATGTAACGGGTCAACATTATAACGTGTTTTGCGTGCAGGGGGAATCCCTGCCGAGAAGTGGGAAGTATCAAACAGCATGTTCCCTCACCCGTCCCAAGTTCAAGGGCGGCCAGTAGGGGCAGGAACAAGCGACCACAGGGAGCGATGCCTGC
>CAZKZS010000454.1:0-3680 GCA_964557285.1 uncultured Anaerolineae bacterium | reverse complement strand
TGCTGCCCCAGTTGAGACTCATACCCGCCAGCCCATGCGAACGGCGGTAATAGGCTAGCGCGTCCAGGAAGGCATTGGCCGCCACATAATTCGCCTGACGCGGGTTGCCGATATAGGACGACACCGACGAAAACAGCACAAAAAAGTCTAAGGGAAGCTCCTGAGTCAGCACATGCAAATTCCATGCGCCAAGCATTTTGGGAGCAAGTACCCGGTTAAAACGGGCTTCATCCAGATAAACCAGCACATCATCTTCCAGCACCATCGCAGAATGTACGATGCCACGCAGGGGCGGCAGATGCGTCTGCATTTCCAGCAGCAAAACGGCCACCTGTGCCACGTCCGCAATATCGGTTTTGGCTTCCCAGACCTGTACCCCCTGCGATTCAAACTCGTGGAGCGCTGCGCGGGCTTCGTCGGTAGCTGCTCCGCTTCGGCTGACCAGCACCAGATGAGTCGCCCCTTCCTGAACCATCCATTTGGCGACTTCCAGCCCCAGGCCGCTAAACCCGCCCGTGACCATATAGGTGCAGTCCGGCGAAATGACGGGCTTTTGTTTGAGCAGGGGTTTCACCTGTATGGGCTGGTCGGCCAGCCGCACGGTAATTTTGCCTGTATGCCGCGCCTGTGCCATCAGGCGGAAAGCATCGGCCACTTCCGCCGCCGGAAAAACGCGGGTCGGCAGAGGTTTGAGGATACCCATTTCAAAATGCTGGCGGACTTCCTGAAGCGCATCCTGAAACAAATCCGGTTTTTCAAACAGCATCCGGTCAAGGTCAACCGCCACAAACATTAAATTACGGTCAAAAGCGGCCATCGCCAAGCGACTATTTTCGTTAATATCCCGCTTGCCAATTTCGATAAACCGTCCGTAGGGGGCAAGCAGTTCAAAACTTTTGACCAGCGCTTCACCGGACAGGGTATTTAAGACCACATCCACCCCGTTTGTCCATGCCAGAATATCATCGACAAATTTGAGGGAACGCGAGTCGGAAACATGTTTAATCCCCAGTTCGCGTAAATAGGCACGTTTTTCCTCTGTGCCTGCCGTCGCATATACCTCTGCCCCCAGCAAATGCGCCACCTGAATCGCAGCCAGCCCGACTCCGCCCGTTGCTGAATGAATCAGGACTTTTTCGCCGCGCCGCAGCCGAGCTACTTCCTTGAGGCTGTAATACGCGGTCACAAAATTAATAAACACTACCGATTCTTCAAAAGATAGAGGGCGCGGCTTGCGAATGACATGCTGTGCAGGCAGGGTGATATACGACTGGAAACTGCCCTGTGGATTAAAAGCAATGACCGCATCCCCCACCTGGTAATCGGTCACACCTTCTCCTACCGCCGTAACTTCTCCAGCACATTCCAGCCCAATCGCATCGCTGTAAAAGGTGTTTTCAAGGTAACTTTCTGGCAGCAGATTCATGACCTTCATCAGGTCTTTGAAATTTAAGGCGCTGACCTGTACCCGCACTTCGATTTCCCCTGCCTGCGGGGGACGGCGCTCGATTTCATGATAGTCCAGACTGTCCAGAATCCCCGGACGGGTCACTTGCAGGGCAAAGCCCGTTTCCCTATCAGGAGTGATGGGAAGCTGTGCCTGTTCTTCAACAGCAAACAGCCGATGCACATACCGTTCCCCACGCCGGAAGGCTACCTCTGGCTCATGATTTTCATACAAAATTTCATCCACCAGTTGGGTTGTTTCCGATTCATCTGCATCTATCATGCGGGCGTGCAGGGTGGCATGTTCATTCACAATGACGCGCCCCATGCCCCACAGCACCGCCTGACCGGGTGAGGTTATTTTTTCGTCAGGAATAACCTGCTGCGTGCCTGAAGTCACTAGAATAAGCTGGTGCGATTGATTTTCGTCGATGGCGTGCAGCGCCTGAACCAGATTCATCACCGCAATTCCATCCTTCATGCCAGTGAAGTGATGCACATCTGCGGGATGGGACTCCATATTGGAAAGATAAACGATTCCCATCGGGGTATGTGACACCACCGATTCCAGCAGCCGTTCCAAATCGTGGCGTGAGAAGGCCGCAGCAGGTTCAACGGTGATACACTGCGCCCCCCGTTCACCCATCAGCCGTGACAGGGGATTCGCCAGCCGCCCGCCATCGGAAAAAATTAGCCAGCGTGTTGTTCCCTTTGCAGGAATACGGGGGTTATCCTGTTTTTCCCAGCGCAGTTCATACAGCCAGTTTTCCTGTGTTTTGACCTCACCACCGACCAGCCCCTGCAACCGCAGTCCGTAAACTTCGACCAGTACCCTGCCTTCGTCATCACACAGCAGCACATCCCCTTCCAGCGTGCGGGCGGTCTGATGGGTCAGGCGGGTATAACACCACACCCGCGCCTCCGGGGTCTGATGGAAACGCACCTGTCGCACATGGACGGGCATAAAAACGGCAGGGGTTTTTGTTTCTTTGTCGGAAAGGGTCAAAATTAACGTCTGGAAACAGGAATCCAGCAGTGCCGGATGCACCCGATAGTCCGGCAAGTCGGGCAGCAAATCATCATGCATGGTCACTTCCGCCAGCACTTCGCCCTGCCCCACATAAGCCGCCTGTACCCCCTGAAAATATCGTCCGTAGTTCAGTTGATAGGCTTTTAAGCGGGTATAAAGGGCTTCTGCCGAAATTTCCTGGGGACAGTTTTTCCGAATCTCATCCAGCGGCAGATGACTGATACGCGGGTCAAGCCCTTTAGACAGCAGTGATCCTCCCGCATGAAGTGTCCAGTCATCGTAACTTTCGGCGGGGCGGCTGTGGATACTGAATCGCCCTTCTGCTACACGCATCTGAATCACCGGATAGCCCGTGAGCAGAATGGCCTTGCTCAGGTCAAGATTCTCCAGCACCGCCGGAGTCTGTCCGGCGGCTGCCAGCCCCATCTCGATATACCCCGCCGCCGGAAAAAGCGCCTGACTTTCGATTTGATGATCGCGCAAATAATCCAGATAATAATCGCTGAGTTTGCCTTCCCAGGTGGGTAACGGGGTGGGCAGCGGCGTTTGCAAAATCGGATGCCAGATGTCCCCTATACGATCCAGACGGGAAATGTCGTTTTCGACCCACAGCGACTCCCGATGCCAGGGATAATTAGGAAGTGTTACCAGGGTGCCGGATGGGAAAACTTTGCTCCAATCGGGGTCACAGCCATGCACGTAAAGGCTTCCCAGCGACAAAAGAAAGGTTTCGCGTTCCGGCTGCCCCCGTTTAAGGGTGTAAAAACTCTGGCCGCCTGTAATATTTTTATCCCGCAGCGTTTCCTGAATAGACGGTGCAAGGACAGGCTGCGGCCCCACTTCCAAAAAGGTATCATAACCGTCGTCCATCAGTGTTTTTAAGGCGCTGTGAAGCTGAACCCCCTGCCGCGAATTGAGCCACCAGTAGGCCGCATTTTGCTCTCCGGACAGCACACGCTGACCCGTAACGGTGGAATACAAAGGCAAATGGGGCGGGTGCGCTTCCAGCCCATGCAGCGATTCCATAAATTCATTGTGCAGGGGTGTCATCTGGTAGCTGTGATAGGCCACTTCCAGCCGCAAAAAACGGTTAAATTTGCCCTGCTGTTCCAGTGCGGCGGCCACTTCCGCCAGTGCGTCGGGATGCCCTGCCAGCGTCACAGAAGTAGCGCTGTTAACCGCCGCGATAGAAATGGCTTCTTCG
>CAZKZS010000453.1:0-3681 GCA_964557285.1 uncultured Anaerolineae bacterium | reverse complement strand
GGACGATGGCAGCCGTTTTATCCTGCGGCCATTCGCTCATCTTCGCCATAAAATCACGCAGAGACAGGTGAATCGCGCCTTCGATATGGCCTTCGGCCCATTCGCTGTCCGTCCGCAGGTCAATCAGGATAGGCGGGTTGTCAATCAATTCGGCACTCAGGTCAGCCGCTTTTACGGTGTAATAACCCTGAGGCATATTTTTGATGAACCCGTCCACCAGTTCAAACACAGCCGGATCAACGGTGGGGGCAGTGCCGGGGGTCGCTTCTACAGCATCGGTTACAACGGGCTGCTCGGCGGTTGTCCAGGCATTCATACCGCTAATCAGGCTGCGGACATTTTTGTAGCCCAGCAGATTGAGAACCGTCATACCCAGGGCTGAACGATGACCACTGCCGCACACAATCACAATATTCTGTTCCAGGTCGGGCAGCAGATTGAGATTGGCGGTCAGTTCGTTAATCGGGATATTGAGCGCCCCTTCGATATGCCCTTCGGCATATTCATCAGCAGTACGCACGTCCACAATCAGCAGTTCAGCGCCGCCTGCAATTTCTTCGGCCAAATCCGGCACGCGCACCGCGTTAAAGGTGTTGGGCAGCGCGGTCACGTAACTGGCAAGGTAGGCATCAGCACTAAATTCGGCAGGCTGTCCACCTACGACAGGTAGTTCCGCCGCTTTCCAGCCGCCGAGTCCGCCCGCCATATTCCGAACGTTGGTGTAGCCCATCAGTTCGAGCATGACCGTCGCAATACCGCCCCGGAAACCGCCCGCGCAGTACACCACAATATTGGCGTTTTTATCGGCAGGCCATTCGTCCTGACGGCTCATCAGTTCGTTAATCCAGATGTGCTGTGCGCCTTCGATATACCCGTCTTTGTCCCATTCTTCCTGACTGCGAACATCAATCAGAATAGGCGGATTTTCGGCCAGTTCTACCGCTACATCAGCCGGAGAAACGATGCTGAAGCCTTCGGGCAGGGTGCTGAGGTAGGTGTCCACCGCCGTTAAAACCGACGGGTCAATTTCCGGAGCTGTTCCGGCTTCGGGGGCAAAAGGATCGATGGTGGTGGGGAGTTCTGCACCCGCCCAGGCATCGTAACCGCCCTTCAACATTCTGGCGTTTTCGTAACCCAGCACGTTGAGCGCCGTCATCGCTAGCATTGCACGTCCGCCGCCTTTGCAGATGACCATAATGTCAGCAGTTAAATCGGGCATCAAATTCAGGTTTTTGCCCAGTTCTCGAATCGGGATGTTAAACGAACCGGGGATATGGCCGGCTTCATATTCTGCGACTTCCCGCACGTCCAGCAGTACAAATTCCTTTTCTGCCAGCAGCGCGTTGAAATCTTCGACAGTTGTAACCCCGTATCCCTGGGGCAGGCTGCCGTTGTATTCTTCAAGACGGGCAACTACACCGTCTTCCTGCGCGGTCACGACAAAAACAGGCATGACCAGCGCGAACAACATGAGCAATAAAACGAGCTTTTTCACTTGGACTCCTTGAGCCATAACTTAATTTTCCCCCCAGAAGGCATCATCACCTTCAGGAGTTGATTCAATTTCACTGCCCCAGAAACTATCATCCCCACTGGATTCTGTTTCAGCGGCAGGCGTTTCACCCCAGAAACTATCGTCCCCACTGGATTCCGTTTCAGCAGGAGTAGCGTCTTCCTCAAGAACGATATGGTTTTCGTATCCGTCCGGCAGGGCAGGAGCGCCTTCGACGATGACCGCCGCATTCGCGTTTTGTTCGGCAGCCGTTACTTTGTCTGTGGTCAGGAATACGCTGTTATTTTCATGGCAGGACAGGCAGCTTTCGGACTGCGGCGTAATCCGCTGGATGTTGTGCGGGGTCGCGTACACCCAGGTCGGGCGGCTGTCGAAATTTGAGAGCAGATTTTCCCCGTAAAAACTGAACGAATTGATGTCAATCGGGACGTGGCGCACTGGCACGTATTGATAGGGACGTTCCGCATTTTGAATCGGATTCTTCCCAATCAAGAATCCCATCGAATGCTCTTCGATGGTGTAAAAGACCTGTTTATCCTCCGTCTGCTGAACATGGCAGTTCACGCAGTTGGTGTAGGTGGTGCTGTGGCAGGTCTGACAGGAAAGCAGTTCCGTTCCGTGAACTTCATGCTGCTCAATACCCGACCCCACCCCAATTTGTTCCTGGTGACAGGACTCGCATGTTGGGTGTTGTGTCCCCGCGTAACGATGATTGTCCTCCGCCGTGGTCACGCCATGAATCTCTCCACTGGTGTGGCAGTCGGCACAGGCCATCCGCGCCCGGAAATGTACGTCGCTGGGGATGCCTTCGTTGAGGCCAAAATATTCATTTTTGACGCGGCTTCCATGACAGGCGGTGCAGGTCTGGCTCATGGGCGGGGTCTGGACAAACGTATGTCCTTTGAGCAGCCCGCCGCCTACCGATGCTGGCTGGCTGACATGGCAGTCGCCGCAGGTGGTATGGCAGTTGTTACAGTGATTTTGCTGCATGGTTTCCAGCGTCGCATGATGTTCCGGCGCGCTGCGCTCATACAAAACAGTATCGTAACCCCGCAGCGTTGAATGCAAGCTGTTCATGTTGGCGGGTGTATTATCCGGGTGGCATTGACCGCATGTTGCAACAGCATCCGTAGCAGGGGAAGCAACCATTCCGGTATGTGCCGTTTCCATATCTTCGACAGCCTGCCCCCCATGACAGGAGGTACAGTTGATGGCCGCATGGACATCTTCAGGGTAAGTGGTGGCGTCAATCCAGACGCGCTGCCATGGCTCCAACGGAGCCACGGATCCCCCTCAGCCAGGTCCTTCGGATAAGGATTCGGTCACTTCTATGGGCTTCGCCAGTTGAACCAACTGCTCCTGATTGGTGTGGCAGTCAAGGCAGGGCTGGTCAGTAAAAGGTTCAAGCCAGATTTCAGTGGGGGGGAGGGTGAGAACTACCGATGTGGGTGGAGCGCTCAATCCCTCTGTACGCGGTTGTAAGGCCGGAGCTGATGTATCAGGGGTGCAGCTTGCCGCCAGACCGCCCAGCAGAAGCAGCCCCACGCCGCTACTCATCACCCCGATAAAAAATTGTCGTTTCACAAGTCCCTTCCAGTGAAAATATTTTTAGGTTATTCCGTGTCTTCCAGGGGATTTGATTCGACCACACGAGCCTGGGCTGCCATACTGTCGCGCAGGACCCCGCGTAGCAGGTCAATGACCTGCACAATACGATTGTCCGCCAGCGTATAACAGACCTGTGTCCCCTCTTTGCGGGCTTTGATGAGGGAACGTTCGCGGAGGATTTTTAAATGATGAGACATGGTTGGCTGCGGAGTATCCATTTCGAGTGCCAGTTCACCCACATGGTAGGAGCGCTGGTTCAGCAGGTACAAAATCATGAGCCGTTTGGGGTCGCCTAACGCCTGGCAGATGCGCTCATGCAGCATCTCAAATTCCTGGTAAAGCTGAGTATCCACGAAACAATCTACTCAAATATTTATCTATGTGAATTTTTACACAAATTAGCTTAAAGGGGGATTGTGAAAAATCACACAAATATTGTGATAAAAGTCACAATCCGACAGGCAGTGCATAAGTTCATTAAAATCGAATCTTGCCCTTGACGCCTCTGTTGGGGACTGCTATCATGTCAATCACCTTGCGGGGTAGAGCAGTGGTAGCTC
>CAZKZS010000452.1:534-3709 GCA_964557285.1 uncultured Anaerolineae bacterium | reverse complement strand
GGTCGCCTTCGTCGCCGTTGCAGATGACATATTTATCATCACTCATGGCTTTGGCGACGGTCTGCCACTTCAATCCGGCCGGATAACCCGCGCCGCCGCGTCCGCGCAGCCCGCTTTTAGTGACCTGTTCAAGCACATCACCCGGGGTCATGTCAGTAAGGACTTTGACCAGGGCGCTGTATCCGCCTTCCGAAATGTAATCTTCAATACGTTCGGGGTCAATTTTGCCACTGTTTTCCAGCACAATTTTGACCTGTCGCTGGAAAAACGGAGAGGCGACTGTTGGCCGTGAGGTCACTTCGGGAATCGGTTCTTCTTCCGGCTGCGGCGGGGCGGCCTGTGCGATTTTGGGTTCAAGCGCTGCAATCTGGTCAACAATGACACTCGCGTTTTCCGGTGTCACTGCCTGGTACATAATTTCGCCGGGGTCAACCGAAACCAGCGGCCCTGCCGCGCACAGCCCCATGCAGCCAACGCCGCGCACGCGGCAAATTTTTTCCAGCCCGCGCTGTTTCACCCGGGCTTCAATGGCTTCCTGCACCTGGTCGCTGTGGGTGGAAAGACATCCGGCGGCAATACACACATTAATGCGATAGCGGTACTGCTGGCGGGCTTGATGCTCGTCAGCCGTGATCCGCGTGAGTTCTTCATTCATATAAAACAGCCTCTTCTTTTTCTACAGCCTTTTCGAGGATTTCACGTACCCGCACCATGGCCGTATCAACGGTCAGGTTGGCCGCGATTTCGTCATCCAGCACCACCACCGGCGCCAGCCCACACGAGCCAACACACCGCGCTGTCATCAGCGACAGTTCGCCATCTTCGGTGGTTTGTCCCGGCGCAACATGGTAGGCTTCGCCCAGGGTTTCCAGAATAAGCTGGCTGGCCTTGATGTAACAGGCTGTCCCCAGGCACACCACGCAGGTATGTTTGCCCTGCGGCTTGAGGCTGAAAAAATGATAAAACGTAGCGACACCGTAAGCGGTGCTGAGGGGAACGCCCAGACTGCGAGCAACGAAGTGCAGGGCTTCCTTATCTAAATAGCCAAAACTTTGTTGTACAGAGTGTAAAGTTTCTATGAGGGCAGAAGAGTCGTAGCCATGACGCCGCATGGTTGCGTCCACAATCCGCCAGCGTTTGTCATCAGACGGTGCGGGGATTTTATTTAAACGAGCGCCCATATCCTATCTCTAGTGTAACTACCTTAACGATGTGTTTCTACAGGAGATTGCTCCAATTTTCACAATCATAGTCGAAAGGCGAATGATGTATCATTGATAAATCACCTTATTTAGGGCGTAAAAAGTCATGATTCTGGATTTTTTGAACGACCACATGACCACCATCGCGTTAGTGCTGGTGACGCTGGCTTTTTTAAAAGCGTGGTTAGGACGCGGCGCTGAGGAGGAAGAAGAAACACCTATGCAGGAGCAGTATGAACCACCCGCTCGCCGAAGATGGGGAGAGGAGGGTGAGCTTCACTACCGCATGGAAAAAGACAATTTCCGTGAGGATGAACCGTATGATTTTGTGGACGACGATGAACCGGGTTAAACCCGCGCCCGCGCTGATTCATTTAAAAATCGGGCAGCCTCTTCAAGGGTACGGAAACGACGGGCATTTAACCGCATCATTTGTATCAGCGCACAGGCCATCAGGTCAGCTTTGTGGTGTCCCGAAGTGGTACGGGGATTCACCACTGCGACCCACCCGACTTTGCGCGTGCTGCGGTCGTAATACAGGGTGCTGAGTTCCTGAAAAGTAAGGTTTACTTTTTCAACCTTATTCACCACAATCAAAAAATGGACTGGATAAGCGGCGGCAGCCAGATACGAATCACAGTCCTGGTTCACTGTTTGAAGGTCTTTAGCAGTAATTTCTCCGGAAAACTGATGACACAAGACGCTGTTTTCTATAAACCATCTGGTTTCAACGGCCATTTGCTATCACCTTTTTAAACATTCTTATCTTAAGTCTATAGACAATTTTTTAACAGTTCTATAGGACAAAATTCACATTTTTTTGATAAAAAAGCGTCCTGTTGTTGGCAGGACGCCCCATACCGTTGTTGGTGAGGAAAGAATATATGAGCCGTCAGACGGTTTTTACGTTTTCAATGTCACCCACAATCAACCAATCCTCATTGCCCTCATACGGGACAATCGGAAACGGGTGAATTTCTTCTGTGTTTTCAACTTCAACCAGCACCTGATAAAAACGGCTGGCACGCCGCCGCCGTCGTTCCGCAATCAGGTTATACGGAGTCTGCTCTGTGAGGGTTCGGCTGGGTCTGTCTACATTACGTACATCTCCCACCCGTGCCTGAGCCAGCACCGTATGGTCGTGGCAGACAAAATAGAGTCTGTCTCCCGGATGCACCCTGCCGCAGGGAATCTGGCGGCAGCTTTCCCCGCAAACGAGCGTGGTCGTGATGCCCTCCAGCAGTTCATTCAGGAGGGGCGCATCGAGATAGACCACATGATCCATGTGTCACTCCTCAACGTTAACATCCCTATCATATCGGCTGAGAGCGTAGAAAGATAGTGAAATTTGTCACAAATGCGGCGGACAAATGTTAAGAGCGTGAACGCCACCATGCCGCGCCCATCACCACCAGAATCAGCCCCACGATTACCAGGGCTATCAACGCAATCGTCAGCGTGGAGTCCGAATCGCCAGAGTCATCCTCAATTTCCGGCGGCTCAATCGTCACCAGAGGGGTTTGTACAATGGCTGTGGTGAGGGTTGTCGGCGCAAGGGTGATATTTTCCAGCGTCGGAATAGGCGTTGACCCCGGCTGCTGTGCCACCCCTTGAATCGGGGTTTCGGTAACGGTGGGAGTCGCAGTGGCTTCGGAAGGCGGTTCGACAGTTTCTCCCGTAATGGTCACTTCGACCAGCGCGGCCTGAAATTCTACCGGACGCGGGTCACTGCCGACGCGGTTTTCCCCTTCACCCGTAAAAGTCAGCGTGGTTAGTTCCGCCCGGGTAAACCGAATCTGTGTTGTTCCTGCTGCCAGTGGCACAATCTGAAACGTTCCCACGATGCCGCTGCCCGAAGCGGGGTCGGCGGGCGCAAGCATGGAAAGGGTGTAAATCAGTTCACTTCCCTGCACTAAATTCCGCGCCACGATGGAAGACTCAGCAGAAAACAGGTCGCCCTGCTGCACAGGTGA
>CAZKZS010000452.1:0-524 GCA_964557285.1 uncultured Anaerolineae bacterium | reverse complement strand
GGGTGGGGTCATAGCTGATTTGCAGGTCGGCAACCCAGACTTCCGGCACATTATCCAGCCGAATCGTCACCGTATAGGGCTGTCCGGTTTCAAGGGCGGTGGTGGGCATTTGCAGGCTCAAGGTGGGCTGCTCCTGCCCGAAGGTCGCGCTGACAGCAAAAAATATCACACACAAAACAGCGAAAAATCGTGCCACGTTGATTTGTCCTGATTAGGGGGAAGGGCAAAACTGCCCTTCCCATAGAATAGCCGTGTTAGGGCTGCCAGATGATTGTAACGCGGAGCGCGAGCAGCAGGGTAGAATTTTCCGGTGTGCCATCCCAGGCTGGATTGCCAAACAGCCCATTCAGCCGTGCCTGATTCTGTTCGCTCCAGGTGGGCGGGGTGGGGCTGTTATAGAAGTCGAATCCGGGCGGGCTGAAGTAATGCACGCGCAGCGTCGCCGGATCATTTTCATAAAACACAATCGCGGCGTCGTTAAAGCGACGGGTGTAATACTGCACATTGGTGCTGACAGGCACAAA
>CAZKZS010000451.1:0-3725 GCA_964557285.1 uncultured Anaerolineae bacterium | reverse complement strand
CATCAGGAAGAAAACACGCCGCATTTACGCACGCTTCATCAGGCGGTCTGGCATGACCGCAAGCTGCATCTAACCGTCCGCCTCTCGTTTGATACGCGGGTAGAGCGTGTGATCGCCCCGTATGGACTGGTCGCTAAAAGCAGCGTGTGGTATCTGGTTTACGGGCAGGAAAAATCGATTCGGGTGCAGCGTGTATCCGACATTACCGCCGCCCGCCTGCTGGAGGAGTCGTTTGAGCGTCCCGCCGATTTTGATCTTTCCACATTCTGGCAGGACTGGTGCGCGTCTTTTGAAAACAACCGTCCGACCTATCCTGTCAAACTACGCGTCGCGCCGGAACTCATACCCATTTTGCGGCATCGGTTTGGCAGCGCTGTAGATAGCCCGCCAGATTCGGATGGCTGGTACACACTGAACCTCACCTTTGAAACGTTTGAATCCGCCCGCGCCCAGATTTTGAGCTGGGGTCGGGCAGTTGAAATTTTAAGCCCCCTGCCTTTACAAAAAAGTGTGCTGGATTTTGCCCGCCAGATTGTGGATTTTTATGATGAATCCTGAGCAAGCTGTTTCAGGACGGCGGCAGCCATTTTTCGCACATGCTCATGGTTATCGTCCAAAAGGTGGGACAGCGAGTCGGCGGCGCGGGCTGCCTCTAATTGACCCACCCCCTGCGCGGCGGCCAGCCGAACCGACCAGTGTGCATCATGCAGCGCCGCAATCAGGGAATCAATGGCGGCGGGGCTGCCAATTTCGGTTAAGATTCCAACAGCCAGTTCCCGCACCTCAACATGGGGATGCTGCAACACGGCGATCACAGGTTGTACCGCCGACTCACCGAATTTTTCCAGCACTTCGACTGCTGTCCAGCGCACATCATGAGTCTGATCTTCCAGCAGCCGGATTATCGATTCGATGGCGCGGGGGTCGCCAATTTGTCCCAGGGCATAAGCCGCTTTCTGCCGCACTATCGACTCCTTATCCGCCAGCAGTCGACTCAGTGATTCAACCGCCCGACTATCGCCAATTTTTCCTAATGTATGGGCAGCATTGTGACGGACACGCGGATTTTCGTCCTGCAATACCCGCAGTAAGGGGTCCAGCGCTTCCAACCGTGCCAGCGCCCAGGTTGCATCTTCCTGTACATTTAAATCAGAATCATGGCATAAGGTGTGAATCAGGGGGTCAATGGCGCGGGCATCTCCCAGTTTGCCAAGTGCCAGCGCCGCCTGACTCCTCACCGTGCTATTTGTATCCTGAAGCTGCTGAATGAGCATTTCAATGGTCATTGATGAGCTTTTCTGACCTGTTATAATATCAAAATAGTGTATTGGAGAATGATATGCTGAATTCCCGGCCCTATCAAGAGGACTTCTGGCGGGTGCGAAATCTGCTGATTGAAACCTACCCCCTGACTCCGGCAGGTTTAAACTGGGACATTCGCCACTGGGATGGCTGGCATACCCACCGCGAAAACCCACCTCAGGAATTGGAAAAGCGGATCCGCCTGTGGGAAACCGATGCGGGGCGGCTGGTCGGCGTGGTGAATCCCGAAGGCAAAGGCGATGCCCATTTTCAGATTCACCCCGATTATCGCCATTTGATTGAGGAGGACATGCTGGCCTGGGCAGAAGAAAATTTAAGCATCGACGAAGGCAATCAGCGCCGACTCGATATTTTTGTGTTTGAGTATGATATGCCCCGCCTGCGGCTGGTAGAAAAACGGGGGTATGAAAAAATGCCCTGGTGGGGAGTCACCTACCGGATGCGATTCGGTCAAAAACCCCTCCCTACTCCGGTTCTGGCGGAAGGCTATGTGCTGCGTTCCACTACCGACGATGACCATCAGCATGTGGCGGACGTGTTAAACGCCGGATTCAACCGCACCCTGCACACGGCGGCAGAATTTAAAAATTTTACCCTGAACTCCCCTTCCTACCGCCATGCGTTGAATCTGGTAGCAGCAGCACCAGATGGAGTTTTTGCCGCGCTGGTGGGTATAACTTACGATGACGTGAATCGGCGGGGTATTTTTGAACCCGTCTGCACTCATCCCGACCACCGCCGCAAGCGATTAGCGCAAACCCTCATGATTGAAGGGCTGCATCGGCTGAAAGCGCTGGGCGCGGAAACTGTATATGTGGAAACGGGTGATATGGAAGCCGCCAACGCCCTGTATGAATCGGTGGGATTCACTGAAGTGTACCGGGGTTACTACTGGCGCAAGATTACGTAACTTATCATTCCACTTCAAAAATCTCTTTTACGGGTATCGTCAATTCGGGCAGCAGGATACCGCCGTCCAGCGCACCCGTTTTGTCAACGGTGGTCACATCCATCGTGCCTTTGTCGTCCAGCCAACAGACTTCCACCGTTTGTTTTTGTGGATACACCAGCCAGACCAGAGAAGCGCCGTTTTGCAGATAATAATGGGCTTTTTCGCGCATTTCACGCTCTTTGTCGTCAGGCGACTGAATCTCAACCGCTAAATCCGGCATCTGGAGGACAGCCCCTTTTTTCACCAGTGGATCGTTCGTTCGCCGAAAGGAAACATCGGGCATCCGCGCGTTATATTTATCGGATGGAGTCCGATGTCGGACTTCGACCCCCACACGGCCCAATTTTCGGGGAGCAGCGTAATTTCTCAAAAAAGCAGCAATCGTTGCGGCAATAACGCCATGTTCTTCGGTTGGCACTTTTTCTACAATCTCCCCATGAATCAATTCCAGCAGCCGTTCTTTGTTTTCAGGTGAATCAGCGAACTGTTCAAATTCTTCTACAGTGCGGAGTCCTGAGGCGACAGTCATCATGGTTTACTCCTCCATCCTCATTATAGAAAATTGTCAGGAGATTGACCACAGGGAAGTTGTCTCCGATGATTATTCCGTGCCATAATAAGGTAACTTTAAAAATAGGTTACTCTTATGGAAGCAGCAATTTTTGGCTTTATTGCAGAAGCCGTCATAGCCCTTGTAGTTGCTGATTTGGCGGAACAGCCCCTTTTAAAAGGGCTGCGTGACCGACTGCGCGGCGATTATCCTCAGAAAGCTGCGTTTCAAAAGGCGCTTGAAAATACGTATCAAAAGTTTGAGCAGCGCTACCCTGAGCTAACGGCTTCCTTTTTTGACGAACATTTTCTAAAAAAGTCGGAGGTGATACGCGAACTTGCGAATTTTCTCATTCCCAACAAATCCCCTGATGCAGACACCTTACTTGAACTCTGGGGCAGTCAGTTCAGTACAAAACCTAAAATAGATTCCGCCCCTGTAAAATTTTTTCTGGATACCCTGCTGGATGAAATCAAAGCTCAGGCGGAATTAAAACCTTTTGCGGACAGCCGCGCCTTTGAGCAGCTTTATGCTATTGCCCAAAGTATAGAAGCCAGTGTTATCGGCCAGCAAGCGCTTCGAGATTTACTGGTCGATATTCGAGAACTGCTGCGGCAAAACCAATTAGCCGATTATATTCCTGTCTCTGGAACAGCCAGCGCCGTGCTGGTCACGGAGGCCGACGACATTCCCGGCAAAACCGACAAATTCCGGGGGCGCAAAAAACTCATCAGGGAGGTTCAAAAAGCCCTGAACAAAGACAAACGGGTGCTGATACACGGGTTTGGTGGCATGGGCAAAACCGCGCTGGCCGCCGAATGTGCTGCCGACCATTTACCGCTATTGTGGGTCAAAGCCGCCAGCACCGACGCCCTGTTTGAAGCGCTGGCACGTCCGTTT
>CAZKZS010000450.1:0-3740 GCA_964557285.1 uncultured Anaerolineae bacterium | reverse complement strand
GGTGCTGACGGTGCGGGATTACGATACCCCGCCGATTCATGTGCGGGTGGATGGGCAAAAAATTCTGGGGCGCAAGCACAAAGATTATGAACCGGACGTGGATTTCTCCTCCTTTGAAGCCTACGAACGGGGCGTATCCCGCCAGCACGCTGCCCTGCGCCAGCAGAGTGAAACCATTGTCATCGTTGACCTGAACAGCGCCAACAGCACGTATCTGAACGGTCAGCGCCTGGTACCGGACCAGCCCCGTATTCTGCGGGATGGCGATGAGGTACGTCTGGGTCAGCTAGTGGTGCGGGTCAGTTTTGAAGATGTCCCCAGACAAAAATAAGCTGACTCATCTGGATACCAGCGGCACCGCACGCATGGTCGATGTTGGCGAAAAACCGGATAGTGAACGGGTCGCAGTAGCCGCCGGAAGTGTGCGGATGCAGCCCGAAACGCTGGTGGCTATTCAGCAGGGCAACCTTAAAAAAGGGGATGTGTTAAGTGTTGCGCGTATTGCGGGCATCATGGGGGCAAAACGTACCGCCGACCTGATTCCGCTTTGCCATCCTTTACCCTTATCTTATATTGATGTGGAACTGGTGATTGATTCCGAAGCCAGCGCCATTCATATCACCAGCACCGCCCGCACTTATGGCAAAACGGGGGTGGAGATGGAAGCGCTCACGGCGGTGAATATTGCCGCCCTGACGATTTATGATATGGCGAAGGCAATTGACCGGGGAATGCGGATAGATAATATTCGGCTGATTGAAAAACGGGGTGGCACACGGGGAGAGTATCACGCTGATGAGTAAAACCGTGACCGTTCGTTTGTTCGCCACGCTGAAAGACCTGGCCGGACAGGACAGGCTGACCCTTGACTCCGACAGTGAAACGATAGACGACCTGAGACAGGCACTTGCAGTCCGGTTTCCGGCGCTTGCCCCCGCCCTGCCTACCGCAATTGCGGCGGTGAATCATGAATATGTTTTTGCCGGACATCCGATTCAGACAGGGGATGAAGTTGCCTTTTTTCCGCCGGTTTCCGGTGGAACAGCCTGGCCGGAATATTTCGCCCTGTCCAATGGTCCCGTCGATTTAAACAGCCTGACTCAAAAAATCGTGACGCCGGAAACGGGTGCGGTGGCGCTGTTCAGTGGATTTGTGCGCGGGAAAACCCTCAAAGATGATGGCGTACAGGAAACCCTCCAACTTGAATATGAAGCCTATGAGCCGATGGCGATTTTAAAAATGCAGCAGGTCGCGCAGGAAATCCGTGAAAAATGGCCGCTTGTGCAGGGAATCGCTATCGTGCAAAGTATCGGGGTGTTGCAGGTCGGCCAGCCAACGGTTTTAATTGCCTGTGCCGCCGGACATCGGGATGAAGGCTGTTTTGAGGCCGCCCGCTACGGCATTGACCGCCTGAAGGAAATTGTCCCCGTCTGGAAAAAAGAAATCGGGCAGCACGGCGAACACTGGGTTGAAGGCCATTATCACCCCGGAGAGTCCGCGCATGGATGACCTTCAGGAGATTGAAAACCAGCTTGGTATCCATTTTAAGAACAAAAAATTACTCCTTCAGGCGCTGACTCACCGTTCGTACATCAACGAAAATCGCACGTTTGCCCATGAAGTGGGGGACAACGAACGGCTGGAATTTCTGGGCGATGCGATTCTGGAATTTGTCGTAGGCGATTGGCTCTACCAGCAGTATGCCGATTTACGCGAAGGCCGCCTCACCCGGATGCGTTCGGCGCTGGTACGCACGGAAATGCTGGCGGAATTTGCGGTGATGTGTCATCTGGACACGGCGCTGCGGTTGGGGCGCGGCGAAGAAAGCAACGGGGGACGCACCCGTATTTCCAATTTATGCGGCATGTTTGAAGCGCTGATTGGGGCTATTTATCTTGACCAGGGCATTGAGCAGGTGCGTACTTTTTTCCGTCCATTTTATGATCTTGGGCTGGATACGCTGCTGCGAAAAGTTTCCCTTAAGGATGCCAAAAGCCGCCTGCAAGAGTGGAGTCAGTCGCAGCCCGAGCATGTAACCCCGCATTACCAGCTTCTTTCGGCCATTGGCCCCGACCATCAGAAAGATTTTACGGTGGAGGTGTCGATTGGAGATACCCCGCTGGGCTGGGGAACGGGCAGCAGCAAACGGCAGGCAGAACAGGCCGCCGCGCTCATGGCGCTGGAAACCATCGGCGAGATTGACAAAGCCACTGATTAATTTTGAAGTAGAACAGCATCCGTTATAATAAGTTTAATTGAACTTCAAAACGCTTATGACTCACCCGCTAAAACTCTTCATCAGCTATCGCAGCAGTGATGCTGTTCAAGTCGATAAAATTGCCCGCGATTTGGCGCTGCTGCGCTATGACGACGGCACACCGCGTTATATTCCCTGGCAGGACAAACACAATTTACCGCCTGCCAGCCCCAATTGGTGGGATGCTATCGTGGATGCCATCAGTGACTGTCATGTGTTTGTATTTCATATGTCGCGTGCCAGTCTACAAAGTGAGGTCTGCCTGGCTGAACTGGACTATGCCCACAGGCGCAACCGCCCCATTATTCCAGTCGTGTTGCAGGGGGAGTTCTTCCTTGATGCAAAATCAGCAAAATATAATATTACTTACTGGGATTTAGTCCCCGAATGGTTAAAAGACAGCCAGTTTTTGTTTTATAACGGGGCAGAGTTTTTCGATAAGTTTCAGGAAGCCATCCGCGTCTTTGAACGTGCCTGGCCGCGAGACATCCCCGCCCCGCGCCCGTTGAGTCCCGATGGCAAAAGTATCCATGGCAGCAACCATGCCCTTTACGATGCCGCCTGTGATTATGCGGAACGGCTGGCTTTTGCCGAAGCTGAAAAATATTTTGACCTGCTGGTGCGCCGAAATGATGCTGACTATGCCGATGCTGCCGCGCAGTGGATAGAGCTAATCCGGTTATACGCCGAATTGATTGAGATTGACCAGCGCCGCAGTGCTACATTCCTTTTTAAGAAGAAGTGGTCACAGTACACCGCACTTTATCCCAAAGAGTTTTTAGAGGGGATTTTTGACCCACGAAAGTTTGCTTCCCGTGATATTCCCACTGGCATCCAAAAGCCAGCCAGCGTCCCTACGGCTGATGCCATACGCCAGATTATCGGAGAGCCGTTTGAGTGGTGCGAAGTGCCTGCCGGAGAGTTTTTATATGGAAGTGATAAAGATAAAGACCCTGCTGCATATGATAATGAAGTGCCCCAGCGCCTTATTGATTTGCCGGAGTTCTATATTGCCAAATATCTCATTACTTACGCTCAGTTTCAGACCTTCATTGATGCCAGGGATGGATTTTATGATCCGCGCTGGTGGGAGGGATTGGCAGCAGATGCCGACGACCGTCAACAGCCCGGCGATCAGAAATGGAAAATCGCCACCCATCCACGTGAGCGGGTCAGTTGGTATGATGCGATAGCCTTCTGCCGCTGGCTGTCATCAAAACTGACTTCCCTCACCCCCAACCCGCGTTCGCGTCCCTCAGGGAGAGGGGCTTATGATCCGATGAATGCTTTCACATGGGCGGTGCGGCTGCCGACGGAGCAGGAATGGGAAAAAGCGGCCCGCGGCACCGATGGACGGATTTATCCCTGGGGCAACGAGTACAAAGTGGGGTACGCCAATATTGATGAAAGCAGGCTGAAAGGCGGAAAGTACCTGGGGAAAACCACCCCTGTGGGCAGCTACCCGCAGGGGGCTTCCCCCTAT
>CAZKZS010000449.1:0-3744 GCA_964557285.1 uncultured Anaerolineae bacterium | reverse complement strand
CTGGAGACACATAGCATCAATAGTAAAAAAAATCCAATGGGAAATCGTTTTATGTGCCGCATAGTCTTCGCACGAGGCGCACGTGTTTTGGAATAATAGGCGATTCGTTAGAAGAAGTAGAAAGATTAAATTTTGATGAAACGCTGACGGCGACAATATCCGACGGGCAAAACAGCGTCGGCCAAAAGGTGTCCATGGTGCTGCTTACGATACGCATTACGTTTACACTAGATATATATCCATATTGATCCATTGGCGCAATCACGGCAATACTTCTGTCCAATTCCGGGTTCAGGCGAACCACGAGATTTTGACGATTGTACGAGCGCACCCGCAAAGTATAAGCTTCCGGCTCCCAGGATGTAACCATCCCAAACACATCGTAACCGGAAAAATCACCGCTAGATCTGGAATACACCGGTACAGGTCGCGGTGGCTCCCATACATACTTATCCGCATTTCCAAAAACCGTCGTATGTAAAAATCGCGTAAACGGGTCCCGTTTATTGTATTTCTCCAAAAAGTACCCATCCAGCTTCACCCGCAAGGATTCAGATATCACAGGCACATCTACCGCACCCGTATACCAATAGAAAAAGAGGGCAAAACAGAAAAAAATCGCAAAAATAAATACAACAAGTACAGTAAAAATAAGTTTACCTATCTTACCCATACTCTCATTATTACCGTTTCACTTTTCAGATGCAAGCGTGGTATTAAAAATAAGTTATTGAAAGGAGTTAGCAGGAATTATATTCTTATAATCATCGGGAAACGATCCTTCAGACACCCATTTCATCATTGCATCTTCAAAAACAGGATCATTTATATACCGTAGGAAACTATCATAATGATCATTTGGACCACCAGGATTTATGTAAATTTCTATAATACGCAATTCAGTAGGATTTTCTAATACATTATCAATAATCCTGCTTATTTTTTTATTCCCCAAACCTCCATTCCACCAGGCAAATTTACCCTCAGTTCCATCTGCATTTTTAACCTTCATAATCGTCACATATTTATCGCCAATTTTCACATAGGCAATCGGAATGCAGTTTGGCACTTCACCATCATTACAGGAAAGATTCACCTTAAGCGGATCACCTTGTTCGGTATAATTTAAAAAGACACCTACCGGCGGGGCGTTTGGATCGAGTTTCGGTAGCAAACCCCGCTTTTCCATTTCGTCCAGCGCGGGATAGAATTTGGAAAAAATTTCCTCAACGCTTGGAAAATCCTGGAATCCTTCAATCCCAGTCGGTGTCTGTATATATTTCAAAAACGGCGCAATATCCACTGCGGTAGGGGCTTCGGGGGGGATGGGGGTGGGTTGGATGGCGGTAGGGGTCAGTGTTGCTGTTGCCATTGCCGTTACTGACTCAACGGTCGGCGTGACCAAGCTGCCGGGTGAGGCGCAGGCATGAGAGAGTAACATGGTCCAAAACAAGAGGGGGATGATTCTTTTCATCGCGAACTCCTATTACTAACTGATGTTACGCGCCGTTCCGAAGGTTGGAGTCTAAAATACGCTCAACCTATGAGAATTTTCAGGACGCTTACTATGTTCCCAATATCTTGACAAGCTCAATACGAGTTTACCGATTCTCAAAACCGACTTACAATCCCACACATGGACCTTGAAACCCGCTACAACCTCGCCCTCGACTATCTCTATTCCTTCGTGGATTATAGCCTGAAACACTCGTCCGAGCTTGCCAAGGCGGATTTCAACCTCGACCGCATGTTCAGGTTGATGGATTCTCTCGGAAATCCGCAGGCGAAATATCCCATCATTCATGTGGCGGGGACGAAGGGAAAGGGGTCCATATCAGCGTTGTGCGCTTCGGCGTTGCAGGATAAATAAACAACCCAGGTTGCACCACCTTCGCAGCACCCGCTATTATTCACACCTCCGCCACCCACTCCGGTATTAAATGAACAATTGTATTCCGGCGGTGGAGTTGGGGGGGAATATAGATTTTGAGCAAACGCAGGTGGCAATGGTTGTTGAATTTGCGCCACAATGACAATAAAAATACTGGAGACACATAGCATCAATAGTAAAAAAAATCCAATGGGAAATCGTTTTATGTGCCGCATAGTCTTCGCACGAGGCGCACGTGTTTTGGAATAATAGGCGATTCGTTAGAAGAAGTAGAAAGATTAAATTTTGATGAAACGCTGACGGCGACAATATCCGACGGGCAAAACAGCGTCGGCCAAAAGGTGTCCATGGTGCTGCTTACGATACGCATTACGTTTACACTAGATATATATCCATATTGATCCATTGGCGCAATCACGGCAATACTTCTGTCCAATTCCGGGTTCAGGCGAACCACGAGATTTTGACGATTGTACGAGCGCACCCGCAAAGTATAAGCTTCCGGCTCCCAGGATGTAACCATCCCAAACACATCGTAACCGGAAAAATCACCGCTAGATCTGGAATACACCGGTACAGGTCGCGGTGGCTCCCATACATACTTATCCGCATTTCCAAAAACCGTCGTATGTAAAAATCGCGTAAACGGGTCCCGTTTATTGTATTTCTCCAAAAAGTACCCATCCAGCTTCACCCGCAAGGATTCAGATATCACAGGCACATCTACCGCACCCGTATACCAATAGAAAAAGAGGGCAAAACAGAAAAAAATCGCAAAAATAAATACAACAAGTACAGTAAAAATAAGTTTACCTATCTTACCCATACTCTCATTATTACCGTTTCACTTTTCAGATGCAAGCGTGGTATTAAAAATAAGTTATTGAAAGGAGTTAGCAGGAATTATATTCTTATAATCATCGGGAAACGATCCTTCAGACACCCATTTCATCATTGCATCTTCAAAAACAGGATCATTTATATACCGTAGGAAACTATCATAATGATCATTTGGACCACCAGGATTTATGTAAATTTCTATAATACGCAATTCAGTAGGATTTTCTAATACATTATCAATAATCCTGCTTATTTTTTTATTCCCCAAACCTCCATTCCACCAGGCAAATTTACCCTCAGTTCCATCTGCATTTTTAACCTTCATAATCGTCACATATTTATCGCCAATTTTCACATAGGCAATCGGAATGCAGTTTGGCACTTCACCATCATTACAGGAAAGATTCACCTTAAGCGGATCACCTTGTTCGGTATAATTTAAAAAGACACCTACCGGCGGGGCGTTTGGATCGAGTTTCGGTAGCAAACCCCGCTTTTCCATTTCGTCCAGCGCGGGATAGAATTTGGAAAAAATTTCCTCAACGCTTGGAAAATCCTGGAATCCTTCAATCCCAGTCGGTGTCTGTATATATTTCAAAAACGGCGCAATATCCACTGCGGTAGGGGCTTCGGGGGGGATGGGGGTGGGTTGGATGGCGGTAGGGGTCAGTGTTGCTGTTGCCATTGCCGTTACTGACTCAACGGTCGGCGTGACCAAGCTGCCGGGTGAGGCGCAGGCATGAGAGAGTAACATGGTCCAAAACAAGAGGGGGATGATTCTTTTCATCGCGAACTCCTATTACTAACTGATGTTACGCGCCGTTCCGAAGGTTGGAGTCTAAAATACGCTCAACCTATGAGAATTTTCAGGACGCTTACTATGTTCCCAATATCTTGACAAGCTCAATACGAGTTTACCGATTCTCAAAACCGACTTACAATCCCACACATGGACCTTGAAACCCGCTACAACCTCGCCCTCGACTATCTCTATTCCTTCGTGGATTATAGCC
>CAZKZS010000448.1:0-3781 GCA_964557285.1 uncultured Anaerolineae bacterium | reverse complement strand
GAGATCTTCGAGCACGAGCGAGGCGAGCTGCACCAGCTCACCCAAGCCTACGAGGACGTGCACCCGCCGCTCGCCTCGCACTATGCCAAGCGCGCTACCATGCTCGCGCGCCTCGCGCTCGTGTTTCACGCCATGACCGAGGGGGGCATCGGCGCCGACGTGAGCGGCGACACGATGGACGCAGCCGCGCGTTTCCTGCGATGCCAGGAGCGCCACGCGACCGCGATCTACAGCACCATGCTTGGCGCCGACACCTGCATGGCGCTCGCGCGGGACATCGCGCGCGCCATCCTCGCGAGCCGGCTCGAATCGTTCAACCGCCGCGTGATCACGCCGCGCTGCAAGGCATTCCGTAACGCCGACGAGCCGGCGCGGCACGCCGCGCTGACGCTCCTGGCCGACTGCGGGTGGCTGGCGCGCGACTCGCTCACGGGCGGCCACGGCGCTCATTGGACCGTCGACCCGCGCGTGCACGATCTGTTCGCGGAGCACGGCGCGGCGGCACGGCAACGGCGGGAGGTCGTCCGGGCTCGCGTGCGGCGCGACGACGAATGAACCGTTGTTGCCAATGTTGCCTTGCGCGTGATCGTGTCAGAGAAGAGAGAGGCTGTGACACCTACGATCACGCGCGAGGCAACAACGGCAACATTCTGGCGCCCTACCGGTCAGCCCGCGCGCGGGTCCTTCCCCGGGCATCGCGACACGGGTAATTCGAACCACGTTCGCTCTCTAGTCGCGAGGGTCCTCAGGGGGGTAGTTGCGTGTCGCTCGATCTAGGCCAGACAGTCTGGCAGGAAGCGTTGGGCGCGCTGGGCGGCATCTCGCAGCCGCCTGTGCGCGACCTAGTGAGGTGTGGCGACGGACCGCCGGAGGCCGCTCCATGATGCGCCCGCCGCTTTCGGACGAGCAGCGCGCGCTCCTGGTGACCGCGATCGGGCCCGAGCTAGCCGCGCGCTTGATGGCGAATGCTGCGACATCGCCTTCCGGCATCGCGGGCCAGTACGCGCCGGCTCGGCGACGTGCTGCGCTGATCGTCGCGCTTCCCGACACCGACCGGGCCGGCCTCGCGCTGTTCGACGCGGCCGACGATGAGATCGGCCGGCGCGTGGCGGCAGCCTACGTCGAGTCCTTCCTCGTGATCGCCGGGAAGCTCGCGGAGGACGCGGAAGCGCGCGCGCAGGCCGCGATCCTGAGTGCGAAACGTCCGTGAGTCTACGGCCGATGTTGTATTGCATACGACGATCGGTTGTGCGAGCATCGGCGGTACGTTCGAGCTGCCGCTCGTACCCCGCCGTCGTCCAAGCTTCGCGCTGGAACCGATTGTCGGGCCCCACGAGCAGCGGCGGGAGCGGCCGATCCCTCGGCCGACTGGTCAGAACGCGAGGCGCACCGCCGCGGCGAGTGCGATTTGCGATCCCGGTCGGCCGTTCTCATTTGTGCGCCGACCTTTCGTGAAGGTGGGTGCATGCCCGACTTGAGTTTTACCCGCGAGGCGCAGCTCGGCGAGCCCGGCGCGGACGCGCGCGTGCCCGTCGTTGTGTCGACCGAGTACCCGGTCGACCGCGGCGAGTACGTCGAGGTCCTGTCGCACGAGTCCCCGGCTCACGTCGACCTCGAGCGCGCGCCGCTGCCTCTGCTCACGCTCCACGATTCGCGTCGCCTGCCGATCGGCGTCGTCGAGGACCTGCGCGTGGACACGCGCAAGCGTCAGCTCCGCGGCTTTGCGCGATTCGCGAACACGCCGGAGGCGCAAGCCGTCCTCCAGGCGGTGCGCGAGCGGATCGTGCGCTCCGTTTCCATCGGCTACCAGCTCGTGCGCGAGCTGCGGCGCTCGGGCAGCCGGCGCTACTTCGCTTTTCAACCCTACGAATGCAGCGCCGTCGGCATCCCCGCGGACCCGGGCGCCGCGTTCTATCGTTCAGGACACCCCAGCATCATGGACAACGACAACACGCAAGCCCCGCCGTCCGACGACGGCACGACCCGTTCGCAGCGCCGCGCCGAGAATCGCGCAGCCTTCGCCGAGGCCGATCGCGTCAAGGAAATCGTCTCGCTCGGCGCGCAGTACGCGCGCTACCTGCGCCCCAACGACGTGGCCGAGGCCTGCGAGCGCGGCATGACCGCCGCCGAGTTCCGCGAGCACATCATGGACCGCATGCAGACGCGCGCGAGCGACACGTCGCCCCTGCAGCTCGGCATGTCGCGCCGCGAGGCCGAATCCTACTCGCTCGGCCGCGCGATCGTCGCGTCGATCACCGGCGATTGGCGCGACGCGGGGCTCGAACGCGAAGCCTCGCGCGCGTTGGAGAAGGCGACCGGCCGCGCTGCCGAGGGCTTCCTCGTTCCGTCGGACTACTGGCGGCGCGATTTCAACGTCGGCACGTCGACCGAGGCCGGGAACCTGGTGGCGACCGCCCTGCAGACGGACCTGTGGACCGACGCGCTGCGAAACGCGCTCGTGTTCGGCGGGCTGGGCGTCAAGATGCTGCCCGGGCTCTCCAGCAACATCGACATCCCGCGCAAGGCCACGCCGGGCTCGCTGGGCATGCTGACGGAAATCGGCTCGGCGTCCGAAACGAACCCGACCATCGCCAAAGTGAGCCTCACCCCGAAGCGCATCGGCGCGTACATCGAGTACAGCAAGCAGGCGCTCGTGCAATCGGCGATGGCGCTCGAACCGCTGTTGCGCGACGACCTGCTGACCGGCGCCGCGGTGCTGCTCGAATACCAGTGCATCAACGGTGCGGGGACCGGCGCGGAAATCCGCGGCATCCGCAACACGACCGGCATCGGCACGTCGACCGCCGGCGCGAACGGCGCGACCGTGGCGTGGCAGCACTTCCTTGACCTGGAGGCCGCAGTCGCGAACGCGAACGCGGTGCCCGGCGTCATGGCCGGCTACCTGCTGAACACCAAGACGAAGGCCAAGGCGAAGGGCGTGCAGCGCGGCACGTCGCTCGACTTCATCATCCCCGGCGACGTGCGTGCGGATGCGGCCGGCGCGCTGACCGTGAACAGCTACAAGGCGCTGTTCTCGAACAACGTGCCGTCGAATCTGACGAAGGGGACCAGCACGACGGTTTGCTCGGCGGCGCTGTTCGGCGCGGACTGGTCGAATGCCGTGCTGGCGACGTTCGGCGCGCCGGATGTGGTGGTCGATCCGTACTCGCTCGCCGCGACCGGGCAAGTGCGCATCGCCATCAACGTGTTCGCCGACTTCGGCATCCGGCAGCCGGCGGCGTTCTCGAAGATCGAGGACCTGCTGACGGCATAAGCCACCCGATCCCCGGCCCGCACGCGAGCGAGCGGTCGCATAGCGTGCAGGCCGGGCCGCCTCACGGCGGGACATGGCATGCGACCGCACCGGGCCACGGCCGGGAGCCGTGGCGATGCGTCTCCGGGTGCGCTGCAAATCCGCTCCGCAGCGCGCGACGGCGCAACCCCGAATCCCATGAGCACATCGCGAAAGAAGCAGCGCAGGCGCGAGCGATCGCGGGCCCGGCGGCAGCAGGCGCCGACAGCGCCGCCATGACAGCGTGCGCGCCGGAGCATGGCGCACCGTGCGTGCTGCGCGCGGTACGCGCCCGCCTGCGGCGCGTGCTGCGCGTCAACGACCGCGACCTCGACGCGGCTGTGCTCGCGCACCTGGCCGGCGCACCGCGCCTGCGCCTGGCCGTCGCGCACGAGGCGGCGCGACGCCGACTGTGGGCGCGCGCATGAAGCCGGGTTAGGTATGCCTAGTGGCGCGTCGGCCACGCCGCGAGTGCTCGGCCCCACGCGA
>CAZKZS010000447.1:0-3786 GCA_964557285.1 uncultured Anaerolineae bacterium | reverse complement strand
CAGCAAATAATCAAACAGCGATTCCAGCGCCCAGATGATGACCGTCAGCCCTGCCAGAATCCATAACTGCGTGGAAACATCCTCAAACCCAAGCGCGGCAATCCAGGAATCTTCCCGTTTGACCACAATATCCACCGCCATCCCAATCAGAAGCGGCGGGGCAAGGTCAAACACCTTGTTTAAGATCGAAAACAGGGTAGCGATAATCATCTGGCGGCGGTGCGGGCGGGCATACAACCACAGCCGCACCAGAGGGTGCTGTTGTTCCATGATTTTTCCTTTTTGATGGGTATCCCAACCCCTCTCCAACGCATTGGAGAGGGGTTAGGGTGAGGTAAAAGGCTATTTTAGTGGGTTTTTATGGAGGATGTGTACCCTTAATTTCCTTCCTGAAGGCGTTCTAAGAGTTGGGCTTCCGTCTGCTGCAAAAGGGGCAGGACTTCCATATCGTAACGTTCGCGTGACAGCCGTACCCGTTCCTGAATCTCGCCCTGTTGAATGAGCAGGGTGCTGTACTGGCGGAAATCCTCAATAGTTCCCTGCATCAAAGTTTGCATCAAACCGTTCAGGTCGGCCATACATTCCGGTACTGGCACGGTCAGCGTGGCTTCCTGCAATTCAATCAGGCGGTCAAGGGCAGCAGGCGCAGAATCCGGCCCCAGGTCGGCAAAGGTGCGGGCTTCATCCTGAAACATTTGCGCGTTGACGCTGGCGGTTTCATACCAGTTTTCCAGTTCACTGGTCTGGCAGCCCGCCGCAGGTGTACCAATAATCGTATTCGCCTGCTGAGTCAGTTCGGAGTCGCGGATTTCTTTGGCTTCTTTGGGGTCATCACCGCAGGCACTTAGCAAAAGCAGGATAAACAGCAGAAAATACCGTTTCATGAAAATTTCCTTCCATTCAGCTAAAGTCTATCTTAGAAACAAAGACGCGAAAAACACGTAATCAAATCTGTACAAACAGGAAAGCGGGAATGATTATTCTCCTGTTGATGGGGGCGGGGATTTTTGCGATAGGTCTTTACACCCTGATTCCGGTGTTTTTATTTTACGTGGGGCAGCGCCGCGATTTGTATTTTCATCCTGAAACAACGTGGATAAGCCTGGCCTGGTGGGGCGGCGCGCAGATTCTGGCAGGTAGTGGTTTGATGGCAGTAGCGCTGCTGGTCGGGTTTGAAGGAACGCTGCTGGCATTTTTACTGACCACAGGATTAATCACCATGTGGTGGATGGTTTCGCCACCGCTTTTAAAACGTTTCCCGCCGGCCTGGATACGTGAATTTGAGAAAAACCGCAGCCCGCTAGAAGTTGATGCCGTGCGGCAGAACGGGTCGGCACTGCTGCACAGCTATCCACGTATTTTCCGACAGGTGCTGCACTATGATTGGGAGGTGTGGCTCATGACCGTGACTCACCTGCCCCCAACCGCCAGCCTGAAAGTGTATGAACGGCGGGCGCAGCAGGCCATTGAACATCATCTATTTCCGGTAGCGGTGATTGCAGCCAACACCATCATCAAACACCGCCCTGATATTCCTCTGGGATACGAACTGCGGGCGCAGGCATACTTTCGGGATCATAAATATCAGTATGCGCTGGACGACCTGAATATTGTGCTGGAAAAACAGCCGCACCACGCCGACTCGTATTATCTTCGCGCCCGCATTTATATGATTATGGAGCAGCCACAGCAGGCGGTAAGCGACTTAAATCGGGCGATAGAACTGCTGCCGGAAGAAGAGCGTTTTTATACCCTGCGGGCTGCCGCGTTAAAAGTGGCGGGGGAGAAATCTTAAGCACAAAATCGCGCCCCATTAGAGCGCGATTGTCACCTTGTAAAAAGGCGTTTATTGCAAACCCCATCCGAGGGGCCTGACCTGTTCTTACCGAACAGGGTAGTGAGGGAGTATTGGGTTGTGGTCGTCAGTTCTATTCAACCGCACCCCCTTTTCTATTTCGTTACCCAGATAGTAACGTGTTTCAAACCCTCTGTCAAGAAATTGTGAAGCAAATTTCATGCCAGTTTTCAAGAGGGAATTTTTCCTATTTTTCAAGCGATTCCCGTTCGGCACGGGTCAAGCCCTTCACCACCAGGCCATACGAATCATCAATCATTTCCCGAAGTTCATCTTCCGGGATGCTGCCATCGACGGTGACGGTGTTCCAGTGAGTTTTGTTCATGTGGTATCCCGGCTTCACAGCCGGGTATTTTTCACGCTGAAGCCGCCCCAGAGTCGGGTTGCACTTCAGGGTAATCATAGGTGGATTTTCGTTGACGGATACCAGCGCGAACATTTTGCCCCGCACCTTAAAAACCGGAACTTCACCGAAGGGATAGGTTTCTTCCGCGCCGCGTTTGGTCAAACAGTATTCCCGTAGCTGCTGTTCAGTAAGCATAGTTTTTTCCTTCATCAATTTATCCCTCTTAGGGGTAGGGACATCATACCTCGCCCTAAAGGAGTTCCGGCTGGGTGTGATTGTTCTTTTTGACCCGTTCGGCCTGCCTGAACGTGCCATGCTGCGGCGGCATGTCCACCTGCGCCCCGTTCAATAGCTGTTCCAGCGTCAATATCTGAATCTTGCGATACTTCTTCCCCCACAACGGCGACTCGTAATACCCCGCGCTCAACGCTTCTGTTTCCATGTCCTTCGTCGGGTTTTCCAGCGTGATCAACACCCCTATCGCCGCTTTCTCCCGGTCAACCGTGCCAATCAAATCCCGTATGTCGCTGCTTTTGACCTTGCCCGATTTGACCTGCACCAGCACCCGTTTGGCCGATTCTCCGTTGTCAAAAAAGTTGATGATCCCGTCAATGCCTCTGTCCTTGCCCTTTTTCCCCTCTCGACTGCCCGACTCGCCCCCCACCGGTTTCGCTCGCACCAGCGACCCCGCCCAAAACTGGAACTGATAGCGGTTCTCACGGGCAAGCTGTCGCGCTCCGGCCAGCGTGGTCGGCTCACCCACGACCTCATAATGTTCGCCCGGCCTTAACCCGAACATATCCTGCAAGCGGTATTTCATCAGGGCGACGCTCAGGTGGGTAATATCGATGCCAATCCAGTGGCGGTCTAATTTTTGCGCCGCCGCAATCGCTGTGCCGCAGCCGCAAAACGGGTCTAAAACTACATCCCCGGGCTTGCTGCTGGAAACAATAAGACGCTCCACCAACTGCATTGGCTTCTGGGTCGGATAACCTAACCGTTCCTTTGCCTGAGAATTTAACGGCGGAATATCTGTCCAGACATCCCCGACAGGTTTTCCTTTTTGCTCATCAAGGTAACGTTTTAACTGGGGAACTGCCTCAGGGCTTGTTTGTACGATTAACCCATCCTCATAGGCTTTTTGCATTCGTTCTTTTGTCCATCGCCAGACTTTTGTCACCCCTAAAAATTCATAAGTCAGGTTAGGCCGTTTAGGATGTGGATTGGTGAGATCACTCAATCGGTAAAGCCGCCCATCCTCATCTCTATAGCGATATTTGTCAGCCGTTTTTTTGTCTAACTTGGCTTCATGGTAGGCTGTGTAAATGGCATCAGCATTCCAGGTGGCCTGTTCACTTTTTTGATAGGCAAGAATGACATCGTGATTGCGGGGGAAGCGCCGTTTAGCCAGCCCTTTTGCGCCTGTTCGCTGCCAGATAATTTCATTGACAAAATTTTCCGGTCTAAAAACCGCGTCCAGAATAATTTTCAGATGATGACTGGAAGTAGGGTCACAGTGAAGGTAGAGATTGCCTGTGGGCTTCAGTACCCGATGGAGTTCGACCAATCGGGCAGCCATCATCAC
>CAZKZS010000446.1:0-3790 GCA_964557285.1 uncultured Anaerolineae bacterium | reverse complement strand
CAGCCAGCAAGGCTGTCACAATAACCAAGCAAAACAACATCTTCAAGTTTTTCATTAGGTTATTCCTTTAGTAATATTTTTAAGCCATACAAGGATGAGGTAAAGCAGCCAGGGCATCTCGTGGGTGTGCATCTCTCCTCAAAAATAACTCAACTCACTCTGTCAATTGATCTTCGTAAAAGATGTACCATTTACAAAAAACGCCTAGCCATCTTTTACCGCTATCGCCCGCGTTCTGCGATAGTCTGCAACCATTTATGCACAGGCGGCATTTCAGTAACTTCGGATTCGCTGACGACATTAATAAAGGTGGGGCGGTCGCTCTTCAGGGCTGCCTGGAAGGTAGCCTCAAACTCGTTGGGGTTATCCACATGGACACCATGTAGCCCAAAAGCACGCGCAATCGCGGCATAGTCAGTATCAGTTGAAAAATCCACCGAAAAGTAGCGTTCGTCCTGATACAAATGTTGGAGGGTCTTGATCCAGCCAAATTCAGCATTGCTGAACTGCACCAGGGTCACAGGGATGCCTAAACGCGCAATAGTTTCCAAATCCCCTGCCGCCATCCCAAAACTGCCATCTCCTACCAAGCCCACCACAGGGGCAGCAGGACACGCCAGTTTTGCCCCCACCACGCCAGGGATCGCGTAACCCAACCCGCCATAGGCACGCGGGATGATGATATGCCGGCCTGCGGGGGAGAGATACATGGCTGAGGTAAAGGGGGTTGCGGTGCCAGGGTCAGCTACAATGATGGCATCACGTGGCAGTAGGCGGCTCAGGCTATCCAGAATACGCTGGGGTTTAATAGGCCGGGCATCTGATAGGATAGAAGCCAGTTGTGATTTAAACCAGGTTTGCCGTAATCCTGCGAAATCTGCCCAGCCTTCGCGCTCTGGTTCGTGTCCGTTGAGGCGGATTTTTGCTTTCAGGATGTGCAGCAATTCTGCCAGCCCCAGTTTAGCATCCCCTACCATCCCAACAGCAGTCGGATAGGTATTGCCGATTTCTAGTGGGTCAACATCCAAATGTAGGATGGTTACTTTGCCATTATTGGGGGGAAGACTCCAATTTTGGGTGGTGACAGAATCTGTTTTGCAACCAACATAAAAGACTAAATCTGCTTTTAACAAGATGTCATTCGCATAAGGACGCGCCCCGTTGCCGCCCACTACCCCCAAACTCAAAGGATGAGTTTCATCAATGCTGCCTTGCCCATTGATGGATGTGCCAACCGGAATAAACAACAGTTCGGCGAGTTCAGTCAGTTCTGCCCATGCCCGTGAGATAGTCACCCCGCCCCCTGCCACAATCACAGGGCGATGGGCGTGGAGGAGCAGCATAACGGCTTCCTCAATTGCCGCAGGGTCAGGCACAGAGCGAAAAGCAGGATAGGTGGCACAAGCCATCTGAGCATAGAGAGTCGCCAAGTCTGCAGTAAATTCTTCATGCAAAATATCTTCTGGCAGGGTAATCTGTACCGCCCCAGCCCGTCCAGTGGTGGCTTCACGGAACGCTTTACGTATCATTTCGGGGACTTTATTGGCGCATTGCAGCGTGGTATTCCACTTGGTTACTGCTCTAAAGACTCCCTTTTGGTCCAATTCGGTGAGGACATTACGCCCCTCGGCTTCCAGGGGAATATCGGTAGTGAAAGCAATTTGCGGGATGGATGACCCGTTTGCCTCTGCCAGGCCCGGGACGAGATAAGTAGCGCCTGCTCCACTGGGGGCTTCACAGACCCCTGGTTGACCACTCAGACGGGCATAGACATCTGCCATAAATGCTGCCCCACGTTCATCCCGCGCTAACACATGGGTGATGCTATCACGGGCAGAACGTAAGGCTTCATAGAATGCAATGGAGGTATCCCCAGGTACGCCGAAGATATGGCGCACCTGATAGGCTTTGAGCATCGTAACAATCGCCTCGGCAGCATTCATACCGGCTGGTTATCCTTTAAGTTGGTCTTTTCCAGGTTTAAGACCAGATCATTCAAGACGCTGTGATAGTGGTCACGGAAAGCAGTTTCTACTAAATCATCATCCCGTTGGCGGAGCGCTTCCAAAATACGGCGATGCTCCACAGCCGATTTTTTGAGGCGGTCAATCCCACTATTGGAGAGCAAACGCAAGCGACGGAGTTGGTCATCTAGCATTTGGAGGAACAATAACAAACGTTGGTTAGTGGCATGTTTATAGACTAATTTATGAAAAGCTTGCCCCAAAGCTGAGGCTCTCGTGAGGTTGCCCTGGGCTAAGACCTCATCGGTTTCAGCCAGAATAGACTCGGCTTGAGCGAGATCATCTTCGGTGAGGAACAGGATGGCTGTCCGCGCCGCCAGTCCTTCCAAAACACCACAGAGTTCAAAGATTTCTTGTGCATCCTGCGCGGAGACTTCACTCACATAGGTGCCTTTATAGGCGATACGGACTACTAAGCCTTCTTGTTCCAGTTTAGCCAGGGCATTCCGCACAGGGGTTTTGCTGGTGCCAAGTTGTTCAGCCAGATCATCCTCAACCAGTGGTGTTCCAGGGAGGAGTTCAAGCGATAAAATAGCCTCCTTCACAACCGTATAGACCTGTGTTTCTAAAGTACGGGTTCGTTCTTGTAGCGAAGCTAGTCGAAAAGCACCATTCGCCTTCTCAGTGAGCATTTAGAATCCTTTATGGCTCTAGGTAGATAACAAAGATTAGCATAAGTTCTTTACAAATTTATAGGGTATACGATATACAGTATACGATACATTCTAATGATTTTCTAATACATTGTCAACAAAGGGAGTGTCGAAGATAGGATTCATAGAAAGTCGATGAGATGAAAAGGGTAACGGGGAGCCACCTGTTTTCTTCACTGACAGTGGTTATAACAAAAGACAAATAACTGAGCTGCATGTTGCAAAGCGCGAAGGGAACGCGAAAAGCAGGGCAATTTGCGGGCTAAGCGTGCGATATAGTAGCGTAAATTGGTATTCACGCCTTCAACAGAATAGGTTTCCTCCTTGTCTCGTCTTGAGGGATAGCTGGCTGGATAATAGGTAGCGTTGGCTGCCGCCCCCGTAAATCCTATTTTGACTTGACGAGTTGGTGATTGGCACTTTCGACATGTTTCCAGTTCTCTATTTCACATTACAGGAAATTTATTTTACACGCCAGATGATAGATTATGGTTTCCTATGAGTATTCTTAATCCGCTAGACTAAAAACTGCTAGAATTAGAAGAAGAGTGAGGGTGAGATACGTAGCGATTTTGTCATTAATGCTATCTCTCCCAGAGAACTTTGGACGTACCTACCGCGGTAATAGAATTACAGGCATTAAATATGATTTAGTTCAATTCTTAAGTGAGAAATGCTGTTATGAACACTTTGACCCGGATTATCATTGTTTCTACATTAATGTTTGTAATGTATTTGCCTCGAGTTGTAATAGGCCAGTGTTCTATTAGTCCTAGTCAAGCGGAAACGGCACTTAATATTGGATACAATCATCTACGTAACAACGAATTTGAACTGGCTTTAGATTTTTTTGAATCAGCCTTAGAAGGTTTCAGATGTGAAGAAAATAAGCCTGCTGAAGCAGAAACATTAATATGGATTGGTGTAGCCAATTACAATCTCAGTCGATTTCAAGACGCATTGCTCGCCTATGAAGCAGCTCTACCCATCCTGCAAGAAACTGGTCAACGCACCTGGGAAGCAATAGCACTCAACAATCTTGGTGAAGTACATCGCCATCTGGGTAACTATCCCCAAGCTTTAGCGTATTTCAATCGGGCTTTGGATATTTAT
>CAZKZS010000445.1:0-3808 GCA_964557285.1 uncultured Anaerolineae bacterium | reverse complement strand
CTTCATTGAAATTCAACTGCCCATGACGGTAACTTCCGCCGGATAATTCTCATCCATTTTAAATCCCTGCTTAATCACCTCCTTTATCTGTGACGTAAGAATCAGAAAAGGAGGTGATTGTGTTTTCTAAAATCGACTTTAAGGCGCTTCTGAAGGAAACCTATCAACAGTGGAAAACTGATAAAGCCTCCCGGTTGGCGGCGGCGCTTTCGTATTACACCATCTTTTCGATTGCTCCCCTGCTGATTATTGTGATTGCGGTAGCGGGTATGGTGTTCGGGCAGGACGCGGCGGAAGGAAAAATCGTCGAACAGACAGAAGAAATGGTCGGCAGGGATGGCGCGGAAATCATTCAGACCATGCTGGAAAATTCTAACAATATGTCCTCCAATGTGCTAGCTACGGTGATCGGCATTGTCACCTTAATTATTGGCGCGACGGGCGTTTTTGGGCATTTGCAGGAATCGCTCAACACCATCTGGGGCGTGGAAGTGATTGAAATGGGTGGAATCCTGGGTATGGTGAAAAAGCGCTTTTTTAGTTTTACGCTGGTCATTGGCATTGGGTTTTTACTGCTGATGTCGCTGGTCATCAGTGCGGGAATTTCCGCGCTCAGCAAATTTGCGGATGATTGGGTGCCGGGGGTTGATATTGGCACACAGGTGATTAATTTTGTGCTGTCGTTTGGCATCACGACGTTTCTGTTTGGCATGATGTTTCGGATTTTGCCCGATGTGGAAATCGCGTGGAAAGATGTCTGGCTGGGAGCAGCCATGACCTCCTTGCTATTCACCATCGGTAAATTTTTAATCGGGCTGTATCTGGGGCAGAGCAGCGCCGCCTCCACCTATGGCGCGGCTGGCTCGCTGGTGGTGCTGCTCATCTGGATTTATTATTCGGCCCAGATTGTTTTGTTGGGGGCAGAATTTACTCAGGTCTACGCGGATAAATATGGCTCAACCATCGTTCCGAACAAAAACGCCAGAGCCGTTCGATACATCCCTTATCAGCCAGAAGCCCCGTCCTAATCAAAAATGCGGTGTTTCCATTCCCCCCCGACCATTGTCCCCAGCACCTGAACGCTGAGTATTTCATCGGGTGAAATCTCCAGCAGGTTTTTATCCAGCACAATGCAATCTGCTAAAAATCCCCTGCTTAACCTGCCACTGCGGTTTTCCATTCCGGCGGCAAAAGCCGGTCCGGTGGTGTAAGCGTGCAGCGCTTCGGCCATCGAAATTTTGGCTTCAGGATACCAGCCTTCAGGATAACCAGCATTACGGCGGGTGACAGCAGCAAAAATGCCCTGCATGGTATCAAACGGGTCAATCGGCGAATCCGAACCAAAAACCAGCACCGCGCCCGCATCCAACTGCGCCCGCCAGTGATAGCTATACCGCACACGGCTGCCCCAGTAGGTATCCGCCATGCGCCAGTCGGAGGTCGCATGAATCGGCTGCATACTGGCGATAATGTTCAACTGGCCTAAACGGTGACGGTCGTCGGGATGAATCAACTGCACATGTTCAATCCGATGGCGGCGATGGGCAGGGGGAATCTGATTTTGTTGTTCTTCGCCGCGCACAGCTTCAAACACATCCAGCACATCATGGACTGCTTTATCCCCAATAGCATGAATCGTAGAAGCCATACCCAGACGGCTGGCCGTGCTGACCAGTTCATAGATGGTTTCTTTGTCCGTAACAACCACGCCGTAATTGTCCGGTTCGCCTTCGTAAGGGGCTATCATGGCGGCGGTGCGGGGGCCTAATGCACCATCAGCAAAAATTTTCAGCGCCCCGAATCGAATCCAGTCATCCCCGAAGCCACTGCGAATCCCCAATTCATGAGCATGATGAATCCATTCGTGGTTAATTTGTTTGACCACCCGCAGGCCAAGCTGTCCGCGCTCCCTCAGCAGTTGCAGCGCCACCATACACGACGGGTCATCAAAATCGTGCAGGCCAACCAGACCGGTTTTCCAGGCTTCTGTCTGCGCTTCCAGCATCCATTCGGCCAGCCGTTCCTCCGTCAGACTCGGAATATGGCGGCTAACCAGGGTCATGGCGGAATCTTCCAGCAGAATCCCATCCGGCAAGCCCGAGTGGTCGCGTTTGATTTTGCCGCCTGCCGGATCGGGAGTGTGGCCGTCAATACCCGCCTGTTTAAGCGCCGCGCTGTTCACCCAGGCCGCATGACCGGATTTGGTAATCAGGTAAGCAGGGCGGCTGCCTGTCACCGAGTCTAAATCCAGCGCGGTCGGAAATTCGCGCTCCTCCCAGTCGTCCTGCGCCCAGCCGTGCCCAAAAATCCATTCATCGGTGGGATAGGTTTTGGCATAGGTGGCAATGCGTTCCAGCGCTTCGGCTTTGTTACGGGCGTTGAACAGATTCACGGCATGACCCGCTTTGGCGGTGGCTTCCCAGTGAATATGGGCATCCACCAGGCCAGGCATCACAAAACGCCCATTTAGATTGTCAAGCTGAGTGTATGCTGTTGCAAGCGGTTTAATTTCATCGTCTGTTCCTGCCGCGACGATGGTTTCCCCGATAAGGGCTAAAGCGCTGACCTGCGGCTGTGCCGGAAAAAACGTGTGAATATTCCCGTTAAAAAGTATCCGGTCAATCATATGACGAAAATTTCCGTTTGTGGGGTGGAAAGCCATTCAACGCCGCTGTCCGTCACCAGCACATCTTCTTCCAGACCCACAAACCCATATTCGGGAACATGCGTCCCCAATTCCAGCGTAAAGACGTTACCAGCTTCTACCTTGCCCTCGACGGTTTTGCCATAACGCGGCCAGCGCGGGCCTAAGACGGTTGCGCCGTCATGCACCGAACGCCCAATATGATGTCCTGTCGCGTGCTGATATTCAAGATACCCCTGAGTCACAAAGGCTTTGCGGGCGGTTTCATCCACTTTCCAGGCTTCAATGCCCGGTTTTAAGACTTCCGCCGCCGCCAGAATCGCGCCGCGCACCGCGTTAAATGCTTTTTGGACGGGTTCGGGGATACTCTCGTCCGCTGATTTTTTGAGATACCAGACGCGCTGCAAATCGGACGTGTAATGCTGCTGGACGACGCCTAAATCAATATGCACAAGCTGGCCTGCCACCGTTTTATACCTGTTGTCGGGCAGGGCATGTCCATAGGGAGATTCCGCGCCTGCCGTCACATTGGGGCAGCCTGCCCACGCAGGGATAACGCCCCGCGCTTTAAACTGTTCCTGCACAAAACGAGAAATATCCTCCTCCCCCTGCTCCGGTTTTAAAAAGTGGGTGATGGCGGCAATGACTTCTTCCGTAGTCCGAATCGCTGCGCGAATCCGGTCAATTTCACTGGCTGTTTTGCGTCCACGCAGCGAGCCAATTAAAGGTTCAGCCGACACCAGACGATGTTTATAGGGGGTGTTCGCCAGCGCGTTATTCAGGAGACGCCACAGCCCATAGGACAGCCCATCGGCGGCGGTGTCACTTTCAGAATAATTCACGGCAATGCTTGTCGGGGAAAGGCGGTCAAGCATGGTTTTGAGGTCGGGAAAAATATCGGCATCGTAGCCAATAACTTCATCATATCCGCCCATCCGTTTGACATTATCCACATCAAAACGTCCCACAATGGCGATTTTTTGTCCTGTTTTGGAAACCAGAAACGCGGAGAGCCAGGTCATGTCCAGCCCCAGAATTAAATCCAGCGCCGGGTCGGGAGTCTGGGAGGTTTCGCGTACAAAAGTCAGCCATACATCCAGTGGATGGTGGTTTAAGAGGGCGGGGGTGTGGGCTAATTTTTCAAGTTGAATCGTGAGTTCGGGG
>CAZKZS010000444.1:0-3825 GCA_964557285.1 uncultured Anaerolineae bacterium | reverse complement strand
CTGTTCGAGCGCGTCCTCACGCACCATGAGGCGCACGAAGAAATTACGATTCCCGAGTCGGGACGCCAGTTTAATTTACGAATGCTGTCGTTTTACAGCAACGGGCAGCCTCCCTCCCGTATCCTTATTTTGCATGAAATTACCAGACGGCGGCAGGCCGAAGAAAAACTGCGCCAGAGTGAAGCGCTCATCCGTGCCATCGTCGAAACCACTGCTGACGGTATTATCAGCATCGACTCCGACGGCACGATTTTTGCCTTTAATCCGGCAGCATCGCGGATTTTTGGATATAAACCGGAAGAAGTGATTGGCAAAAATGTCCGTATCCTGATGCCCGAACCCACCGCTTCCGCCCATGATGACTACCTGCGGCGGCATATTCGCACAGGCGAAACCAAAATCATCGGAGTGCGGCGCGAAGAACGCGGTCGGCGCAAAGATGGCAGCGAATTTCCGATTTATCTGGCGGTGAATGAGGTGAATCTGGATGGCAGGCTCATGTACACCGGACTCGTCCGGGACATCACCGAAACCAAACGGATTGAACGCGAACGTGACCAGTTGATTCAGGAAATTCAGGCGAGTCTGGCGGAAGTTGGGGCTTACGCGCAGCACTTAAGTCTGCTGAACGAAATGAGCCAGCAGATGAACATGGTGACGCGGGAAGAAGAAATGTTCAGCATTGTCACCCGCTACGTGGTTCGGATTTTGCCTGCTGACCAGATTACCGTGGCCCTGCAAACCCCCGACCCGAACAGCCTGGAAGTGATTGTCCATGAGGGCAATTCTCCAATCTGGAAAGTGGGCGATTTAATTACCACCAACGGCTCGATGGTGGGCAGAGCCGTGCGAACCCTGCAAGCGATTCATGTCGAAAATATGTATGCAACCGATTCGGTGTATCGGGATGCCCTGTTAAAGGCCGGCTCGTTATCCGCGCTGGTCGTGCCGATGATTGTGCGCGACAGTGCTATCGGCGGGGTCGTGATTACCAGCCGGCAGGTGAACGCCTATACTGAACGGGACAAAGATTTGCTGCTGCATATCGCGTCCTTTCTGGGGATTGCGATTGAAAATGCCCGCCGCACCCAGGATTTACAAAAAGCCATGCAGATAGCCGACGCCGCCAACCGTGCTAAAAGTGACTTTCTGGCAACGATGAGCCATGAACTTCGCACCCCGCTAAACGGGATTCTGGGTTATGTACAAATTCTGAGTAAAGACAAAGGGCTGACCCAGAAACAGCGTGAAGGGCTGGATATTATCAACCGCAGCAGCGAACACCTGCTGACGCTCATTAACGACATTTTAGACCTCTCCAAAATCGAAGCGCAGCGTATGGAACTGGGAATCGCCCCGTTCCATTTGCCCGAAATGCTGGAAAATCTGTGTGAGATGTTCCGACTGCGGGCGGAACAAAAGGGCATTTCCTTCCGCTACGAGCCGCTTTCTGACCTTCCGGTGGGGGTGCTGGGCGATGAATTCCGGCTGCGGCAGGTGATTTTGAATCTGCTGGGCAACGCCCTTAAATTTACCGAACACGGCGGGGTCATTTTTAAGGTGGGCTATCAGGAGGACAAAATCCGCTTCCAGATTGAGGACACGGGCATCGGAATCGCACCGGAAGCCTTAGGCACGCTGTTTCAGCCCTTCAAGCAGGTCACAAAACGCAGTTCGATGACCGAAGGCACAGGGCTGGGGCTGGCAATCAGCAGCCGTCTGGTTAATTTGATGGGGGGCAAACTCCAGGTAAAAAGTCAATTAGACGAAGGCAGCATCTTCTGGTTTGAGTTAGAATTGCCCGAAGTTGAAAATCCGGTAAGCATCACCAAAAAAGTGGAAAAAAATGTCGTCGGGTATGTTGGAGCGCCGCGCCGCGTGCTGGTGGTGGATGACCGATGGGAAAATCGCTCCGTACTGACGAATATGCTGCTGCCATTGGGGTTTGAGGTGGCGGAAGCCGTGGATGGGCTGGACTGCCTGAACAAAGTCGATGAGTTCCGGCCAGATGCAATTTTGCTCGACCTGCGAATGCCTGCCATGAATGGGCTGGAAGTTATGCGGCGGCTGCGAAAGATGCCGCGCCATATCGTGATTATCACTATTTCTGCCAGCGCGTTTGAGCATAACCGCGAAGAAAGCCTGACGGCGGGTGCAGATGACTTTCTGGCGAAACCCTTCCGGCTGCCGAAACTGCTTGACCTGTTGCAGCGTTATTTACATCTGGAATGGGTGTATGATGAGGACGAGCCAGAAAAACCCGCCGAAACGCCCATTCTTGAGATGACCATTCCCGCACCGCAGGACTTAGACCTGCTGCATGATTATGTGCGACAGGGGGATGTGCGTGCCATTACCGGATACACCGATAAACTGGCCGGACAGGGGCATATCGCCTTTGCAGAAAAATTGCGTAAACTCACTAAAGAGTTTAAGATGAGAGAAATTCGGGAGTTAATCAATAGTTACAGGAATTAGCATGGACGAGAACCGGGGGGTCATTCTCATTGTAGACGACATCCCTACGAACCTCGAAGTCCTGATGGAATTTCTGGAAAGTTCCGGCTACAGGGTTCGAGTCGCAACGGATGGTGAGAGCGCTCTGGAACAAATCGAATATGCAGCGCCAGACATCATTTTGCTGGATGTGATGATGCCGGGAATAGATGGGTTTGAAACCTGTCAGCGCTTGAAAGAGAATCCAGTCACACGTGATATTCCCATCATTTTTATGACCGCCCTTTCCGATACCGTGGATAAGGTGCGCGGGTTTGAGCTTGGGGCGGCGGATTACGTAACCAAACCCCTGCACAAAGAGGAAGTGGTGGCACGGGTCAACGCCCATTTGACCCTTTACCGCCAGCGACAGGAAATTGAACGGCTGCGCCAGCAGGATCGGGTGTACTACGAAAAACTGTCGCAGATTAAGGATGATATTCTCAGTACCGCGTCGCACGACCTGAAGAATCCACTGGCCGGATTTATGGCATCGATTTATCTGCTGGGTCAGCATTTGCCGAAGGAAGATAAAAAAGCGCGGCAGTATCTGGATAATCTTCAGCACGACGCCAACCGGATGTATGATCTGATTACCAATCTGCTAGACCTTGCCCGTCTGGAAACTGGTATGGCGCTGGAACGCCAGCAGATTTCCCTGCGAACCCTGCTGGAAAAAAACGTCGCAGATATTGCCCCGACCGCCCGTCAGAAACCGGTGCATTTAAAAACGCTGCTGCCGGAAAAAGATGTACAGGTGAACTGCGATCCGGAACGTTTTAGCCAGGTGTTACAAAACCTGCTCTCCAATGCCATCAAATACACACCGCAGGGGGGAGAAGTCGAAGTCAGCGCAGAATTGGGGCGCAGCGAAATCTGGATTAAAGTGGCAGACACCGGAATCGGTATTCCCCAGGACGACCTGCCGCGTCTGTTTGATAAGTTTTATCGGGTGAACTCCTCTCAGCATCTGGCCGTTCCTGGTACGGGTCTGGGGCTGTCCATCGTCAAGGAAATTATTGACCAGCACGGCGGACGTATCTGGGTGGATAGTGAAGTGGATGTTGGCAGCACATTTGCTGTCGCGCTGCCATATCCATAAATATTCGTGGGACACGGCATCGCCGTGTCCCTACTATGTTTTATTCCATCACCCGCAGCGTGGACGGAATATTCAAATTCATCATTTTCCGCACGCTGAGGATGGGTGTTAGCGAAACAACCAGGATTCCCAGGATGCCTGCTGCAATCAGGGTAGCAGGCGCGACCTTAACTACAAAGGCCACTTCCGGCATCAGTTTGGTGAACTCGTAGTTGAAAAAGTAGTAC
>CAZKZS010000443.1:0-3849 GCA_964557285.1 uncultured Anaerolineae bacterium | reverse complement strand
GGATTCCGCCGTCAGTTTGAGTCGTGTTTTTGCTTTTAGGAGGGTCAGGAAATGATCCATTTTCATAAATTCCTCCATTTCAGCATGTTCTTCAGGAGAAAGTTGGTTTTCCCGATTGCGTTCAAGCAGGCTGAGCGCGTGTTGTGCCAGCGCCTCAGAGGGTTTAAAAGCCAGAATTTCTTCTGGCGTCGGATTGCCCGACAGAAAATCAGTTATCTCATCCAGGAGTTTTGTTGGCGCTGCAAGGGTCATGAGTTCCTCATTTTTTATTTTCCAATTTCCAGCGCCAGTTTAAGATGTGCCAGTGAAGTATTTGCGCCAGAGCAGACCAGCGCCACCTTTTTTCCTGCCAGCGCCTCCCGCATCTGATAGGCGGCGGCCAGCGGTGCCGCCCCCGCCGCTTCTGCCAGGGTATGGGCATGTTCAATCATCCACACCATGGCCCGTTGGATGGCATCGTCGCTGACCAGCACAAAATCATCCAGATGCTGCTTGAGAATCTCCTGCGGCATGGAAAATCCTTCACCCGTTTGTAAGCCTTCGGCAAAGGTTTGAATCGGGGCGCTTTCAATCCGCTTATTTTTCCATGATAGGTAGGCGGCGGGCGCGCCTTCTGCCTGCACCCCGATGACTTTAGCCGCCGGATTTTTGGCTTTTACACTCAGGCAAGCGCCTGCTGCACCGCTGCCCCCACCAACAGGGACAATCAGCACCTCTAAATCCGGCACATCTTCCAGAATTTCCAGCGCGATTGTCCCCACGCCCGCGATAAGATGCGGTTCGTTACCCGCATGGACAAAACGAGCGCCGCCTTCTTCCGCAAGCTGCTGAGCATAACGGCGGGAAAATTCAAAATTTTCCCCGTGAAAAACCACTTCTGCGCCCATCCCACGCATGGCAGCCACCTTGCCGGGATTCGCATCTTCTGGCACGACAATCGTCACGGGAGCGCCAAACATCCGTCCGGCATAGGCAATGGACTGACCGTGATTGCCTGTGGAGGCCGAAATTAACCCGCGCTGGCGTTCCTGTTCGGTAAGCTGGCAGACCAGATTAATCCCACCGCGAATCTTAAACACGCCTATCGGCTGGTAATTTTCGTGTTTGATGTATACTTCCGCCCCCAGCAGGGCATCCATGGGAGCGTAGCGGTGCAGCGGGGTACGCAACAGGTGCGGTGCGATACGCTGTTTGGCAAGCAAAACTTCTTCAAACGTGGGTAACATGTCTTTGCCTTTTTGCAGAGAGCGCCATTGTACCCTAGATTTGCAGTAGAATCCCTTCGTGGGGGCGAACCTCCAGCACGGCCAGGTCAACGACTTCGTTCCTGTCCATGCGGGTATTCAGCAAAATTTCGCCGGAAGCATCCAGCGCAGACAGGTCAAGCTGAAGCAATTCCCCGCCATAATTTAAGACCACCAGCACCCGTTCTCCGTCCAGCGTGCGGGTATAAGCCAGAATATCCTCTGGTAGACCGTCCAGAAAGCGAAATTCTCCTTGCTGATGTAAAACGGGCATTTCGCGCCGCAGCGCCAGCAGCGCACGCACAAAATTGAGCGTAGAAGTGGGGTCGTCATCCTGCACAGCGACATTCACCTCATGGAAATTCGCCGCCACAGGCAGCCAGGTTTCAACCCCTTCTGGCGAGAATCCGGCATTAGATGAAGCATCCCACTGCATGGGGGTGCGTTCGGGGTCGCGGCCATGACCCTTCCCCGGCACACGCAGTTCATACGGGTCTTGAATCCGGTGCGGCGGAATCTCGCCATCTTCCATACCAAGTTCATCCCCATAGTACCAGGTCGGCGTTCCCCAGAGAGTCAGCAGGAGCATAGTGGCAGTACGGACATTTTCCCTACCGTAACGGCTTGCCATGCGGTGTTCGTCGTGGCTGCCCAGCACAAAATTCGGCCATGCGCCTTTCGGCAGCGCCGCATAATAATTTTCAATCGTGTCGCGCATGGAACGGGCATTCCACGGCTGTTTCATCAACTGGAAATTAAACGGGATGTGCAATTCATCCTGTGTCTGACCATAATACGATACCAGTTCCGCCGGATTCATAAACCAGGTTTCGCCGATGGTCACACGGCTGCCGGAATAACTATCCACCAGATTCCTGAACTGGCGCAGATGGTCATGGACTTCGGGCTGGTTAATATCGTGCAGGTGTTCCTGAATCAGCAGTGCTTCCGGAGTTTCGCCAAACATGTTGGCTGCTGCCGGACGCATGGGATTATCCAGCAGCTCCATATGTTTCATCAGAAACGTCACCACATCCATCCGAAAGCCGTCCACGCCCCGATCCAGCCAGAAGCGCAGGACGTTATGCATGGCCGCGACCACTTCCGGGTTGCGCCAGTTTAAATCCGGCTGCTGCGGCAAAAACAAATGCAGATAATACTGCTGGGTGGTTTCATCCCATTCCCATGTATTGCCGCCAAACATGCCTTCCCAGTTATTGGGCAGGCTGCCATCTGGTTTCGCGTCGCGCCAGATGTACCAGTCGCGTTTGGGATTGTCCCGTGAGGAGCGTGATTCGATAAACCAGGGGTGCTGGTCAGAGGTGTGATTCGGCACATAATCCAGAATCACTTTGATACCGCGCTGGTGGGCTTCGTTCAGCAGACGGTCAAAGGTGGCTAAATCCCCAAAAAGCGGGTGAATATCGCAGTAATCGGAAACATCATACCCAAAATCCGCCATCGGGGACGGGTAAATGGGGGAAATCCAGATGGCATCAATCCCCAGTTCAACCAGATAATCCAGCTTTTCAATGATTCCCTGTAAATCGCCTACCCCGTCGCCGTTGCTGTCTTTAAAACTGCGGGGGTAAATTTGGTAAATCACCCCATGTTTCCACCAGATATAATTTTCAGACATGACCTCTAACCTTCAACATGAGCAATACAAGTCCCATCCTTAGAAAAGAGCGAAATATTTTCAGTGGCTTGCTCAATTACCACAATTTCGACTCCACCTAGATTGTAAATGATTTCTTTAATAACATCCTCTGCCTCTGAAAAGGCTTCTTCCCTCAGATTTTCAAAATCAGCTTTAACAGCAGATTCTAAAGCTCGCTCTCGCAGGGTGCTTTTCAGAGCATTGCATCCTCCTGTCGAAACCCCACCAATATCACAGCTTTCATCATAATAAAATGAATTCTGTTCGTCCAAAATGCAATCACGTATCTGAGCAGGTGGTAACCGCAGAGTGACGGTTGTCCCCTGCACTAGAATGTTATCCTCTGTCAGCAATTCAAGGTCAATCCCCGCTGTCACTATGATAACTGCGTTGAAACGTAAAGTGTCCCGTCCTGTGCCAGGGCCAGGTCTATCCTTAGAAGCGTAAACATCTGGAAAAATAGCATTTTCACGCATAGTTTCCAGCCATGCCTGCTGACGAAGAGCTGTATGAATGACTCTAGGTGGGATGGGAGTAGGGCTTGGAGTGAATGTCGCAGTTGCTGTTAGAGTAGGAGTAATTGATGGAGTTGTTGTTTCTCGAACAAGATTAGCATTGGCGTCACCAGATTCTTTTGAATTAGTGAAAAGCAGTAAGATAATAAAGATGGCCGCAAGCGCTACTGCTGTTACAAAAATGGTGAGGTTTTTAGATGTAAAATTCATGATACATTACCTTCCTGTATAATGTTCATCACATGTTCCGGCGGCGGAAAACAAAGGAACTTCTTTGGGGGCTTGCTCAATGGTGACCTTTTTAACCCCCTCAATGTTTTGGACTAACTTAAGGACAGTTTCTGAAGCCCCTTCAAATGCTTGTGACAAAAGCTCTGTGTGATCCGTATTGGCAGCAGCAGCGAGTGCCTGTTTCCGCAGTTCATCTTCC
>CAZKZS010000442.1:0-3850 GCA_964557285.1 uncultured Anaerolineae bacterium | reverse complement strand
TCATCAACGCCGATGTGAATGGAGCGCTGAATATCCTGAGAAAAGTAATCCCGAACGCTTTTGGCAACGGGATAGGGGCGTCCGTAGTTACGCCTGTGCGGGTCACACCGCACCAATGACTTCCATAGAAAACTAGGGAAATTGAAACTATACTTGATTTAACGTGTGTTTCAGGGAGCTAATCGCCAACCGCTAATTGCTAACGGCTAGTCACCTATGCTCAATCGGACTGATGTTGCTACCTGGTCAGGACTGCTGGCCGTCATACTCATCGGGGGGGTGACTCTGCTCATGGGAGACAGCACCGCTAACGGGCTGCGAATTGCCCTGTATGGCGCGGCGCTGCTGACTCCGATAGCGCTGTTGTGGATACTGTCCGAAGAAAAACAGGACTGGCGGCCTTATCTGGGCGCAACGCCAGAAATCCCCCTGCTGATGACCAGCGCCGCTTTAGGGCTGCTGCTATGGCTCATCGTCTGGTGGGGCATGGATTTTTTGAATCATGAACTGGTCGAAGCGGTGGGCCGGTACATACCGGAAACAGGCGGCACGACTCCCTGGGCGGTAGAAGTCATTCAGACAACGCTGCTGATTCCCTTTGCCCTGTCGCTGCTGATTTTTGGCCTGATGCGTCTCCGCCTCTCCCAGTTACATCGACTCTCTGCCGCGCTGATGATGGCGGCCTTTTTTGCGGTACTGTGTATGATTACCGCGCCCTACCTCAGCCAGAATACCCCCAGAGGCATGATAGGATTTATCGGGTATCTGGTCATTGGGCTGGCGGCGTCACTCATCAGCCTGCATACTGACTCGCTGTGGACGGGATTCGCGCTGGTTGCCAGTTTTATGTATGCAAATCTGGCGTTTTTATTTGAACTGCTGGAACGGCAAATCGGTGTGGATTACTGGGCAAGAGGCTGGCTGCTTCCGGTCATGCTCTGCGCGTTTGGGGTGCTGGTGCTGTCGCAGGTGATTCGCTTTCGCACCTTACCACCTTCCCCACGTAAAAAATCCGATGCGCTGAGTGGAATGGGCTGGCTGGCGCTGGTGGTGCTGCTGATGGTATGGGTATTTTTAGCGGTTGACGAAATGGACGCACGGAATGAGGCGGGCAGCGAACCTCCCGCCGGAGTCATTGAGGGATAAACCTGTGAAAATTTTAGCGCTGGAAAAAGAAATGCCCGGCTTTACCGCCGAAGATTACCGTCCCCACCTCAAAGCAGAAGCGGCACGGGCATGGGAACTGTATCAGGCGGGCATTTTCCGTGAAATGCACTTTCACGCAGATGACCACACCGCCGTTTTGATTCTGGAATGTGACAGTGTGGAGGACGCCCGAAATATTCTGGATACGCTGCCTCTGGTGCAGGCCGGACTGGTCGATTTTGAAATTATGGCGCTTGTTCCCTATGATGGATTCTCGCGCCTGTTTGGGGATAGAAGCAAAACCCGTCCCTTAACTCCGCCGCAGTAAGCTGACCAGCAGCCCAATTCCGCCCAACCCGATGAGTCCCATAATCGGCGCAATGGGCGGCAGCCCGCCGCTTTCCGTAACGGTGCGCCGAACGGTTAAATCAGCAATTGGTAAAGGGGTATCGGTAAACGGCGGAAAGGTAAAAGTCGGCAAAAATCCCGGTTGCAGCGTTCCGGCCAGCGGGTCGGTGGTGCCTGCCTGCCCTTCTACGGTAAAAACGCCTGTGGGAGTAATAAATGCCTGTACCGTCAGGGTTTGAAAAATGCCGGGCGTGGAGGTAATCGCAAGCTGCGTTTCCTGACGGGATAAAATTTCCGGGTTTTCGGTGGGAATCTGGTTGGGGTCAAGGTTGGGAATCAGGGCAGCATCTCCGATAATTTGCACCACACTTTCATGCACCCATCCGATATTGCTGCCACTGGGGTTATCCGGGTAGTTAATTTGCAGCCATTCAAAATAACGCCCAATCACACCGTAGGTCTGCCCCGGTGAAATTTGCCCAACGCGCTCACTGTTAATATCCGGCTGCGAGCGCACATTGGTTTGTGGGGTCAGGGCTTCTATCACCGCCGGCCCCTGGGAGGTTGGTGTAACCGTTGCTGTTTGCGTCGGCGGCGGATTAGTCGGCGTGGCGGAGGGTAAATTGATGGGAACGGGGGTGCTGGTTGGCTGCTGAGCCGCCGTCCCATTGACCCAGAGCAGGCACAACAATACAAAAATCGCATATTTTAAAAATTTCACCAGCTAACCTCATTCATCGGGTCATCCCGCCCAACTTCCGCACGGCGGATTTCCCCATTCCCATTTTCCATATAACCCTGATATTCCGCGCCGGAATATCCGCGTATCGTCCAGCCACTCATGATCATCGGCGCGTTGGGCGAACCCGCCGGACAGTCCGTGCAGTCTACCGGAATCCATTCCCCGTTGTAGCGCCGCCCGATATGCAAATGTGTGCCGCTTGAAAACCCGCCCATGCAGGAAGGATGCCCCAACCGATCCCCTGTTGTTACGTTTGTTCCGGCGGCAATCAGTTCGGCATCCTCGTTAACATGCAGGTAGACAATGGTCCAGCCCGTATGTTCGTTGCCGTCAAAATCCAGGTCAAGGATGACAAATCCTTTGCCACTGCGGGCAATCACCCCCGGCGCAGCCGCCGTGACCCAGTACGGCGATACATAACATGCGCCCTGAATAGCAATTTCTGTAGGTGGTTCAGGCGGGGCAAAATCAACGGATGCCCATGCCGACCCCGTATCATATCCGCCGTGCGGCCCGCCCGTAAAATACCAGGTTTCGCCTTTGGGAAAAGGAAACGTCAGCGTCGGTTGGGATAAATCCGCCGGAATCATGGGTTCATACGCGCCAATGAACGGGTCGCCAAACATGGATAAATATAACTGGAAAAACCCCTGTTCGCTGACATCGACCTGCCACTGCTCAAGGGTATTATTAAAACTCAGGAAATATTGAATCGCTACCGTGCCAGGGTTCAGGGCCGGATTAATCAGCACAGACCGCCCATCGGCAAACTTGATAAAACGCAGATTCCGATATTTCCAGCCGTAATATCCTGCCGAAAGTAAATCCGCCGTATCCAGAAGCTGTTTATACAAACCCTGACGGGTGGGTTCAAGCAGGCCAAACGGATACAGCAGGCTATTTTCATTCGTGGTGGGTTCAGACAGCCACTTGCCCCGATATTCCAGCAGCGCCAGTAAAATACGCGGGTTGATGCTATAATTCTGGGATACTTCGCCCAGCATTTCCACACCGCTTAAAAAATCATCTCCCACCTGGTCGGAATAGGCACGCAAAAAACCATTTTTCAGTTTGACGTAAGACGCAGCATTAAAACCTGCCGCCGAAGGCCCGTAGATAATCTCGCTGTCCGGCACAATTTTAAACCCCGGACTGGTAGGAACAGCACCCGTCACACTGGGAATCAGAAGGGTTTGCCCCACTTCCAGAATATTGGGGTTGGTGAGTCCGTTGGCCTGCATCAGCGCATCCAGCGTCACCCCTGCCGACGCCGCGATATTTGCCAGCGTATCCCCCGGCTGCACGGTATATGAGCCGCCTGTAATCGCCTGCGCCACTTCTTCCGGTCGGGTCGGGTTCGGAGTCGGCTGAATCGGCGTTTCGGTGGGGTCGGTAGGGGTCGGTGATTCATGGAGTACCCGTTCCCCACCGGGGAAGGTTGCCGTCACATAAATGACTTCACTTTCGCCGGGACGCGCACAGGCCAGCGCCGCCAGCAGCAGCATGATAAAAACCAGTAAGGGCCCCCCATCCCTCCCCCATAAAGCTGAGGGGCGGACAGTAGGGGCAGGGACAAGCGAACGAAGTGAGCGATACCTGCCCGAAAAAGGGCGG
>CAZKZS010000441.1:0-3857 GCA_964557285.1 uncultured Anaerolineae bacterium | reverse complement strand
ATCGCTCACTGCGTTCGCTTGTTCCTGCCCCTCCTATCCGCCCCTCAACAGAAAACGGGAGAGGGGTTATTTTGTTTTCACCGCGTGGCCGCCGAACTGATTCCGCATGGCCGCCAGCAGTTTGGCCGCATAACTTTCATCCTGGCGGCTGATGAAACGTGCCATCAGTGACAGGGTAATGATGGGCGCGGGAACGTCCTTATCAATCGCCTCAAACACCGTCCAGCGCCCTTCGCCGGAATCCGCAACCCAGCCCTGAATACTGGAGAGGGCGGGGTCGTCGGCCAGCGCGTTGGCGGTTAAATCCAGCAGCCACGAGCGCACCACGCTGCCAAACCGCCAGATTTCTGCAATCTGATGCAGGTCAAGGCCAAACTCCTCTTTGGCTTTTAAAATTTCAAACCCTTCAGCGTATGCCTGCATTAATCCATATTCAATCCCGTTATGAACCATTTTAGTAAAATGACCCGCCCCGCTTGGCCCCACATGCCCCCACCCCCGATCCGGCGCGGGCGCAAGGGTTTCAAAAATCGGGCGCAGATGAGTCACGGCTTCCACAGAACCGCCGACCATCAGGCTGTAGCCTTCGGTCAGCCCCCAGATGCCGCCGCTTGTTCCTACATCCACAAAATGCAGTCCTTTGGCCTGAAGCACGGCCGCCCGCCGCACCGTATCTTTATAATTGCTATTGCCACCATCAATGAGGATGTCTCCGGGGGAGAGATATTCGGCGAGTTCAAACAGCGCCGTTTCGGTGGGGCTGCCCGCCGGAATCATGACCCAGATGGCACGCGGCGGAGTCAGTTTTTGCACCAGTTCTGCCGCCGTATTGACTCCGATAGCCCGTTCCACCGCCGCAATCGACGCCGGATTTAAATCGGTTACAACCAGTTCATGCCCACCTTCGATCAGGCGCTTGCTCATATTCGCGCCCATTTTGCCCAGGCCAACCATGCCTAACTGCATTGTTTTATTCTCCCTCTATGTGCGTTTCATTTCCCAGACGCTATCCGCACCAGCAACCACGACCACCGTTGCCAGATTGATAAACAATCCGTGTCCCAGAATCCCGACCCGTGCGTTTAAATCCTTATCCAGCGTATAAATATCGGCAATCGCGCCAAAATTACAGTCAATGACAAAACCGCCGTTATCCGTATAAAAAGGCGAACCGTCTGGCTGCGTGCGGAGCGTGGGTGTTCCCCCCAGCGATTCAAGAAAATTCATCTGCGTGACCCATCCAAAGGGCAGAACTTCGATAGGAACAGCCCAGTTTGTGCCTAAAGCGGGCGACATTTTATTTTCTTCAATCATGATAATTTCACGCACGCTGGCCTGCGCGACAATTTTTTCGCGCAGCATGGCGCCATGCCCGCCCTTAATCAGATTCAACTGCGGGTCTACTTCGTCCGCGCCATCGACGGTTACATCAATGGTCGGAATATCTTCCAGCGTGGTGACAGGAATCCCCAATCGTATCGCTTCTTTTTCCACACGCTGCGAGGTGGGAATCCCAACAATTTCTTCCAGCACCCTGTTTTCCAGATGTTCCGCGATGCGTTCCAGCGCAAACTGGGCGGTTCGTCCTTCACCCAACCCGACCACCATCCCGGATTGAATATAAGTATCTACGGCATGAAACGCGGCACGCTGTCTCAGGTTACTCATCCTGTACCCTCCTTGTCGTCTGACTCTTTCTACCTTACCATAGAAGCGGCGTTTTGGCCGTTAGAAAGTGGCGATTAGCAGTAAGCAATTAGCGCTTAGCAGTTGACGGCAGATAGCTTTTAACTTAGGAGGAAGGGTGAGGGATTTTAAGACGCTGAAAGTGTGGGAAAAAGCCCATCAGCTTACGCTGGAAATTTATAAGCTCACTGCCTCCTTTCCGAAAGATGAAATGTTTGGCCTGACCTCCCAAATGCGGCGGTCAAGCGCTTCTATTCCTGCGAATATCGCGGAAGGATGTGGGCGGGCAACGGATAACGAACTTGCCCATTTTTTGCAGATTGCAATGGGGTCAGCCAGTGAGCTAGAGTATCATTTGCTGCTGGCACATGATTTACACTTTATCCTGACGCCGATTTATGTGGAAACAGAACAAAATTTAATTGAAGTCAAACGGATGCTCAATGCATTCATTCAGAAGCTAAGAAATAAAAGCGGTTAGCCATTAGCGATTGGGGAATTGGAGTTTCCTATCACATCTTTCCACAGTTCCATCGCGGGGTTTGGTACAGCAAAAACTACACGTTTAAGATGGCGGAAAAATGTATTTGGATAACCTCTAACCGCCAATTGCTAACCCCTAACTGCTAATCGCTAACCGCTAATTGCTAATGGGAGTCTCTATGGTCGATAAATCCTGGCAACTGGCAGGCGGGCCGGGCAGCCTGCTCTATGAAGCGTATGATGCGCTGCGGCGCGGCCTCAATCGGCGGATGGTGAAGCGCCTGCACCGCCATGCCTTCACCCAAACCGGTATTGTGATTGAAGCGGGCAGCGGCCCCGGTTTTGCGACTCACCTGTTCGGCGAAGAAAACCATGTGACCCTGAGCGTGGCGGTGGATTACGACTATGAGGCGCTGCACGAAGGCCGCAAATCCCGGCCGGATTTACCTGCTGTAGTCGCGGATATTTATCACCTGCCGTTTCAAAACAACAGCGTGCGCCTCATCTGGAACAGCAGCACCATCGAACACCTGCCCGACCAGCGACGGGCGGTGCAGGAAATGGCGCGGCTGCTGCCTTCCGGCGCGTATATTTTTGTGGGTGTTCCCTACCGCTACGGACCGCTGTTTTTCCAGCGCTGGATTCCAGAAACAGGGGTCGGAATCTGGCTGGGGACGGTCTACCGCCGTGCCGATATAGAAAGCTGGCTGCGGGAGGCGGGCTGCGAACCTGTTGACCACTGGCGCTACTTTTTCTGGTTTTTTATTGGAGTCCTGGGACGGAAAAAATAACCATGTGGAAAAAAATCCTTCTTGACCTTGCCACCGATGCCGAAGATTATTTTGACAGGCTCAAAACCCGTTTGCTATACCGCCTGTCGGATACGCCTATTTTAATTCTGCCTTACACCGGATACGGCACACGGGAAAATTTTTTCATACGCGGGCGGGTGATGGAAAATCGCGGAATCACCAGCGCCAAAGACAACGATACCCTGTGGCAGAATCTGGTGAATATGTATCGCCGCTTCGAGTCGGATGAGATTCCTCATGCAAAGCTGCGCGCCCATTTTGAAGGCCAGACTCAAGACATCACCGCCGATGAGGAAGGCTTTTTTGAAGCCACCTTTGAACCGCGTCAGCCGCCCCAGAATCATCGGTATGAGGTGGAATTTGAACTGCTGGGCTACCCCGGACGCCATGACCCATTACTACCCGTGCGGGCAGCCGGACACGCACTCATCACGCCGCCGGAAGCGCAGTTTGTAGTCATCAGCGATTTGGATGACACCGTGATTCAGTCCGATGTGGTGAATTTGATTCGGCTGGCACGAAACACCTTTTTGCGAAATTCACGCACCCGTTTGCCGTTTGAAGGGGTGGCTGCTTTTTATCGGGCGCTGCAAGCAGGTATCAACCCAATTTATTACGTAAGTGGCAGCCCCTGGAATCTATACGATTTGCTGGCCGATTTTTTTGAGGTGCGCGGCATCCCCGAAGGCGCATTTTTCCTGAAAGATTTTGGGCTGACGGAAAGTTATCTGATTAAAGCCGGCCACGAAGAACACAAACTCAAAACTATCTTCCATTTAATGGAGCTTCACCGCGATTTGCCCTTTGTGCTGATCGGGGACAGTGGCGAACACGACCCGGAGATTTACGCCCATGTGGGGGAAAAATTTCCGCAGC
>CAZKZS010000440.1:0-3859 GCA_964557285.1 uncultured Anaerolineae bacterium | reverse complement strand
GGTTTTGTTCCCCGGATGGACAACTGCCCATCCGACACTCTCAGGCTGGTGATGGTATAGTCGGCGGTGCTGCCCAGTTTGCGGATTTCGCTTTCGATAATGCTTTGAATCTGGTTGTTGAGTTCGTCCCGCACCACATCCGGCACGCCGAGTCCGCCCGCGTCGATGCTGTCTATCTCGACTTGCAGTTTGCCATTGGCATCCACCCGCAGATCGAACCCAATCAGCACCCCCGCCATACCAACTCCAGTATCCAGTTCACCGTACACCTGCGGCCGTTCCCCCCGAAAAATCACCTGCATATTTTTCAGAGGGAGGTCGCTGTTGACAATCGCGGGCGCTCGCAGCGTCAGCCATGAGGAGGCTTCACCTTCAGTCACGGTCAGATTAAACACGCCGGAACGTGCCGCGCTGGAAGAAGCCGTCTGGATTTTATTTTCAAAACTCTGCGCTTCCGCCGCGTTAGGGGTATAACTTGGACGCGGGGGCTTGGGAGTGCTGGTTGCCCACCAGTACACCGCCAGAATCAGCACGGCGGCCACCCCGCCTAAAGCCACCATCAGGCCGATACATCCCCCAAAACAACCGCAGCCACAGCAGCCGTTACCTCCGCGTCGGCTGCTTCTTCGATCCATATATCCCATAACTTAAAGCCTATATCCGAATCGTTTGAGCATTTCCGGGTCACTGCGCCAATTGGGAAGCACCTTCACCCAGATTTCAAGAAACACCTTCGCGTTTAAAAACTGCTCCATTTCCTGACGGGCAGCCGTCGAAATCTGTTTAAGCATTTTGCCGCCTTTGCCGATGATGATCCCCTTCTGGCCGTCCTTTTCCGTGTAAATGGTCGCGCCGATGTAAATCATGCCTTCTTTGCGCTGTTTAAATTCATTCACTTCTACCGCAATTGAATATGGCACTTCCTGTTCGGTGTGTTTTAAAACCTGTTCCCGAATCATTTCGGCGCAGATGTCCCGTAAGGGAATATCCGATACCTGGTCGCGGGGGAAAAAACGCGGCCCTTCGGAGAGGCGGGCGGTGATTTTTTCCAGCAGTAGCGGCACATTATCACCTTTGGTCGCTACCGTGCTTACATAGTCTGCTTCTGGCAGCAGCGCCTGATGTGCTTCAAACAGTTCCTTAAATTTATCGGGGTTTTTTACCACATCTGCCTTGTTGATGACGTGGATGACTTTAGTCGGGTCGCTGACCTGTTTTACCTGTTCGGCAATCTGACGGTCAATTGATGTGACAGGTTCGCTCACATCCGTCAAAAACAGCACCACATCGGCTTCTTCTAAAGCGGCTTTTGCCACCTCGACCATAAACTCGCCCAACGAATCCTGGCTTTTATGAATCCCCGGGGTATCCATAAAAACGATTTGTTTGTGGTCGTCGGTCAGAATACCAAGCTGACGGATGCGGGTAGTCTGCGGTTTGGGGCTGACAATGGCTACTTTTTCCCCCAGAATTTGATTCATGAGGGTGCTTTTGCCCACATTTGGCCGCCCAATCACCGCCACATAACCGGATTTATGCCCCTCTGGAACATTATCCAATGGTTCAGAATCATCTTCCACTGCCCGCCCTGCGGCATCATGGTCGGTTTTGCCGAGCGCTGCCGCCAGCATTTTCTCAAAATCGTCGTTCATCTATCCATCCACTGCCACACGCTGCCCCTGTTTGGGCAGCCCTTCTGCCTGCAAGACACTATTCAGCGCCTGAATAGCTACCTCCACCATATCATCATCGGGTTGGCGCGTGGTCATTTTTTGCAGCGCCAGATTCGGCTTAATCATCAGACGAATCAGCGGATTGTTGATGTGCCTGGCGGTAAAACGCAGCAGTTCATAGGCAATCCCCGCAATAACCGGAATCACGCCCACCCGCGACAGCACCAGCAAAGCCAGATTTAAAGCTGTGCTGTCGGTGTTCGGTCTGCCAATAAACAGATGCACCAGAATACTGATAATGATGACATTCAACAGAAAAGCCGTACCGCAGCGTGGATGTTCAAGCGGAAATTCCTGCACATTTTTCGGGGTAAGTTCAACCCCCGCTTCATAAGCGTTAATCGTTTTGTGTTCCGCCCCGTGATACTGGAACAGCCGTTTGACATCCTCAAGCTGCCCAATCGCCGCGATATAACCCAGAAACAGCGCCAGTTTGACCGTGCCTTCGATGGCTTCTACCGTTACGCGGTTGACTTCAAACACATTTTCTATCGTGCCGGAAATAAAAGCAGGCAGGCCAATAAACAACCCTACGCCCATCGTCAGAGAAACGAGAATTAGTCCAGTGGCCGTTGCGCCGGAGAAAAAGTCGTTACCTTCTTTGTCTGTTTTCTGGACGACTGTGCTTTCTTCAAGCGATGTACTCAGCAGCAAAAGCGCGGTCATGGCTGCTGCTGACGGTTTTTTATTTTCCGGCAGTTTCCGCGCCAAAATGGGGTACTGTCCGGTTTTAATTTTGCCTACCGATTTGGCATCCATTTTGGGTTCAGTCAGCACATCAACGGTTTTGCCCTCAAACACACACAGGGTCGCTCTGGGAATGGGGTCTACCGCACCTTTTTCATCATCAACGACGGTCACTGCGTCTAAACTGCCTTCGACTCGCATCCGGGCGGGCATGTGCATCACCCAGCCGGTGCGCCCCTGATAATCCAGACGGTAATACAGCCCGTCTGTCAGGGCAACATCGGCGCTCCACATGAGGGCTTTTGTGCCTAAGCCAAGCGCATCCCACAAACCAATCAGCCCGCGCAGGAACGGGGTTTTGCTCACCCAGCCGCGATACAGGGTCGCGTTTAAGGGGACTTCGCGGAGTTGAATTTCACCGCCGGGGTCACGCACCGCAATAGCAGCCTGCCGCGCCCCGCGCATCATTACCCCTTCAATGACGGCCTGACCGCCATACGAAAACTGTTCTTTTTTCTTATTGTTCATGGTCAACCATTTTCGCTGCTAAATATCCACTGCCCGTTACACATAACAATAGCACAGCCGGCACCAGAATGGCAGTGTGCTGTGCCATCCCAATACGATACAAATAAAAGGTACTCAGATATTCGGTACGTGTGTCCAGCACAATTTTTATCGCGCCCACAATCGGAGCAAAGGTATAGTGTACCACATCTTCGGGGTGCGATTCATACGTGTAGTTGACGTTGGTGATGACCCCTAAAAGGCTTATCAAAAAGGACAGCAGCAGCAGGAGCTTGACCCCTCCCCCCTCAAGGGGGCGGACAGTAGGGGCAGGGACAAGCGAACGAAGTGAGCGATGCCTGCCCTTTTTCGGGCGGGAATCATCCCCGCCCCTACATTCATCTTCCTGTCCGCCTCTGAACCCATCAAGGGAAAGGGACTTAATTTCCCCCAATGGCAGCATCCACAGGGGCAGAATGGGAACAAGGAAACGGGGGCCCCAGCACCATCCCCCATGCCATGCCCACCATCGTCCGTAGAGCAGCAGCACCCCCGCCGGTGCCATCAGAATCGCCTGTGCCAGTACGGGATTTTTACGGTAGAACGCCGGAAATTTCCACACCGCCAGCAGCAAAATTGGGGTGTACCAGAACACGCCCTTCCCCGGTGACAGCAGCAGCCCATATACCCCGACCCATAGAGGCGTATTAAATTCCTGCCCACTATAGCCATAGCCGGAGGTGAACATCTCACCGTACCGTAAATAATTGTGATACAGCAGGGCAACTCCGGCCAAAAAAGGGAAAAAAAGTAAACTTCCAGAAACTAAAACCCCTCTCCTCATGTGGCTCAGAGGCGGCCTGTAGGTGAGCGATTCCCGCCCTTTTTCGGGCAGGTATCGCTCACTTCGTTCGCTTGTCCCTGCCCCTACT
>CAZKZS010000439.1:0-3889 GCA_964557285.1 uncultured Anaerolineae bacterium | reverse complement strand
CCCACTGCCCGACCCAGCTTCAATGACTTTCACACCGGGCATGATGCTCATTTTCATGACGATATAGCCTAAATCTTTAGGGAAAATAATCTGCGTTTCGCGGTGCAGGTGTTTCACAATATCATCAATATTCGGCGGCAGGACATACACCCCATGTCCCAGATGCGTCCGTACCTGCGTGCCAAATGGCCTCCCGATGACCTCATCAAACTGGATCATTCCAAAATGTGTTTGCAGATGTTCGCCGGACGTGGCACGCCGGATAAACGTCCGCCGATCTTTGCCCACAAACAGCACCATATCCCCCGGCTCAACTGCTAACCCCTGTGGCAGTGACATCGACTTTTCTTTCTCCAAATTTGACTCAGTGTACTCAAGCGTCGCTGCCATCCGCAACAAAGCATATTTTTTAAAATAAAAAAGCCTGCTTTCGGCAGGCTTCTTCTCATGCTCTATCTACGGTTATTTAACCTGCAAGCCACCTCGCACCGGCGTTTTGGTGCGGTAATCCTTAAGCCAGCCGTAGCGTAGGGGGTCTTCAATCAGCAGCGTATCCAGTCCCTTCGTATCATACGAGATGCGTTCACCCGGCGATACCAGTCGGGCAAATCCTTCGTCATCGCTCCAGTTTTCCCCGCGTTCTTCCAGCAGGGGACGTAGTTCAGCCTTCGCGCTTTCAATCTGATGGCTGAACGCGGCTATCTGTTCCTGATAACCACGAATGAGAGTGACAAGCACACTAATGGCTTCATCAATGGACTTGAGTGTTTCCGCAGAGTTGTGTTGGATTTGTTCGTGCCGCATACTTCCTCCTGAATATCAGTATACGACTGCTATATAAGAACCGCATAAACCCCACGTTATATCCGTATTAGGAGTGTGACCCGCTAATTTACCCCTCACCCCAACCCCTCGCCCGTTCTGGGCGAGGGGCTTTTTTGCTCCCCTCTCCCCGCGTCCGCGTGGGTTTTCATCTGTAGGGGCGTGGTCTTAAGCGCAGTGTGACCCGCCCTCTACATGTTACAATGAGCGTAAAAGTGAGGCAAAAAACGCATGGAATTACGCCGCCTGTCTACTGTCTGGGAAGTTCCTGCTCAGGAAATCCGCGCTATTGAACACTTGATGCAGCCCATCCATACCTTAACAGCTGAGATAAGCGACGAAGAAATCAACAGTGTGATTGATGAAGCGGTTCATGAGGTGCGACATGAGCGAAAAATCCCTGACAGCCTGCCGCTAAATTCCTGATATTTGACATCATAACATTTGTTTGTTCCATGATACGGTGAAAGCAGATGCACTTGATCATAGGAAAAGCTCTATGAATAAAAACTGTTATTTGCTGCTTGGAGGGGCGGGACTGGTCGGCAGGCAGGTGGCCGTGCTGATTGCCCGTGAACTCCAACCCGAACACATCATCATTTCCTCGCTGAAGTACAGCGACGCGCTAAACACTGTTCACGAACTGGAAAGTCAGTTTGTGGGGCAGCCCATCAAATGGGCAAGCGCGGGCGGGAATATCTTTGTGCGGAGCGAATTTGCCGATATGCCCCGCCACGAACTGATTGATAACCCTGAATTTCGCAGCCTCCTATTTGAGGATTTATACGGCAGCATGGATGAGGCGTATCGCCATTCGCACCTTGTCCGGCTGATTCAGGAATACCAGCCGGAAGTGATTGTGGATGCCATCAACACCGCCACCGCCATCAGCTATCAGGATATTTATACGGCGTCGGTGCTGGCACGCAAAGAAATGAATCATCTGGCGCAGGCGGTCAAACATCAGGACATCAAACGTACCACCATGGAATGGACACCTGCCGAACGCAACGTCGAAGTGCTGATGCTGACCGAACCTCTGGCACAGTTGACGCGTCATATGCTGCTGCTGCACCGCGCCATGAGCGAAGCGGGTACGCGGCTGTATCTTAAAATTGGCACAACAGGCACGGGCGGCATGGGCTTAAACGTACCCTATACCCACAGCGAAGATCGTCCTTCGGCCAAACTGCTGACCAAATCGGCGGTAGCGTTTGCCCACACCGGACTCATGTTCCTGATGGCACGCACGCCCAACAGCCCGATTGTCAAGGAAATTAAACCCGGCGCGATGATTGGCTATGCGGACATCACCCAGCGAAAAATCATTGAACGCGGCGAACCCGTACATCTGTACGACAGCCACACCGAACGGCTGGGTGCGGATTTGCTGCTGCGCGAACCGCCAGACGCCTACCGCAAAATTGGTGAGCTGGAAATTCCCGTTGTAAATACGGGCGAAAATGGATTTTTCACCAAAGGCGAATTTGAAGCCATCACCGCCCTCGACCAGATGGAATTTATTACGCCGGAAGAAATCGCCCGCGAAGCCGTGCTGGAAATTAAAGGCAGCAATACCGGACAGGATGTGATTGCCGCGATTAACGGCGCGGTGCTGAATCCGACCTATCGGGCGGGATTTTTGCGTCAGCAGGTGCTGGCCGAACTGATTCATCTGGAAAATACGACCCACACCCATAGTGTTGCATTGGGTCAGTTGGGCCCGCCGGAAATTTCCAAGCTGCTGTGGGAGGCCGAACTGCTTAAGCTGGAATACGGCGAAATTTCGTATGTGCTGACCGATACGCCCGAAGAAGCGGCACGGCGGCTGTACGCGCTGGTCAAACACGATTCCGCGCTGCGCTGTTCAATTATCTCTATCGGCGTGCCGATTCTTGCCCCCGAAGGGACCCACCTGACACGCGGCCCCTTTATCCGTATCCCTGAAATTGCGGGCGAAAACTGTGTGTCCCTGACGCCGGAAAATATCGACGCCTGGGCAGCACGCGGCTGGGTCGATTTACGTCCGAAGAACCTGGCGTTGTGGCAGCGCCGTTTCCAGTCGATTGTGAACGAGCGCAAACGCCAGCACAACGGCGGGTCGGCGGCTTATTCCCGTGAAGCCTATGCCTTCAACGACATCCGTATTGGGGAAATTGTCGGCTGGATTTTTAACAACGAAATGCAGGGCTACCGTCAGGGTGTGAAGTAGGGACAGGGCGGGGACAAGGACGAATGTACGATTCCCACCCGTTTTAACCTCACCCCAAACCCCTCTCCGAAAATCGGCGAGGGGCTTACAGGGCAGGCATCGCTCCCGTTGGTCGCTTGTTCCTGCCCCTACCCGACTCCCGCATTCGTGCGTAGGGGCGGGGACAATACCCGTCCAGCATCCCAACACCACGCCATATCCGTGCGTAGGGGCGGGGACAAGGACGAATGTCCGATACCCGCCCTATATCCTGCATTTTACCCCTGTGCCGACGGAAATTCCGGCAGGATGTGTTCCTGATAAAAGCGGAAAAAACCTTCCTGGTCGTGTCCAAGCTGGTGAATGTACACATGGTCGAAGCCCGCGTCGATGTATTTCTGGATGCCTTCCAGATGCCGTTTGACATCGTTTCCACAGATGACCGTTTCAGCAATTTGCTCCTCTGTGACCATCTCCGCCGCCTGTTCAAACAGCGCGGGCGTGGGGAGTTCCTGCATCAACTGACCTTTGACCCCCGCCACAGGCCAGATTTCATACGCCGTTTTGACCCCCTGCTGTTCGCTTTCCGCCCAGCAGACCGTAATCTGACCGTACATCGGATTGCCTGACCCGCCCGCTTCCTGATACGCCTGTACCAGTTTTTTATCGGGGGCGGTGCTGATGAGTCCGTCGCCAATATCGGCAGCCAGTTCCGCCGACTGTGGGCCGGCAGCAGCCACCATGATCTGAGGCAGCACCTCCGGCAGGGTATAAAGGCGGGCATTTTCTACCGTGTAAAATTCGCCATAAAACGACTGTTCGCCACCTTCCCACAGCAGCCGAATGACTTCTACCGCTTCCGCCAGCATATCCGCC
>CAZKZS010000438.1:0-3898 GCA_964557285.1 uncultured Anaerolineae bacterium | reverse complement strand
GCATCATGGTGGTTGATCCCCTGCTGCAAATTGTCACCGTCCCCGGCCAGAGTTTGCTGGCCTGTGACCCCATGTATGCACCGCAGGGTCGATTTATGGCCTATGTGGGGATTCGCCCCGGCACCACCACCGACGGCCGAGTCGATATTTATCTTGCCAATCTCAACGGGCTGGGAGCGCGGAGCATCACCGCCGATTTACAGGGGCAGATGCTTTTGCTTGGATGGATCGGGCCGACCCCACCGGACCCAGAAGAGTCTGCCTCATAATCCTTATTTAAAATTTGACTAAAATCTGATGAAAATTGGCACAATTCACGGGGAATCCTCTTTACAAGGCTCTGGAATTGCGGAAAGATAGATTCAACCATAGTATGAGAGTTGAAAATAGGAATATGCTGAAAAAGCGTTTTCTCAAAACCAAATGCAAAGTTGAATTCTCTGTGCCAGAAACGGTCGCCGCCGAAGCCAATACGGTGCATCTGGTGGGGGATTTCAATAACTGGAACGAAACCGCAACCCCGATGGAAAAAAACAAAAAAACGTTCAAAACCACGCTTGATCTTGACCTCAACCGTGAGTACCACTTCCGCTATCTCGTTAACGGCCAGGAATGGCATAACGACTGGCACGCCGATAAGTACGTCCCGAATCCCTTCAGTGGGGATAATTCTGTAGTGAGTACCCACCCGACTGAATAAGTCAGGTGAATTTTTTAAAAAAGCGGTATGGTTTTTCCCCGTACCGCTTTTTTTGTGTTAGAACTAGGACAAGGTGAAAAGTAGGGTAGGGCTGTGATTCGTTTTGGGCGAGAAGTCACCAGTAGAACCGATGTGAGTGGCAAACGTGAATGGCTGGTTACGAATGGCATAGGGGGATACGCGATGGGAACGGTCAACCTGACCCGCACCCGCACCTATCACGGGTATCTTATCGCCGCCACGCAGCCCCCTACAGGACGCACCCTGCTGCTGGCTGGACTGGACATCTGGCTGGATTTACAGGGATACAGCATCCCCTTTGTAACCCACGAATGGTCAACGGGCGTGATGTTCCCCGACGGTTACAGCCATCTGGAAAGTTTTTATCTGGATGGGTTGTTACCCGTCTGGGAATGGGTGTACCGCGATGTCAAATTTATTCAGCGCGTGTGGATGCCACAGGGCAAAAATACCACGTATATCACCTACACCTATGCACGCGGCCAGCGCCCCGTTAAATTAACGGTTAAGCCGCTTGTCACCTATCGCAGCCACCATCATACCAGCAAAGGCGGCGCTCAAGTACATGTGACCCCTGTCCATTGGGAAGGCGGCAAAGGGCTGGATATTTTGCCCATCACCAATTTAAGCGCCCGGGCGCTTCCCGACGACCCTTTGCCCACCCCCTTCAAAATTTTAACCAATGCCAGCAGCCTGAATACCAAAGGGGATTGGTGGTGGAAATTTCACCTGTCGATGGAAACCTATCGCGGTCAGGATGATATTGAAGATTTGTATCAAGCCGGCGTGATTGAACATACCTTTAATCCGGGTGATACGCTCTGTATAGTAGCAACGCTGGAAGCCGACAACCCGGAAATCTGGGAGGACAGCCTGCACAGTGAACGGATGCGCCAGAAGCAGCTTCGTGAACGCAACCAGTTAGATAATGCGCTGGAATGGGTACAGCACCTGGGCCTGGCTGCCGATCAGTTTATCGTAGAACGCAAAATTGATGAGGTGCCGGGCAAAACCATCATTGCGGGTTATCCCTGGTTCACCGATTGGGGGCGGGATACGATGATTGCGCTGCCGGGGCTGATGCTGGCAACCCGCCGCTATGAAGAAGCCGCCAAAACGCTGCTCACCTATTCACGGTTTATTGACATGGGGATGCTGCCGAATCGTTTTCCGGACACGGCGGTTACTCCTGAATACAACACCGCCGATGCGACCCTGTGGTATTTTGTGGCGATTTATGAATATTTACAGGCACAGCCGCATGACAAGCAGCTTGCATCAGAACTGTATCCCACGCTGGCACGGATTATTGAATGGCACAAACGTGGCACACGCTTCCATATCAGCATCGATAAAACCGACCATCTTTTAAAGCAGGGGGAGCCTAAAATCCAGCTGACCTGGATGGATGTGAAAGTGGATGAGGAGGTAATCACCCCCCGGCACGGCAAAGCCGTCGAAATTAACGCCCTGTGGTACAACGTGTTACGGATTATGGGCTGGCTGTCGCGTTTCCTGGGCAAAGATCCGGCGCACTTTCTGGCACAGGCGGATCTGGTTAAAAGCTCCTTCTGTCAAAAATTCTGGTATGAGCAGGGCGGCTATTTGTATGATGTAGTGGATACCCCTGCCGGAAATGACAGCACCCTGCGCCCGAATCAGCTTTTTGCTATCAGCCTGCCCTTTCAACTGGTGGAGGGAGAAAAGGCCAAAAGTGTAGTGAATGTCTGTGCGGAACATCTGCTTGGTTCATACGGCCTCCGCAGCCTTTCGCCCGACCATCCTGATTACAAAGGCGCTTATGGCGGGGATGTCAAAAAACGCGATAGTGCCTATCATCAGGGGACACTCTGGGCATGGCTGATGGGGGCGTTTGTCACCGCCCACTGGCGGGTATATCAGGATGCAACCCAGGCCATGAATTACCTCAAGCCCTTTGCCGACCATATGCGTGACGAAGGACTGGGGTCAATTGGCGAAATTTTTGATGGTAATGCGCCCCATCTGCCGCGCGGCTGCCCCTTTCAGGCGTGGAGCGTAGCGGAGGTGCTGCGCTGCTACCGGGAATTAGAAAAAGCGCTGTAGACCAATGGATGTTCCTCTTTTTCTCACGCTGGTGATTGCAGTCAGCCTGATCTGCGTGGTGTTTGTCGTGCTGCTCACATCGGCGCTGGCAAACCGGAGTATTAAAGATACCCTGCTTGACCTGTGGCAGACCTATTTTGGCGATTCTCGCCGGGAATAAGGCCAGGACGTTGCCATGCGTGCGATTTGCTGCAATAATGAGGGCGGTGTTTTTGTGCAAACTAACCAATATAGGAAGAATCTATGGCGAAAAACACAACCGAAAAGGTGAGGAACGGACGCGCCACCCCCACTGCCCGCCCCTCCGACTCCCTCTCCAAAGAAACCCTTTTAGACATGTACTGGAAAATGCTCCTCAGCCGCCGACTGGATGAACGAGCATGGATGATTCATCGTCAGGGGAAAATCGTTTTTCATATTTCCGCCATCGGGCAGGAAGCTGTGCAGGTTGCCACCGCGCAAACCATTCATCTTGGGGTCGATTATATTGTGCCTTATTATCGAGATTTGGCGCTGGTACTGTGTGCTGGAGTTACGCCAGAAGATTTTATGATTAGTTTATATGGGAAACAGGGGGAAATTTCTTCACAGGCGCGGCAGATGCCGAGTCATTTTGGTGCGAAAGCCTTTAATATTGTTTCTACATCTGCACCTGTTGCTACCCAGGTGGTTCATGCGGCAGGCATGGCTTTTGCCATCAAATACCGTGTACAAAATGGCCTGCAAGACCCCAATGACCGCAGCCAGCCGCGTGTGGCTGTCACCTCTCTCGGAGAAGGCTCTACCAGCCAAGGAGAATGGCATGAAGCACTCAATTGGGCAGGCGTCCATAAACTTCCTTTTATATGTATAGTTCAAAATAATCATTACGCCATTTCCGTTCCGGTGGATAAACAGATGGCTGTTCCCAATGTGGCAGACCGCGCCGCAGCCTATGGTGTGGAGGGGATTATCGTAGATGGGAATGATGTGCTGGCCTGTTATGATGTCATGCACTATGCCGTACAAAAAGCCTATCGCGGCGACGGGCCAACCTTAGTCGAAGCCAAAACCTACCGCATGACCCCCCACAGTTCGGATGATGATGACCGG